>JAZSJS010000144.1:0-35280 GCA_045534435.1 Eubacteriales bacterium
TGTGGGGGTGGTGCGGTGCGGCGTGATAGACGAATTCGGGGAGGCGCTTGGCGTAGTCCTTCACCATCTTGTTGCGCACCATGACGCAGTTGGACCAATCGGCAAGCTTGATCACGGCAAAGCGGGGGAGCACCAAGCGGAAATTGGAGGGAAGCTCCAACGGCTTGGAAATCAGATAATGCTTTTTGGGAGCGGGAAGCGAGACCTCGCAGACACCGCTGTCGATCATTTCCTGAATCGCGGCGGTATCGTCGTGGATACCGTCACCGTATAACTGATACATGAAATAGATTCTCCTTTTGTTTGGTGTTAGTCCTGGTCGGGACAGAATGGATCGAACTGCTCAAGCAAGCCGAGGTAATAGTCGTTGAAGCAACGGATGGGAGTGGAGCTGTGCGTGATCGTTCCGTCCTGACAGAAGGTCAGCGCGTGGGTTCTGCGGCCCTCAAAGTAGATCCTTTGGTCGGGAATGCCGATGGCTCGCAGCTGATCGACCACGCGCCGATAGCAACCGTGCGCCATTTGGTCATATCTGACATCTGCCTGTGCGATGAATGCGTAGTCGGCGTCGATCGTCTGATATACCTTTTCCATCCAGTCGTTGATGGCGTGGTGTGCCACCTGCACGACGTCAGCCTTGAGGAAGGGATAGTCACCCTTTTCGTCGCGGTACATACCAAGGAGCTTTGCCTCCTCATCGCGGTATGCCGCCATCTCGTTTTCATGGATCGCACAGGTCCAGTTTCCGCCCCAATCGGCAAGTGCCATGAAGGTTTGCTTGCCAAAGGTGAGCTTGAGCACGGTGGAGGTTGCGTTATAGTCGAGCAGATCGCTCTTTCCCGTTTCGGGATTGACGCGGTCCTCATGTGTGGTGACGACCTCGATCTGCATATCCGCCAGCATGAATTTCTCACCCGTGTGCGGCTTGATGAACTTGACGTTCGGGAATTTTTCGAGAAATCTCTTGCCAAACTCGGCAAACGGAACACCGCCGCCACCCGGAAATTCGACGGAGGGGAAGTTATGGATGGCGCGCTCGATGATCAGCTCGTCCGAATGGTTGTCAACCAGATTCATGATGTTGCCCTTGTGATCGTTGTGTCCGTGGCTGATGAAGATCGATGCCACACGTACCTTTTCGGGCGCTTGGATA
The DNA here is from genome assembly GCA_045534435.1 of Eubacteriales bacterium. Classification (GTDB taxonomy): domain Bacteria; phylum Bacillota; class Clostridia; order Oscillospirales; family CAG-272; genus UMGS1865. Next base: position 1,154 of record JAZSJS010000144.1, read on the forward strand.
CCGGTGATCTCGCGCAAGAATTGCATGACGCCGGCGCTGATCTCGGGGGTCGCCTGAACCGAATAGCCTCCGTCGATCAGGATCACGCTGTTGTCTGCCAGATGAATGATGCAGAAGGTTCCCGAGTTGGTGTGCTTTCCGTCGCTGAATTTGCCGCCGCCGTTTCCCGCGGGGTCGTAAACCAGCGCGTACTGGTAAAAGGTCGATGCCTCTCCTGCCTTCGGCGTATAGGCATAGCCAAACTCCTTGACGGGAAGGCTGGCGGTGTCAACGATGACACGCGCTTCCATGACGCATGGGTTGAAATAGGCATAGATCAGAGAATCCTTTTTTTGATATTCCACGAACAGATTTCCGTTGATCTCGTTGGAAAAGGTGTTTGCGTAGCCGTTTTCCTCCAAAAGCCTTGCATATGCCGAAAATTCCTCAGCATTGGTGTTGGAGATCACCTGCAGTCTGCTTGTTTCGCTTTCCGGAGAAAAGGATACCCCGGCACCGTCGTTATAGGCCGCTTCCGAAAAGATACCGCCCCTGTATTCGGGCGCGTCGAGCTGCCAGCTTCTGTTTTGCATATCCATGATCGCATCCTCCCAATTTAGATATTTTTGACCTGAGCGGTCATCACCTTATTCAAATTATATAATATTTATAGAAGAAAAACCTGTCCGTTTTTGACATTTTAGTTGTTTGGTATTGACTAAAATGAAATTGCCTTCCAAAAGGAAAGGATCGGCTTGTCCAACACGACAAGCCGATCCTTTTGAAGTCGGTTGCATCAATTCAACTTGTTTTTATTTGCAAAATGTGCTTTGGTGGCGGCAACCACGACGCCCGAGAGTCCGATGAGAGCGATCAGGTTGGGAACTGCCATGAGTGCGTTGAAGCAGTCAGCAACCAGCCAGACGATATTGATGTTGGCGATCGCACCGACAAAGACGAAGGCGACGTAAATGAGTCTGTATACCGTAACCGCTACCTTGGCATGGTTTTTGAAGAGGTAGCTTGCGCAGACCTCGCCGTAGTAAGCCCAGCCGAGGATGGTGGAGAGCGAGAAGAAGATGGTTGCGATGGCAATGCCGTAGCCACCGACAACAGGCAGGGCTTCGTTGAATGCGGCACTGCTCAAAGCCGCGCCGTTGAAGGCAAACTCACCGCCGGTGGTGAAGGGAAGCAGATAGACATCCGAGCTCAGAACGACGATGGCGGACATGGTGCAGATGACGATGGTGGTGATGAAGACCTCGAACACGCCCCAAAGACCCTGTTTGACGGGATCCTCGGTGCTGGATGCCGAGTGTGCGATGGGAGCGCTACCCAAGCCGGCCTCGTTGGTAAAGACGCCTCTGCCGACACCGTAACGCATTGCCGAAAGGATACCGTATCCGGCAACACCGCCGGCGGCTGCCTTGAAGTTGAAGGCTTCCTTGAAGATCAAGGAAAATGCCTGCGGAATTTTGTCATATTGGAAGATCAGAGCTACGATAGAGGCGAGCAGGAAGAAGATCGCCATGACGGGAACCAGCTTCTCGTTGACAGTCGCGATTCTCTTGACACCACCGATGATGACAGCACCCACGATCACGGTCAGAACGATGCCCGTCCAGAGAGGATCGATCTTGAGGTTGGTTTCAAGAACACCGGAGATCGCATTGGACTGCGTGGCATTACCCGTACCGATGCAAGCGATCATCGCAAAGATTGCAAAGAGCGCTGCGAGCCAGGTCCATTTTTTGCCCAGACCGTTTTTGATGTAATACATCGGTCCGCCGAGCCAAGCACCCTTGTCATTCTTTTCGCGGTACTTGAGCGCGAGGACGATCTCGGAATATTTGGTGATCATGCCGAGCAGGGCGCTGATCCACATCCAGAAGACGGCACCGGGACCTCCGAGCACCAGCGCGGTTGCGACACCGGCAATGCTTCCGGTTCCGATCGTACCCGCCAAAGCGGTGGTCACTGCCTGGAAGGGACTGACGCTTCCGTCGTTTTTGGCGTGCATATTCTTGGTGAACAGGCTTCCCACCGTGTTCTTCATGACGTAGCCAAAGCGTCTGAATTGGAAGAACCTGGTTCTGCAGGAGAGGAAGATGCCGCTTGCAATCAAAAGCACCATCATTGCAATGCTCAGAACATTGTCATAGACGAATGACAGGGAATTGGTGATTACTTCGAGAATCGCAGCCATAAGGTTACTCCTAATGTTAAAAAATTTGTTTTTTTCTCAGGCACAACAGATTATATTATATATAATAAATCTCATTTTGTCAACAGAAAATGAGAAAAAATAATTTTTTTACAGTTTTTTGCGTTTATTTGTCAATTGCCGGATACCAGATATTGCTTGAATCCATCGGATGCGATGCGTGTGCCGTCAGACAGAATCCAATGCGCCTCCACGCCGTCGAGCGAGTTGATCAGTGCTCTGCCTTCCTCGATCGGCATACAAAAGAGCGCGGTGGAAAGGGCATCTCCGTCTGCGGAGCTGTTGCAGATGACCGAGATCGCCTGATAGCCCTCTGCCGGCATCAGAGTATCGGGATCGATAATATGGTGATAGCTTTGATTGCCCACCGTATAATAGCGCTGATAGGAGCCGCTGGTGATCAGCGATTCTCCCGAAAGCCCGAGATAGGCAATATAAGGCTCGTCCGTGCCTTCGATCGGATTTTCGATGCCAGCAAGCCATTTTTCACCGTCACCGCGTGTGCCCAGGGTACGCACGTTTCCGCCCACGTTGAGGACGTATCCCGTGACTCCCTGCTTTTCCAGACCCTGTGCGATCATTTCCACGGCATAGCCCTTTGCGACCGCTCCCACGTCGAGCTTCATGGCGGGATCGGCAAGATGGACGGTGTGATTGACTTCATCGATGATCAGATCCTCGATGCGCGTGTGCTTGGCGGCTTCCTCAAGCAGCTCAAGGGGGGGAAGCTCTGCCGCCCACGGCTCGCTCATCCCTGCCTCTCGGTAATCGTGCCAGATTGAGAGCACCGAGCCCATGGCAACGTTGACCCTTCCGTCGGTTTTCTGATAGATTTCCTTTGCGTAAAGCAGCAGATCAATGATGCGTGGATCCACCGTCACGGTGCGATGCACGCCGTTTTCCAATTCGTTGACCGTGCAGAGGTTTTCCATGCCATCATAGCGGTAATAAATCGTAAACAAGCGGTGGTATTCCGCCAGCTCGTCCAGGATCTGCGTGCTGATCGCATCAAATTCCTCCTGCGATTCTGCATAGCCTGTGATCGTGGTGGCGGTATCGAAATAGTCCAGGGAATGCGCCGAATATTTCTTTTTCGGCTTATTGCAAGAGGGAAGGAGAATGCAGGATGCAAGCATGGCGACAGCCAAAAGCAGGACGGTCCATTGATGTTTTTTCATTGGTTCCTCCATGACAAAAAAGGGAGGTGATCCTCCCTTTTTTTGCGTGATTTATCCGAGCTTGGACGCTGCCTTCACAAATCCGTCCACGAGGATCGTGCAGCCGGCAGTCTGAAGATCTGCGTTGCCCTTGTTGGTGTCGGCAACCATCAAAGACTTGATTTCCGCAACCGTCTTGCCGATGCAAGCCGCGTCAAATGCGGCAGCCTGCTCGTGCCATTCCTTTGCGGCACCGCCGTAGGTCTTCATACCGTAGCTGTCTCCCGCCTCTTTCTTGGAGGAGATCGCCTTGGTTGCATCAAACTTGGAGACGCCCTTGCTGTCAAAGGTGAACTTTACCTGCACGCAATCGCTCGATGCGGCAACGATCTTGCCGTCTGCATTGAGTGCGGCGGCGAAGAGCGAGGTCTCGAGCTGATTGGAGCCGTTCTTGTCCACGGTGGCGTCAGAGGTGGACTGTGCGGTGGAAACACCGAGCTTGAGGGTGTCCTTTTCGGTAGCCTCGGAGGGGGCGGCGCTGTTGATTGCCTTCTCGACGGCAACCGCAAAATCAGCGATCATGATCGTGCAGCCTGCATCGATCACGTCCTGCGTACCCTTCTTTCCCTCGGCAACCAGAGCCTTGACCTCAGAGGCGGTCTTTCCGACGATCAGCGTGCAGAACGCGTCTGCCTGCTCATACCATTCCTTTGCGGCACCGCCGTAAGCGACCATGTTGTAGTCCTTGCCCATCTCGTATTTGGTCTTGAACTCGGTTGCTGCAACAGCCTTACCGTCAGCGGTGTAGGAAACCTTGCTGTCTGCGCAATCGATCACAGCCTTCACGATCTTGCCGGCATCGTCCACGAGAACGGCTGCAACGGTCACGGTTGCCTGACCCTGTCCGTTTTTATCGGCGGTGGCATCGGTTGCGGTTGCGGCGGTGTGAACGCCCAAGCCGAGCTTGAGAGGCTTGTCCTGACTGCAGGAGGAGAAGACGAGCGCCGAAGCGATCAGGGTGAGTGCGAGGAGAAAAGCAAAAATTTTTTTCATGATGAAAACTCCTTTATTCAAAATGTATCCTCATTATAGCATACAAAGAAAAGCAAGTCAATATGTTTGGAAAAAATTGTTTGTTCAATAAATCAAATCAATAAAACCGATCTATGGGAAGACGCTTGACCATCAGACTGCCGCACAGGCCGATCAGGCAGCCGGAGAGCGTTCCCGTTACGGTCAGAACCAGCATATAGTAACCGATCTGCGGTGTGTTCAGGAGCAGCATGGCAACCAGGATCTGTCCCAGATTGTGAGAGATTCCGCCCGCGATGCTGACGACGGTCATGGAAAAGAGATCGGTCTTTTTGAGAATGCCCATCACCAAAAGGCTCAGCAGAGCACCTGCCAGACTGTAGGCAAAGGTCATGGCACTTCCAAAGAGGATGGAGGAGATCAGAAGACGGAGCATGGAGACTGTGAGCGCGCTCCGCATACCGAGGCGGTACAACAGAAAAATGATGATGACGTTGGGGAGTCCGAGCTTGATGCCCGGGACGGCAACGAGAAGAGGAGGGAGAAGGAATTCCACGTAGGACAAGAGGAGCGCGACTGTGGCACAAAGTCCCAGAAAGGTGAGCCTTTTGACGTTTGAAGATCTTTTGTTCACGGCGGCCTCCTCAGGAAATGATGTCGGGGGCTTCGTTGTCCGCGGAGCGAACCGTGACAACGACCTTGTTTGGCAGACAGATGATGCTTTCACCGTCGTGGCGGATCGGTCTGTGATCCGAGCAGATGCCGTCGGGGCAGCTCGCACGCTCGATGTCTGCTTTTCCGTCACGGATGACCAGGAGATTCACCCCCCGGTCGGTTTTGATCTCGACGGTCCGATCCTCGTGCAAGGGGTATTCCGCCCAAAGCGCTCCGTCAACGGTGACGATGACGACGTCTCCCACAGTGCGAAAAAGGAGAATCCCAAGTCCTGCGATGAGAATGACCGAAAACAGCACCGCCAAAAAAATCATATCGTTTCTGAATTTTTTTGTGCTTTGACGGGGGCGGTTGACGGCTTGGTTCTCTGTGGACATGGGGATTCTCCTCTTTCAAATCGTTTGTGTATGCTTTACACGGTATATTATTGGATCAAATCGGGGAAAAATACTTCCTTGAGACATTTTGTGGGGCATTCCTTGGCGCACGCGCCGCAGCCCGTACAAAGCTCATAGTCGATCACGGCACAGTTTTCCTTGACGGTGATCGCACCGTGCGGACAGGTCTTTTCGCATTTTTTGCAGCCGATGCAAGCGTTTTTGCAAGCCTTTCGCGCATCGGCTCCGCGATCCTTGTTGTTGCAATAGACCACAGCCTTCGTTTCCTGAGGGACCATGGAGATAACGTGCTTGGGGCAGGTCTCTACGCAGACACCGCAGCCGAGGCATCGGCTCGTATCAACGTGCGCGATCCCATTTTCGATGCTGATCGCATCGGCGGCACAGACGGCAGCACAGTCGCCGCAGCCGAGACAGCCGTGACGGCAGGCGTCGGGACCTCCGTAAAGCATCGAAGCCGCGCGACAGGTGGAGATGCCGTCGTAGATCGCTTTCTGGACGGTTACTCCACAGATTCCGTTACAATGCACGAAGGCAACGACGTCCTTCGGTGGCTCCACCTCAATGCCCAGGATCCGTCCCAGCTCCTCTGCCGTGGCTTCTGCACCGGGAATGCAGAGGTTGGGCTTGGCCTTGCCCTCGGAAAGAGCGGCGGCATAATCGTCACAGCCCTTGAACCCGCAGGCACCGCAATTGATGCCGGGGAGGCATTCGCGGATCTCTTTGGTTTTTTCGTTTTCTTCCTTGCCAAAGAATCGAATGAAGAGGGCAAGCAGAATGCCCAGAATCAGACTGACGGCGGCGACCACCGCCAACGCAATGAAAATATCGGGTAACATAGCCATCCTCCTTATGAAAAGAGCTTATCGACGATTCCCGCAAATCCCATGAATGCCAGGGAGATGAAGGATGCGGCGATCAGCGTGATGGCAACTCCGCGGAAGGGCTTGGGCACCTCGGATTCGTCGATGCGCGAGCGGATTCCCGAGAAGAGGACCATTGCCAGAAGAAATCCGAGACCGCAGCCAAGCGAGCTGATGATCGACTCCACAAAATTGAAGCCGTCGGTGATATTGTTGATCGCAACGCCGAGAACCGCGCAGTTGGTGGTGATCAGGGGGAGATAAACACCGAGTCCCTTGTGCAGAGCGGGGGAGAATTTTTTGAGCAGGATCTCGACCATCTGCACGAGTGCCGCAATGATCAGAATGAAGACGATGGTCTGCATATATCCAAGCCCGAAGCGATCCAGAACGAAATATTGGATCGGCCAGGTCACGGCGGTTGCGAGCAGCATGACGGCGGTGACCGAGACGCCCATGCCCACCGCTTGATTCAGCTTCTTGGAAACCCCGAGGAAGGGGCAGATGCCGAGGAAGCGACTGAGCACGTAGTTGTTGACCAGGACAGAGGACAACAGAATGACGATCAAAGATTTAAAAAGATCCATTTACGCGTCCTCCTTTTCCAGAGTGCAGTTTTTGTTGTTGCACAATTCCGCACCGGGACATCCCGTGCAGGCAAAGGTTCTCTTTTTGGGTGCCTTACCGGCGGTGAGCACGTAGACGAGTGCGATCAGAAGACCGTACACGACCATGCCTCCGGGCGCCTTGACAAGAAATTCAATCTTATAATCCGCCAGGAAGGGAATCGGGATCCCCGCAAAGCTTGCGGCACCGAAGACCTCGCGGATGGTTGCCATCGCGCAAAGCGCGAGTGTGAAGCCAATGCCCATACCCAGACCGTCCAGCACTGACTTGCCGACCGAGTTCTTGCTTGCGAACATTTCGGCTCTTCCGAGGATGATGCAGTTGACCACGATGAGTGCCAGATAAACGCCCAGCAGCTGATAAAGATCCGGGAAGAATGCCTTGACCAGCATCTCCACTACCGTGACGAATCCCGCGATGATGACGATGTAGCAGGGAATGCGGACGTTGTTGGGAATGACCTTGCGGAGAAGCGAGATCAAAAGGTTGGAGCAGACCAGCACCAGAAGTGCCGCGATGCCCATTCCGAACGCGCCGAAGACGTTGGTCGTCGTGGCAAGCGTGGGGCAGGTGCCGAGGATGAGAACCAGAACGGGATTTTCCTTCAGGATTCCGTTCGCAAACGTGGCAAGATTTCCGTTCTTTTTCATTCCTGTGCTCCTCCTTCCAAAATTTTTACCGATTCAAAGGCGCGCCAAATTGCCTTTTTGTAGCCGTCGGTCGTCATCGTTGCGCCGCTGATGGCGTCGATGCTTTCATAGTTATCCTGCGTTTTGCCGTCGAACTGACCGTAGAATTTTTCGTCGGCACATGCCGATCCGATGCCGTTCGTCTCTTGCTGAGAGAGCGTCAGACAGTCGATGATGCGTCCTTCCTTGGTCAGGGAGACACGAAGCTTGATATACTCGCCCGACGCGGGATGGTAGTCGTCGCCGCCCACGATGCCGTAGCCGGCAGCCTTCATTTCCAGAATATAGTTGCCGCTTGCCGTTTTCTTTGCCGAGGTGACGTAGGAAAGCGGTGTGCCGGCCTCTGCCGCATAGACGGAGAGGTCGATGTCGCTGACCTCTGTTGCCGAGATCGTTTCCATTGCGGCGGTCACGCTTGCCGCAACCTCTGCCGCGCATTCGGAGAGCAGATTGCCATCTGCATCCACAGCGATGAATTGCTCACCCACGACGCAGACCGCGCCACTTTGGTTTTTGGAAAGATAGATGGCGTCAACACCCTCGACGACCTCAACGAAGAAATACTTGTCAAATTCGCCTGCCGCGGAGGGAAGCGCCGCCGCGAGATTGTCGGCGAGGATTTCCGCCTCGGTGCGGATATCGACCGAGCCGCCGCCGAGAATGACTGTGGCATTGAGCGCGTCCTTGACGGCATCACGCATCGCTCCCGTCGTTTTGGTGGCACCCGAGACGGTATCCACCGACGTGAGCGTGTCGGCAGTCTTGCCGATGAGATTCTGACCGTAGGTCTTTTCATGACCGAGCGTTTCAGTCGATGCAAGACAGGCAACGCCGCTCACCGTTCCGTCGGCACGGATGCCGCACATCAGAACGAGTCCCGAGGAATATCCCACGGTGGTCAGCTTGATGACGTAGCCCCCGTTCTCTGCGCGGTATGCCGCAGTGACGGTTGCGGGAAGGGTATAGGAGCTGATATCAAGCTCCTCAAACGAGCCGCCGTCGGGAAGCACCTCCAAAAGGGCGGCGTTTGCGCTTTGCGCTTCGTTCTTTTCGATGATGGGTGCGGTGAAATAGTTGGTCAGCGCCATCAACACCGCGACAACGGAGCAAATGCAGACGAGAGATACGATGCTTTTGATCGATTTTTTCATGCCTTCGTACCTCCAAATACCTTGTGTGCCGTCCATTTTTCGATGTAGGGATTGAGAATGTTCATGAACAGGATACCGAAGGATACGCCCTCGGGATAAACACCGAAATAGCGGATCAGGAAGGTGAAGAGGCCCGCACCGATACCGAAGATCACCTTGCCCCATGCCGTGGAGGGGGAGGTGACGTAGTCGGTTGCCATGAAGATCGCGGCGATCAGAAGTCCGCCGGAGAGGATGGTTGCAAGTGCGCGAACGGCGTCAAATCCCTCCATGAAGAAGGAGAGAATGAAAACGCTGGCAACAAAGGTGACGGGAATGTGCCACGTGATCACGCGGCGGACAAGGAGATAGACAAATCCGATGAGAAGCGCCACCGCGCAGGTCTCACCGATCGCACCGCCGGTCGTACCGAGAAACAGATCCATGAGATCGGGGGTTTTTCCCTCTGCCATTTCGGCGAGCGGCGTCGCACCCGAGACCGTGTCCACGATCGTGGGGAAGGCCTGTACCGTCATGCGGCTGAACGCAATCAGCATAAAGACTCTCGCGGTGATCGCGGGGTTGACGAGATTGCAGCCGATTCCGCCGAAGATGCATTTGACCAGGAGAATGGCAAAGGCACAGCCGACAACACACTGCCAGAGCGGGAGGTTGGCGGGAAGATTGAGTCCGAGCAAGAGTCCGGTCACCGCCGCGCTGAGGTCGGTTACGGTCTGATCCTTTTTGGTGATGAGGTTGAAGAGCGCCTCAAACAGCACGCAGCTCAAAACGCAGGTCGCAAGGACCAGAAGCGAGCGCCATCCGAAGATCACCGTTCCCGCGACGGTTGCGGGGAGAAGCGCGATGAGAACGTCACGCATGATCGCAGAGGTGGAGCGACCGCTGTGAATGTGCGGAGAAACAGACATACGCAGCATCTTATTCATGAGCCTTCGCCTCCTTTGCTTTTTCTTCTTTGATCAAAATTTTGGAAAGCTTGTTTGTCTGCACCAAGGGACGGTTTGCGGGGCAAACGAAGCTGCAGCAGCCGCACTCCATGCAAGCGTTGACCGAAAGGTCCTCCAGAAGCTCCACATCCTTTTTCTTGTATGCCAGCAGAATCGACGCGGGCGCGAGACCGAAGGGGCAGACGTTGGTGCACGAGCCGCAACGGATGCAGGCGGTGGTTTTGGGCAGACGCGCTTCTTTGGCGGTCAGTGCCAGGATCGCGTTGGTCTGCTTGAGCACGGGAACGTCGAGAGAGGGAACGGCGATACCCATCATCGGGCCTCCGTAAAGCACCTTTTCGGGATCGGAGGAAAAGCCTCCGCAAAAATCAAAGACCTGCTCCAGGGAGGTACCGATGGGAACGATCACGTTGCGGGGCGTCTTGAGAGCACCTCCGTCCACGGTGATGCATTTTTCCACCAAGGGCATACCCGTTTGCAAATACGCGCCGATTTCGGCGATCGTCGTGCAGTTCGAGACGATGCAGCCGACGTCAATCGGAAGCTTGCCGTTCGGGATCACCTTGTGCGTTGTGTGATAAACCAGCACCTTTTCTCCGCCTTGGGGATAGATCGCAGGAAGCACCTTGACCTCCATGCCTTCAATGCGTTCGGAGAGCGCGCGCATCGACGCGATCGCGGCTTTTTTGTTGCTTTCGATGCCGATGAGGATGCGCTTGATGCCCAAAAACCTCTTCAGTGCGACCAATGCGACCTCCATATCCTTCGCGCGACTCGTCATGGTCAGGGAATCGCAGGTGATATAGGGCTCGCACTCGGCGCCGTTGATGACCAGCTCCTCGATGCGGGAGGGATCCACGTTGAATTTGACGTGCGTGGGAAAGCCCGCGCCGCCAAGTCCGACGATGCCGCTTTGCTTGATCGCCTCAAGCAGATCCTCGCGGCTGTTGACGGTGGGAGGAGTGAGCGCTTCACAGGGCGTCATTTCGCCGTCGGATTCGATGGTGACGGCGGTTGCTGTCGCCCCGCTCGAAAGTAGCATATCCGAGATTTTGACGACCTTTCCGGAGACGCTGGCGTGGATGGGAACCGAAACGAAACCGCCCGGCTCTGCGATCAGCGAGCCGACCTGCACAAGATCACCGACCTTGACGGTCGGCTTGGCGGGAGCACCGATATGCATTTGCATCGGGATCGAGACAGACGTGATGCCCGAGATGCGGGTCGCAGCCTGTCCCTCCGTATTTTTTCTGTGAGGAATGTGAATACCGGATAAAAAAGACATTTGTTATCCTACCTTTCGCTTTTTCTTCCAAAGATATATTAATATCATTCTAAAAGATATTTTATCATATCTTCGGAATTTTGTCAAGAAAGGCGGCACAAGTTATATATTTAACAAACTTGACAGAGAAATCCAATCGACACGCTGTTCGATTGTCTGTATATTCGCGAAAACAGCAATCAATATAATAAAGGGAGAAAAGAGTGAAAAAAGGAGAAGAAAAATGAACGGGATCGACAGGATCATAGAACAGGTTTTGCCGTATATCATCTCGGTGCTGGAAATCATGGGAATTTTGATCGTCAGCTGGTCGGGAGTCTGCGGATTTTGGCAATATCTTCAAAACACCTTTCTGAAAAAGCAACTGGAGCTTCAGCTCAATCTTGCCAAAGGACTTGCGACGGGGTTGGAGTTCAAGATGGCGGCGGAGATCCTCAAAACGGTTTTGATCCGAAATCTGGAGGAGCTCTACGTGCTCGGCGCGGTGATCCTGCTTCGCGCGCTGTTGAGCGTGTTGATCCATTTTGAATGGAAGGAGCCGGAGGAAAAGAAGTCAAGATACAAAGAAAACGGGGAAGAGAGACAATAAAAATATGCCTCCAAAAGTGTCTCACTTTTGGAGGCATATCATCAGCCGGTGGTTTTGATTTTTGTTGTCGGAACTCAAAAAAGGATATCGCGGTCATAGATCGCGTCGATCTCACGTGCCAGCTCGGCTTCCTTTGGCTTGGCTTCCAAATAGCGGTTACAAATGATTTCAAAATAGTTGTCCGACCAATTCTTTTTGGCAAGAAAACGGCGAACGGTCTCATATTTTTCCTCTAATGCCATGCTGTAATTTCCGATGACCATGCATTCCACTGCGTTGATGGAGCGATAAAAGAGGAGCTTTTCTCGCCATTCGGTGAAGTGATCGGGAAATACGGAGGTCTCTTCTGTGGCGGAGAGCCCTTGCTCTGCAAGAAAATATTTCGCCATGAGATAGAAACCGTGGAGGGTGGGATGGACGTGATCCGGCGAGAAAATCGGTATTTCGCTCAACTGAATGGCTTGGGAAAGAAACCGATGAAAATCGACGAGCTGATATCCTTTTTCCTTGGCAAGTGCGCGAACGTAGGCGGCATATTCACACAGAAGTGCCGCACCGCCGCGAAGCGAGGGGGATGCCGTTTCGGTGTATTCATCATAGGGGGCGGGGGTGCAAAGGATCAATTCTATTCCGCTATTCGTTACGCGCGCACACAGCTCCGCCAATCTGCGCTTGTAGCGCTCATAGCGTCGGAGAAAGGTCTCATATCTTTTTTGGGAGCGGGGAAGAGCCAGATCGGTGCGCCCGGAATCGTTGACGCCAAAGGCAACGACGACGTGGGTTGGATCGTGGGGGAGGATGTCGGCATCAAAGCTCTGTACGGCAAAATCTGCCGTTCCGCCCGAAACGCCGCAGTTGAAAAAGCGAATTCCCGCACCGGGGAAATTTTTTCTGTAGCACTCAATGATAAAGGGTAGGTACTGATTGCGCGCAATAAGGCTGTCACCAATGAAGCACACGCGCGCACCGTTTGGAAATCTTGGAATGCTCATAGCGATTCTCCTTTTTATCCTTGATATCGGTAGATCTTTGAAGCGAAAAGCATTATGATTTTTTTGGGATCATCATTGTAGCAAACGAGGTGGAAAACGTCGCCGGGCAAGGAAAATCTCACCGCCGCCTCCAATCGGCTATGGCGGTATTCCCCGCTGTTTGCAACGAATTTTCTGCCGCTTTCAAAGTAGAACACGTGGTAGTAATTCGTGCGATCGTGAATTCTTCCGGTCAGGATCATCTGTCCTATGCTGAGCTGATCCTCCTTGACGTCACTCAAAACGTCATCGATCACCGTGAAATCTCCTCGCCGCGCCCGCATCAGGCGCTTTGCGCCGCGCGCAAAAAAGCAGATGCAAACGATCACACACGCGGCAAGCAGCACGCAATCCACGATCACGGTAAGGCTTATGCCAACGGAGGCGTTCGCCATCGAATCCATCAGCAAAAGCATTGCAAATCCAACGATTCCCAAAATCAGCAAAAGCACCGATCCGATCATCGAGCGCTTGGCGGTCTTGGCAAGCTTTTCGGCAATGATCTCCCGTGTCAAGAGCTCTCTTTCGTCTTTCATTGCGCCTCCTCTGCCATGCGGCATTCTCCCGTGATGGCATCTACAATGAGTTCCTTATATATGCGGCCTTCGCTACTCGGCGGTTGACCGTACAAATTATCAATTACGTGGGTACAATATCCTTCCGCGTGATAGCCAATCCGGTAGCTTAGCGTATCGTTATTCGGTTTTTCTAATATAACGATTGTGATTATATAACTTGTTCCGGCAGCCCCATCTCTCGTTCCGCTTTGAATTCCCCAATAATCGGAAGCAAGCTCAAAGGCTTTTTCCGAAGAAATCGGATACTCACACGAAAGATCGAGCGGAGAGAAGACCGCGAGTGTTTTGCCTCGACAATTGGAGTCATAATAATCAAAAAATTCTTCACACGCGATCTGCTTGTCATCCACAAAATAATCATGGCTACCATCCCCGTAATCATAGGGGCTTGTTTGTTTGATTCTGTATATTTCTTTGACACGGATTGATGATCCTTCAAATACAATTTGATTGCATTCGCGCGTACAATAATCATATTGATAATAGGTTTCGAAAGAATCGACCCCAAAAAAAGAACCATCGGTATTTAAGTTGAAGAAATTTTCGTTGTCAAAGCAACGACTGTAAATCTTGCCCTGATCGTAATGCAATACAATATGATCTTTGGCTTCCGATTGAATCACGTATTCATTGATTCCGTCTCTGTTCATATCCAAGACGGCTTTGTAGAGGATCTCACAGTCAGCCAATCTTGAATTGTCACTCGGCAATCGGTAGTCGCCCAATTTGATATTGCCCAACTGCTCGTCAAAAACGCAGATTTCTCCTTTGAGCGCGAGCTCGTACAGCTTCATCGCTTTTTCCGCATCGGGGTGCGAGGTGTTGACAAGATCATTGGAATCCTCCGGGGTGTCTGTCGTGGGAGGCACGACGTTCTCATTGTCATCCGGTTCGGCGTCCGTTGTGGGAGCGGTTGTCGTTTCCTCCACGTCTGCATTTGTGGGAGCGGTTGTCGTTTCCTCCACGTTCGCATTTGTGGGAGGCGGGGGGAGGGCGGTATCTTTGAGACGGCACGAGGCGAGCGGAAGAAGCATTGTCAGCGTGAGCAAAAGAGCAAATATTTTTTTCATGTATGTTCCTTTCTGTGAGATTTGTGTTTTGACGTCATTTTCTGTCGTTTCCGAATTCCGTGCACGGCTTGCATTCTCCCGTCATCATGTCCACCAAGAGATGACGGTTGATCTCCACGTGATAAACGTCAGTTGAATCTTCTACGCTATGCGAGTAGTGATATTCCCCCAACAAAACAACGTGATAATTCCCAATATCAGCAAAAGGATCTGCCTGCAGCATCACGCGGTATGTGATCCGCGTGCCGCAAGCTCCGGTCTCTTTTCCGTCGGCATTGCTCCAATAGGTGTTCGCGATCTCCCAAGCCTCTTCAAGCGTGATCTTCGGCTCCCACGGAAGCTCGAGGGGGGAATATTCGATCTCGGTCGTCGTTTGATGAAGCTTGATCCAATATGAGAACTTTTCCTGTGTCACTTGCTCGTTGCCAATATAATATTCCGCATTCGGCTTTCCGTCGTTGACGATTTTCCAAAGCGCTCGGATTTGGAGCGTCAAGCCGTCAAAGGTGAGCTGAGATTCTCCGTATGTAAAGCTTTTGTCGTCCCGATTCCAGCGGTAGGAGCCGTTGACATACAGCCGATTCATTTCTCGGAACGTAAATGAATACAGATAAACCCTTCCCTCAAAATAGCGCAGGATCATCGTATCCCCGCAATTGATCACCAATTCCTCCACGCGGTCGCCGTCCAGATCCGTGTACGAATAGAGGTGGTACGCATATTCCTCAAGCCGCGTTTGCGTGGTGGGGGATTTGCAATCCTTCAAATAAAGGGATTCTCCCGTCGCGGTGTCATATACCTTTGCACGCTCATTCAGCACGTCCAAAAACGCCTGCTTGGCGAACGCCTTCCGAGCAGCCTCGTCGTCGACGTGAAGCTCGAGTCTTGCACAACGCTGAGTCAAATCGGAGCTTGGATAAGAATACTGTGCAACGATTTCACGGTATGCCTCCTCTGAGATCGAAAGCTTTTCGCCGTTTTCCAGCTTGTAATATTTTTGCACGGCAACGCCGTCGATCCATTCGTGACCGTCAAGTCCAAACTCGGCAATCACCTCCAACGACGCACCGCCCTCGGCAATCCGACAGATCCTGCGCGAGGAGGAGTCGGCACCGTTGCTTCCGCAGATATAGATCAAGCCGTTATGATCGAGATAGGCTTTCTTGCGATTCCAATAATGATCCAACAAGAACGGCTTTCCGTCCACCGTGGAAAAGATCGCAATGATATCGTATTTGTTGTGCTCAGATCCAAGCAAAATCAACTCAAACAAGCCGTCACCGTTCAGATCCTTCACGTCATATCTGAGACCAGATCCATGCGCGCAATCAAAGTCCAGCATGGAGGAAAGGAGATCGTAGAACCACTCGCCCTGCTGTGCATCCGTGATCCCGAACAATGCAAGGTAATCGGCGTGGTCATCATAATACTGAGTTGCGACGTTCATTTCCTTGGCAAGGCTTACGATCGAGGCGTAATCGACAAAACAGTTGTCGTTGGGCGCCAAAACGGGGATCAGAACGCGGCTTCTGCCGTCCCCCGAGGTATCGTACTCCAGATAGATCTTCCCGTTGACGTATTCAAACAATCGGATCGGATTAAGCTTGTTTGCAAGATCCTCTATCAGATGCTCCGTATAAACCGCGTCACCGAACAGGGGCTTGGCGACGATCGCCGTGCCGCCTGCTTTTGCTTCCCGATAGATTGCGATCTCCTCCGTGTAGTGCATCAGATTCGAATATTCCTGCGAGAAGCGATTGTTTTGGACGTCATAAAACATCCGAACGGTTGTCCTCGAGGGTGTTTCTGTGCAAATTTCGACGATGTCGTCTGTGAGCATGGTGATGTTCACGGGACGCGGGGTTTCCTTGGAGAGAACCACGTTGCCGTTCAGATCATAGATCTCGTAACGAAGGATATTGGGTCTGATCCTGGTGATTTGAAAATGCTTTTTTTTCGTGATTTCCTCACTTGGCGCTTCTTCTTCGTTCGGCTCGGAGGGAGGTGCTGTGGGGCTCTCATCAGGAACCTTGTCCGTTGTGGGGGCAGTGGTCGTTTCCTCCGGGTCCGCATTCGTCGGAGGAGGGAAGTGAGGATTGAGTCCGACCGCGCATGAGGCGAGCGGAAGAAGCATTGTCAGTATGAGCAAAAGCGCGATTGTCTTTTTCATTTACGTTCCTTTCTTTCATGATCTGTATGGGAAGGTGTGTTGTTTTTTTGCGGAGAGATCATCCTTTGGAGGGAAGCTCGATCCTTCCGGTGCTTTTGTCGATCCAGACCTCGTCAAAGGTCGAGTAATAAGGGCCGCACGTCACGCTCCATTGGATCACCATGACGTAGACGTCTCTCGTTGCCCAGCTGTTGTATCCAAATCCGACCACGTATCCGTTTTCCTGGATCTCAAGGCTTGCCCAATACTGCTTGGCGATTTCCAACGCCTCGCTTCTTGAAATTCGGGAGATCCAATCTGCCTCAAGCGGCAAAAATTCGGATTCGGTTTTTGGATTGTCCTCCCGGTATTTCAAAAATTCCTCCTTGGAGACGAGCTGTCTGTTGATGTAATACGAGGTTTTCGAGGCTCCGTCTTGGTTGTAGGTGACGGTATGCCATAGCGCCACAGACTTCAGCTCCTCGCCCTCAAAAAAGATTCGGGATTCCCCGATCTTGGGGGCGTTGGGTGTTCCGCGATCCCAGAGATACGAGCCGTCGGTTTGTATCGCGGAAATCTGATCGTTGGAAAAGCTGTAAAGGAAAACCTCTTCGTCGTAATAACGCAAGAGGAACGCGGTGCTTGCACAGTTGATGAAAAGCTCGTTGATCGAATCCCCGTCGACGTCGACGCAACAAAAGGTCGGATCACAGTCGGAGATCGGAATTTGCGTCTCCGACACAAGGTCCTTCAGAAAGACGAACGAGCCGATGGCGGGATCGTATACGGGATGCTGATCATTGATCACGTTTGCATACGCCTGCATCGCGCGAGCCGATGCGTTGGTCACGTCTCCTTCGACAACGGCGCGGCGAACGGGCAATCGCGCTGTCCGTGAAATGTGAGGGGATTCGCTAAAATAACGCACCTCCAGATCAAGCTCTCCATCGGTAAAGGCTGCGGATACGACGGGAGACGCAATGCTCGGAGAAAATCCCAGCGCAAAGGACTTGTGGAAAACACTTTTGTCGAACATATCCTGCACCACCAATTTTCGATTGGCGACATTCTCGGAAAAGGTTGATTCCACATAGGCAACGAGAGCTCCCGACGTTGCCGCGACGCGGAAATATGCTTCGGAAAGGCGGTCGTTTTCCACGTCATAATATTGGTGCTTTGCAATTTCCGTGCCCGCATCGAAGCAAACGTCCAGCAAGGCTTCGCTGAGCATGGAGATCTCGACCGGCCGTTCGGTTACCCCGGAAAGAACGACGTCTCCGTTTTTGTTGTAGACGGTGTATCTGAGCTTGTTCGATTTCAGATTCTCGATCGTATAATATTTGACCTCCTCCGAGGGGCCGCTGTCCTCGACGGGCGGTTGTGTTGTGATTTCGGTAGGGGCGTCTGACGGTGATGGAGGGCGCGAGGTGCTTTTGAGACGGCACGAGGCGAGCGGAAGAAGCATTGTCAGTGTGAGCAAAAGCGCGATTGTTTTTTTCATTTACGTTCCTTTCTTTCATGTGTATGTTCCCGTGTCATTTTCCGTCGGGCGCATATGGAATGATCGCTTCTCCGGTAAATTTGTCGATCCAGATTTCGTCAAAGGTTGAATAATGATTCGAAACCCGCCATTTGATTACTAAAACGTAAACGGAGCTCGGCGCCCAACTGTTTTGCCCCAAGGTGACCACGTAACCGTATTTCTCGATTTCGTAAAATTCCCAATATTTTTTGGCAAGTAATATTGCATCCGCCCGTGAGATTTTGTTCAGCCAAGACACTTCAAGCGGGGAAAATTCAACCCTTGTTTTGGGATTGTCCTCGAAATATTTTCGTATTTCTTCTTGAGTCACCTGCTTGCCGTCAATATAATATTCAGCGTCAGGCGCTCCGTCATTGACGATACGCCAAAGCTCCTTGGGCTTCAATTCCGAACCTTCAAAAGCAAGTTGGTTTTCTCCGTATTCAAAATTTTGCCCGGTGTAATTCCAACTATATGAGCCATCTGTGTTTAAAGTGAGATTTCTGAATGTGAACGGATAAACGTAAACGCGTCCCTCGTAATAGCGCAGGATCAAGGTGTCCCCGCAATCGATCACAAGCTCGTTTATTGAGTCACCGTCGACATCCATATATACGGATCCCATAGTCCCCAACTCACAAAGCGGAATTCGACCGTAGGGTGTTTTACAATCCTTCAGATAATTATCTTTTTCTATATCGGTCTCATAAACCTTGATCTCGTTTTTCAAAGCCGCTTCGTACATCTGCATCGCGATCTCGGGTTGCGACAATATTTCTCCTTCGGTCGCAGAGCGACGAATCGGCAGCGTGATGGAAAAAGGAACAGCCGGTCTTTCGCTAAAATATACAACCTCAAGCTCGGCTTCTCCGGCGGTAAAGGTCGCAGATTTTATGGGGTTACGCATCGTTGGCGAAAAGTCCAATCCAAACAATTTATAAAATACATTTCGATCAAAGATATCGCGCACGACCAGTGCTCGATCTGCTATAGGGTCATTTATCGAGCCACCGATATAGGCGACGAGAGTTCCCGACGTCGCCGCGACTTGGGAATATGCTTCGGAAAGGCGGTCGTTTTCCACGTCATAATATTGGTGCTTTTCAATTTCCGTGCCCGCATCGAAGCAAACGTCCAGCAAGGCTTCGCTGAGCATGGAGATCTCGACCGGCCGTTCGGTTACCCCGGAAAGAACAACGTCTCCGTTTTTGTTGTAGACGGTATATCTGACCTTGTTCGATTTCAGATTCTCGATCGTATAATATTTGACCTCCTCCGAGGGGCCGCTGTCCTCGACGGGTGGTTGGGTCGTGGTTTCGCCGGGGGCATCGGAGGGCGGCGGAGGGAGCGCGGTATCTTTGAGACGGCAAGAGGCAAGCGGAAGAGCCATTGCCAACGTGAGCAAAAGTGCAACTGTTCTTTTCATTTGTTTTCCTTTCTTTTTTTATCATCATAAGCAATGCGCGTGCGCGCAAAAACCGGATTCTATTATCCTCATCATACACTTTTACCCAAGGTAAAAGTCAAGTGCTTTTTTCAAATATTTCAAAATATTTTTTCTTTTTCCGTTTGGTCCGTCCAAACCGGCGGATCCACACGCCAGAAATCGAGAAAATCACGCAAAATCGAGCCACTTTCGGGGAGGAAATCCGCCCTCAAAATGTCGGACTACAAGCTCAGTATAACATACCGAAAAATGCCTGTCAAGGGGCTTTTTCAAAGTGGAGCGAAAAAACTTTTTTGAGGCGTTTTTTGCCATAAAATGGGGTATAAGTGTTGTTTTTTAGACAAAAAAGAGGGACTGCTTTTACAAGACAGTCCCCGATTGGTTATTTTTGTTTCAAAGCATAAAAAATAATCGCAAACTCGCATCCAAACAATGCTACCAAGGATACGATTTTGAGAAGCAGCCAATCATGATGGCAAAAAAATTGAATGATCAGAACCAAGGGAAAGAGCATGATGTATGCAACCATGCATGTTTTTACCCAAAGCGGCAATTCGGAAAATCGAGTCTGCTTTCTTTCGGCGCGAGGGCTTTGAGAAAATTTGATCTTCAACTGCAGCTTGATGCTCCAAAAGCAAATGAAGACACCCAAAAGCAGGACCAAAAAGAAAAACGCGACAACAAGAAAGATGGTTGCGGAGATCCGGCGCGACGAGAAGGTGAGGATCAATACGAAGATGGGCAACATCAGAAGCAAGAGGCACCCAAAAAGGATCGCGGAAAGCAACGTTCCCCGTTTGATGAGGTTCACAAATCGGGAGGGATAGATTTGTTCGGTTGGGGTGATTGCTTGCTTGAAATTTTTGCGGTAGATGACGTAAGCGGTGACGGACACGATGAAGGCTATGATAAATCCGACCGCCCCAAGTGGACCCGCTACGCTGTCCGGAAGATCAAAACCTGCCATGACAAAAATAAAATAAATCAAAAACAGGGGAATTGTGGTGATTGCCGACAAAAAGACGGAAGATAAGATCGCGTATTTCCTTTTTTGGATCAACAAGGCGGTTTTGATCTTTTCATATTCACCGCCTTTTTCAATTTTTTTGCAGGCGAAAAGCTCTTCCACCGTGACATCGAAGATCTTGGCAATTTGTGGGATCAGATCGGTGTTTGGCTTGGTCGTTCCGTTTTCCCATTTTGAAACGGCTTTGTTCGTGACACCCAGCATTTCCCCAAGCTGTGCCTGAGAAAATCCCTTTTCCGATCTCAAGGTATATAAAAAATTTCCAAATTCATAGTCTCTCATGAAACGCCCTCCTTTCTGTGACATGAATATTATATCATTTTCCGCTCTTTTTTTCAATAGCACGGGTGTCTCTTTTTGGTAGAATATCATGCAGAACGGCAAAATCCACGAGGGCGTGGAAGAAGCGGAGAGGATTCCGTAGCAAAAAGAGCAGACAGGCTTTTGCCTATCTGCTCTTTTTCGTTGGTGCGGGTAAGAGGACTTGAACCTCCACGAAGTTGCCCCCACTAGAACCTGAATCTAGCGCGTCTGCCAATTCCGCCATACCCGCATATTCATTACACACTCCCGTGCGCAACGGACATTATTATACACTAAGAAGATTGATTTGTCAAGAGTTTTTTGAAAAAACTTTCAAAAAAACTTTTTCAAGAAATTTTCTTTTATTTTTTTGAAAAAAGTATTGACATTTTCTTCAAAGTGGTGTATAATAATGTCCGTTGCGTGCAAGAGCGCGCGATACGCGGGAGTGGCGGAACTGGCAGACGCGCACGTTTGAGGGGCGTGTGGTTCACACCGTACGGGTTCAAGTCCCGTTTCCCGCACCAAAAAGAGCAGATAGGTTTTTGCCTATCTGCTCTTTTTGCTACGGAATCGGCTCGCGAAGACGCACCGCCGCAAAGCGGCTGTACGGTCGCACTTGCCGTGCAAGTGCGAATAGTGAGCGCAGCGAACGATGTTCAAGTGTCCCGTTTCCCGCACCAACGAAAAAGAGAGATGCATTCTCTCTGCATTATTAGCGGAGAAATAGCAGAACAAAAACTTCGGCAGAGAACTTGTTTTCTCTGCCGATTTGTGGTATAATGGAACTAACGAAAAGCCTTCCTCCGGGAGGAAGGTGGCACGCGTAGCGTGACGGAAGGATCCCGCGTAACTTTAGGTTTGAATTTACTTTATTGTAACGCACTCTCCCTCAGTCAGCTTCGCTGACAGCTCCCTCCCGGAGGGAGCCTTTGGACGCGCTCGTGCATCTTTAGGGGTATGGGCTTCGCCCGAAACCTTTGTAATACAAAGGCGAAACTCGCGATAAAAACAGAACGATAAATAAGAAATTGAGAAACGGAGGGAATGTTATGATTTTTGAATTTGGTAATTTTCGACTGGATATAGATGTCGAATCCACAAAAGCATTTTATAGTAAACACGAAAAGACTGTTATTGAAGATTGTGGCTGTGTTAATTGTCGAAATTATTATGAAGCAATCTCCAAAGTTTCAGATAAAGTAAAAAACTTTTTCAATTCACTCGGAATAGACCCGCAAAAATCTCCCGAAGCAACATGGTGGGACACAAATGAAGATGGAGTCGCATATTATTCTATTATTTTTCATGTTGTTGGTACAATTATTAAGTCGGTTGATATATACAAGCCTATTGGAGACGGCGGATATCAGTTAATTAACGAGAATTTCCATGAGATAGATAAGGGTTTTAAGGTTGGGTTTACTACAAAAGCTGTTCTTGTTGAAAAGGATTTCCCCCAGCCTTGTATACAGCTTGAAATAGAAGCTTACTTACCGTGGGTGATGAATTGACAAATTCCAATTTATCGAACAAAATAACCGAACCCCGACAGATGTATCTGTCGGGGTTACTTATTGTTTACAGCGGGGCAATTATTAAACAACCGTACATAATTCTCCGTTAATTTTGCACGCCCTTGGCATCTCTCTTTTTTGTTCTCTGGAGAGGACTTGAAGCGACGCGGTAATGAATGACAGCCCTGTGGGCTGTCAGAACCGCGGCGGAGATCGAGCTCGCAGGCGAGACCAAGTCCGAATGTTATTTTTCTTTTCCCACCGAGGCTCTTTTTTTGCCCGAAAATCCATCGTTTTTAGTTTTTTCGCTCCACTTTGAAAAAAAACCTTGACAGGCATTTTTCGGTATGCTATACTGAGCTTGTAGGGGAGAGCCACTTTTATAAAAAATTTTTTAAAAAATGTATTGACTTTTACCTTGGGTAAAAGTGTATGATGGAGAAAACAACGGGTGTTTTTGCTTGCGTGCGTGTTATTTTATGGGTGAAAAAAGGAGAAGAAATGTGAAGAAATTAATTGCGATCTTACTTTGTTTTGCGACGCTTCTTTCGATCGCTTCGTGCGCGGAGGGGAATCCTCCATATCCTCCTTCCATACCGGACAACGATGCAGAGATGCCGACAACGCCCGATCACGTGTTGGGGGAATATGAAAAAATCATTGATCTGTACAAAAAGGTCATCAATATCTGTCCCAACTATATGAACGCGGAGGAGGGAGACGCCATATACGCAGCACAGCTCGGCATCACAGACGAAAGCGAAAAAGAGCTTTTTTACAAGTTGCTCACCTCCGCCCATCTCTTTTATCCGGGAAGAGGGAGAGAAGACAAGGCGTTGCCGTATCATAAGCGTTCCTGCGGATATGCCGTCAAGGATCTGAACGGTGACGGCTCGGACGAGTTGATCCTGCTCATCGACTATATCGTCGTGGCGATTTTTTCTTTGGTTGACGGTGCCCCCGTGTTACTCGGCAATTATATTCCGCGCGGCTCGTGTTGGATCGACGGCAACGGATGGCTTCATGAAAACAGAAGCGGCGGGGCAAGTTATTTTTGCAATTCCGTTTACAAAATCGCCGCGGATGGAGCAACGTTAGAGCCGATTGTCGAATACGGAGCCGACGGTGATGAATGGGTCGACGGCGTTATCGTAACCAAATATTACCAATTGGCAGACGGCGAAAAGAAAACGATGACCGAGACGGAATATCTCGCTTTGAACGAGCAGTACGGTCAATATTTAGATGCACTTGGCGGCGCAGAGGAAACCAAAAAGGTTTTGCAGCTGTTGTTCACGTCTCTGTTCACCGAAGACGAGATCGCTGTTCAGACATACGAGGCGGCAATCAATGATGAGCTTTGTGTGTTTGACGAACGCTTGGGCGAAACGAATTTGAAAAACTTGCGCTTTGCAAGCAACGATACAAGCTTGGCTGAGTGTAAATTACTCAAAAAGGCTATATTGGATGTGGATCAGGACGGTGTCAGCGAATACGTGATTCAATCGTCCTATTGCGAGTATATCATTTTACGCTGTTATCACGATAAGGTGTACAGCTATCGTTTGGACACCGATGATTTTTATCGTTTCAATTCAGACGGAACCTTTTATTGGTGTAATTCTCCCAGAACCGCGGGGACGGAGTGTGGACTGAGCAAGATTACCTTTGCAGAAGAAGCGGTAAACATAGAATCTATTTACACTCTTAAATATTCCAAACATCCCAACGCATATTTCGTACAGGGAAAGGCTGTTACAGCAGATGAATATTATGATTGTCGCATGCAGCATCAGTTCAAAGAAAGCATGAGGTTTTCTCAATTTGAGATGACGTGCTCCTATCCCATCACCGCGGAGCAAGCATGGGAGCTGGCAAACACCTATTGGGATAAGCAAGACGGTTGCGGGGAGCAGTCTGCTGGAACAATTTGGACCGCCAGAATCGTGTTGATCGACACACCGAATTCCGAAACGAAGTATTATCGCGTTGCCTTTCAAGTGGAAAGGAGCTCGGGCGGTGCTTTGGAGGGGTATGAATGTATGCCGCCGTCTGATATTCAATTGCACGATCAAATATTGGTGAATGCTTTTACGGGAGAAATTATAACGCCCGCATGCGAATCGGGCAGCAAGGCCATTTCGGTCGAGGAAGCGATTGAAATTGTCAAAAAGCATGATGAAACATGCAATGAAGAAAACGGATATCGTTTTGAGCACGACGTCAACGCCCCGGCTCCCGATCATATTTATGTCATCGTCACTCAAAAATACAATAACGATCGCTGGTCTTTTTTTACAAGAACGTGGGTAGATAAATACACGGGAGAAATCGTGTTTGGATATTATATGCGTGGTAAGTAAGGATGAAAGCTTTCACCGAGATGAGGCTACCGTCAGATTCCGGTGGGGCAGGCTTGTGTAGTGCTTCAAGGCCTCTTACCCGTACCAACGAAAGCCTTGAAAGCACTACGGTTTCGAGGCTTTTCTCTTTTGATTTTGCCGGCAGATATGTAACAACGGCTCACAAGCTTGTGTTACGTGTCTGCCTTTGTTTTTTCTTGCTTTTTTATGAGGGGAGGTCGCATACTCTGATACATCAAATGTTATCGTCGGGGATAAATTTGATGTGTGAGCTGAACTTCGCTTTTATATCGTGCAAGCGAGCGCGAGAAGGCGAATGGGGAAGAGTTTTTTGGAAAAGACTTGACTTTGCGACTTGAATGTGCTACAATTTTGATAGGAATTGTGCATGACAGATGCCTCAAGGACGGCGGCACGTGCTTGTCGACCGATTTCTGTGGTTTGACTGTGACAGTAGAATGATTTGCGAGAGGTATGAAATATGAATTTTGACGTGATTATCATTGGCGCGGGTCCCGGCGGTATTTTTTCTGCCTATGAATTGGCGAACAAGGCGCCGCATCTGAAAATCGGCGTTTTTGAGGCGGGACACGCATTGCATAAGCGCCACTGTCCGATCGACGGTGAGAAGATCAAGACCTGCATCGGCTGCAGCAGCTGCTCGATCATGAGCGGCTTCGGCGGCGCCGGCGCGTTCTCGGACGGAAAGTACAATATTACAAACGATTTCGGCGGAACGCTTTACGAATACATCGGCAAGGAGCGGGCACTTCAGCTGATGCATTATGTCGATGACATCAATATGCAATACGGCGGAGCGGGAACCAAGCTCTATTCCACGACCGGAACCAAGATCAAAAAGACCTGTGTTCAGCACGATCTTCATCTGCTCGACGCCTCGGTCAGACATTTGGGAACCGATATCAACTACGTCGTGCTGGAAAATCTTTATGGTGTGCTCAAGGACCGCGTGGAGTTCTTCTTTGACACGCCTGTGGAGAACGTTCGGGCGATTGACGGCGGCTATGAGATCGTCAGCAAGAGTGGGGCATATACGTGTAAAAAATGTATCATTTCGGTTGGCCGAAGCGGCAGCAAGTGGATGGAAAAAATATGTGGCGAGCTGAAGATTCCCACAAAGTCCAACCGCGTTGACATCGGAGTCAGAGTCGAGCTTCCCGCAGAGGTCTTTTCGCATCTGACGGACGAGCTTTACGAAAGCAAGATCGTGTATTGCACAAAGGAATACGGCGACAAGGTGAGAACCTTCTGTATGAATCCCAAGGGCGCGGTTGTAAACGAAAACACCAACGGCATCATTACAGTCAACGGTCACAGCTATGAGGATCCCGCGCGGCAAACCGAAAACACCAACTTTGCGCTTCTTGTGGCGAAGCACTTTTCCGAGCCGTTCAAGGATTCCAACGGATACGGAGAATCGATCGCGCGCCTGAGCAATATGCTCGGCGGCGGTGTGATCGTGCAGCGCTTCGGAGACCTGATCCGCGGCCGACGCTCCAATCAGAACCGCATTGACGAGGCATTTATCACCCCCACGCTGAAGGCGACACCGGGTGACCTCAGTCTGGTTCTTCCCAAGCGCATTCTGGACGGAATCATTGAGATGATCTATGCCTTGGACAAGATCGCGCCCGGAACGGCGAACGATGATACATTGCTTTACGGCGTTGAGGTGAAGTTCTACAACATGGAGGTGGACGTGAACTCCGATCTGGAGTCCTGCCTGAAGGGACTGTATATTATCGGAGACGGCAGCGGCATCACGCACTCTCTGTCGCACGCATCCGCGAGCGGTGTGTATGCGGCGAGGAAAATCGCCTCGTCGGACGATATGAGCAAGTAATTTTTCTTGCAGAGGGTTTCTTTTAGAATGTCTGTGAGACAATTGAAAAAACAAAGAGCGGAGTACCGATCGGTACTCCGCTCTTTGTTTGTCATCGCAATCATCCAAAAAGCTTTTTGATGATCTGCTCGTTGGTGTAGGGACTATATCCGTGGGCATTGATCAGCGCGTCGGTGGAGGCGTAGAAGTCGTCTCCGAAATAGGGGTCGTAATAGGAAATGAAGACCGCGGGAGTGCCGTAGCGCATCCAGCCCGACATCATGTTTCTTGCCACGGGACCGGAAAGCTTGACCACGTTGAGGCCGTAGACCATCTCGTTGATGACCGAGCAGATGATGGCGTCGTATGCACCGCTCTTGGCGTTGCGTCTGATGGCGCTTCCACCGGGATCCTTCATTTCCTCGACCGAGACACCCATTTCACGAAGCTGCCGCGTCAGATCCTCTGCCGATGCCGTGGCCTTCGCGCTCATTCCCACGTTTCCGAGGATGACGTGCAGGATCTTCGCGTCTTTTTTCAAAGGAAGCGTGGATTTTCTGTCGCGAACCAGCTTCACGCTCTTTTCCACCATTTCCCGTGCGCAGGCTTCGGCTGCCACTCGGTCAAATTCGGGATCGGCATCGGTGGGATGCTCCTCGAAATACTGCTTGGAGAAGCAGAGCATACGGTATGCGCGATTCTTCAGCGTTTCCATGGACAAAGCACCCTCGTCGATCAGAGCCTTCATGGTTTCGAAATATTCCTCGTTGGGATGCATGAAGAGCAGGCAGTCGCCGCCCGATTCCAAAAATCTTGCAGAGGCACGGTAGTAGTTCATATATCCGCAAAATCCGTTCATGACGATCGCGTCGGAGATGATGAGTCCCTCAAAGCCAAGCTTGTCCTTGAGCAGATCGGTGAGCAGGGGCTTGGAAAGCGTGGCGGGGGGATAGATACCGGTCTCCTCGTCGATCTCGTCATAGGAGGGAAGGGCGATGTGTCCGGGCATGATCGACATCGCGCCCTGATCGATCAGGGTCTGATAGACGCGACCGAAGGTTGCGTCCCACTCCTCGCGCGACAGGGGATTTTCGGGGGTGGTGATGTGCTGATCGTTTTCGCAGTAGCCGTCTCCGGGGAAGTGCTTGAGCGTGGCGATCAGTCCTCCGTCCTGAAGACCGCGCATATACGCCCCGCCGTATTTGATCACCGTGTCGGCATCCTCACCTGCGGTGCGGATCGAGACGATGGGATTGCGCTTGTAGCCGAGGATATCGACACATGGGCCAAAGGTCCAGTGATAGCCCGAAAGACGCGCCTCCTTTGCGGCGTGGATTCCCATGCCGTAGGCAAGGCTCTCGTCACCCGACTCGGCTGCCGCACGCATCGAGGGGAAGCGCACCGCGCCCACCACGGCACCGCCCGCGCCATATTCCATATCGGCAACGATCAACGCCTTGTTTTCTCTTTTCTCATTGAATTCCTTGCCAATGCGAACGGCAAGCTCGACGTCGGCGGGATGAAAGAACATGGATGTCATCACGCGCTCATCGGGGGAATCCTTGCTGAGATTGTAGTCGGGGCAGATGACGCAGGCGAGCAGCTGGTCCACGCTCATTTCCTCGACCTGTTTTTGAACGTCGTCGTAATGCTTGATTTTGAATTTCATGATAACTGTCAGCCTCCGAGAAAATAAGATATGAATATATTATAACACGTTTTTGAAAAAATGCAACAAATTTATTCGAAAACGGTGGAAAAGGTTGACTTTTGAAAGCTCCCGTGATATAATGCTATTGAAAAAAAACAGGAGATGACGAATATGCAGACACCGTTTCACAATCAGTTTTTGATCTGTCCGTGCTCGGAAAAGGCAGACTATGTCACCGTGGTGATCTATCGGAAGGATGAGATCGTTTGCACCACTCCCGCAAGGCTTTCCTCGCGTGAGGATGCGCAGTATTTTTGCGCGATCGACGTGGAGGACTTCATCGGTCAGGAGGATATCGTTTTGCGCGTGGAGCCCTGCCATTCGAAGCGGGATATTCCCAAGAATCCCGACATCACCGCGCGTGAGCTGGAGGCTTTGCAGGCGGCGCTGTTTGAAAGCGATACCTTTGACACCTCCCACAAATACCGTCCGTGGCTTCATTTCACCACGGTCAGCGGCTGGCACAACGACCCGAACGGACTTTTTTGGATGGACGGAAAATATCATCTGTATTTCCAGAAGCAGCCGACCTCTCTGCGCCCCATCTGGGATCAGCCCTTTCAATGGGGGCACGCCGTCAGCGACGATCTGTTCAACTGGGCGGAGCTTTCCCCCTTGATCCGCTTTCCCGCGGCTTCGTCGGGAACAGCCTTTATCAACCGCGAAAACGGAAATATCTGCATCTCGCACGACCGCAAGATCGAGGAAAGCGCGGACGGAGGATATCATTATCAGCCGATCGTCGCGCATCCCCTGATCGGAGGAGACCCCAAGATCTTCTGGCATGAGGACGTGCAAAGATACATTTGCGTGTCTCTGGACAGAGAGGGGGAATACCGCATTTCGCACTCCGAGGATCTGCACGATTGGCGCGAGCAGAGTCATATCTACGGCTACCATGAATGTCCCGACCTCATCAAGCTTCCGATCGAGGGTACGGACGAGAGCCGTTGGGTGCTTTACGGCGGAGATCTCGGCTATCGGATCGGAGACTTTGACGGCTATTCCTTCACGCCCGATCCCATGGAGGAAAACCGCCCCGATGCCTTCATTCCCATGCGCGCGCTGAGCGTCGAGCGCGCCGAGGTGCTGGATAAGTATAACGGCGCATTTACTTACCCCGAGGCATATATCGCCTATTCGGGACAAACCTTTGCAAATCTCCCCGATCAGCGTTGCATTCGTATGATCTGGCTGCGCAAATTTTACACCGACGAGGGCGTTCCGTTCTCACAGTGTATGTCTGTTCCGCAGGAGCTTTCTCTGCGACACACGCCCCTCGGCCTTCGACTTTGCTGTATGCCTGTTCGGGAGATCGAGCGCTATCACAGGGAAACGGTCTCTCTTTGCGGAGAAACGACCGACAGAAGCTTTTCGGGCGTCGCGTTTGACATCAAGGCGGAATTTCGCGCGGGACAAACGCTCACGCTCGGTGATCTGTCCTTCCGCTATGACAGAGAAACAGAGACGATCCTCGTTTCGGGCGACCAACAGGAGCTCGCGTTTGCCTATCCCGTCGGGGACGGCAGCGTCAAGCTTCGCTGTATCGCCGATTGCGGAATGTTTGAGTTTTATATCGGAGACGGGGAGATCTACTATCCCGTTCGTACCGACGAGCGCAGCGAGACCCTGACCGTCCGCGGGAAAGGCGACGTCTCGGTCACCGTCACAAGCCTTGCCAAGGCATGTTACCGTTGAAATATTACAAAGGTGTCCCACCGAAAACTTTTGTTTCCGGTGGGACACCTTTCTACTTATGTAGATTTCATTAAAATAACATCAAGAAATATGAAAATCGAAAAAAATAAAAATAATATTGACAAAATTCGACGATTGTGATATAATGTGCATTGAAATGGAGGTGAGAGTAGGTGATAAATATCAAAATCATCAAAGAACCCGGCTTTCTTTATGATTTGAATTATTTGTTTTATGCCAAATTCAACACGCAAATTTGTGTGGACATGGTTGTCGACGAAAGCAAAAGGGAAGCATATTCCAAGCATTTGAAGGAAATTTTTCAGCGCTTTGGTGATATTTCTGACGAGCTTTACGTTTTTTATCACGCGCTCAAAAACGACCGTTGCTTTATAACAACCTGTTATATGGATTCCTATAAGGATTGTTTCACAAAGGATTTTGATTTCAAAGCCTTCAAAAATTTGCTGTGTAACACCGAGGGGGTCATTCAAAATATGATCCGTTTTTATCTGAACGGATTGTCTGAGGAGGAGTTGGCGGAATGTCTGGAGTCCACCTCTGCGCTGTTTGCACGGATCAAACGGTCCTCGCATTCGAGCGAGGAAAAAAGCAAGCTCTACGAATTTTTCATCGATCCCATTCCCTATATTCACGCTCTTCAACACGAGCTGATTGAAAAGGAAGTTCTGTTGTCGGCATATTATCAGGAGCATTACGGCAAGATTCTTGAGGCGCACAACAACACGACCTTTGAAATGCTGTGCGAGCCTGTGAAGGGCAACAAGGATTTGAGTTTTCTCAAGGACAGCGGTCAGATGTTATGTACCTCCTACTGTTTGTTGAACAAGTATTTTATGAAAATCTTTTTCATTAGTAGCGGGGCAGTATATTTACTTGGTATTGATTATTCTTTGGCACGGACTTTTGCAGATAAAAACAAGATGCCTTCACTTGACGATATATGCAGTGCTTTGAGCGATGTTAGCCGCTTGAAAATGTTGGAATTGCTTTTGGAGCGAACCGAGATGACCTGCAAGGATTTTGAAAAGCAGTTTCGGTTTTCCGGCTCCACGGCATATCACCACCTCACCGTGCTTACCGGGGCAGGAGTCCTCAAGGTTCGGAACGAGGGAAAAACGATTTATTACAGCATTAATCGAAAATGCTTTGATAATATGAGATCGGTTTTGAAAAAATATTCAAATGACTGAAAAGGAGGATGCTTGTGAAAAAAGATTGGAAAAATCCCCAATGCATGACCTTGATCGCACAAGATGTCGCGAGACATATTCGTGCAGCTGCCTGGTCGGGGGAAGGAATTTGTGAATTTGCGGATTTTCGATGAACAGAATCACCGCTCATGAGTGCAACACGATGGATCGTCGTGTTGCGCTTTTTGTTGTTGGCCAATTATGGATCAAGGTTTAGCAGATTGAGAATTTTGACGCCGTGCTTTTCCGCATATCTGACAGCGACGGCTGCTCCGCCGCATCGGTTTGGTTCTGCGTATGCAATGAGCAGGTCGGCATTGTCGATCATCCATTGATTTCTCTTTGTGATGGCTGCCTTGGGATGAGTGGTGCTTTTCACGGGATGGTAGATTTCATCGTAAAACTTTTCAAAGTAAGGATCGTCCTTCATGGGGTAGGGCTGCACAAGGATGAGCCGACTGTTGTGATTTCCGAACGCCTTTTGCAACCGCTTGACTGCCGATGCCACCGAAATGTCGAAATCTCCGTTGCGACCGACGTAAAATTCCACGTATTCTTTGTTGTGCAAATACGCTCGGAGAATGTGTTCGAGTCTGCTTTCGAAATGCATCTGATCCTCGATTTGACGGTGACCGACAAAGGCGATTCGGTAGACTTTCATTTGACCTTCTCCCTAAAAAAACAAAAAAGTGCGTATAACCGAAGCCATACGCACCGAAAAACGCAAACCCCGTTTGTTGCCACACAAACTTAATAGAAGGTTGAATGATTTCTCACTGACCATACTGATTGGAATTGGCGTTTTTACCAAGTTCTAAAAATATGGTCAGCAAAAAAGGGTATTATTATTCCATAGAGAAAAAATACCTTTTTTTACTATTAAGTTTATGTGGCAAGTTTATTATAGCATGCTTTTTTGCAAATGTCAATCAAATTTTCAAAAAACAAGGCGTATCTTCATTCGAAAATAGTATCGGTTTTGACAATCCTTCCGTCACGGCATAGGCGCGCCCCCAAAGCTCGCCGACTCGCTTCGGGGAACCCCGTCGCCGTGTCACCTCGGCGAGGCTATTGTTGCTAATGCTACTATGATTTCCGCGCTTCAAGGGAAGGCTGTGAGAGTCGTCTTGCCGTCGCGTGCAGGCGCATTTCCTCGTCCTCGTTCAAGGGGATCTCAAGCACCTGACGGATGCCGCCGCGCCCGATCACACAAGGCAGACTCAGACAGACGTTCTCCAAGCCGTAATGTCCGCGCGCGAGCGCCGAAACCGTGAGGACGGTATGCTCGTCGCGCACAATGGCGGAAACGATACGCTTGACCGATTCGGCAACGGTGTAATATCCCTCTCCCTTGGCGGAGGCGATGCGGCAGGAGGTGTCACGGACGTCGCGGAAAAGGCCGTCGAGCAGTGAGGGGTCGTAGCCCTTGCCGCAGCTGTCGCAATAATGACAGAGATCCACGCCCGAGACGTTTGCCGAGCTCCAGATTGGGATCTCATTCTCTCCGTGCTCGCCGATGATGAAGGAATGGACGTTCCGACTGTCCACGCCGAGATATCTGCCCAGCATTTGCTTGAGGCGCGCCGTGTCGGGGAGTGTGCCCACTCCGAGAATATGCTCGGACGGATAGTCCGAAAAGCGGTGAAGCAGATGTGTCATGTGCTCGGCAGGCTCACAGGCATTGAGGAGAACGGCATCTTGATTGTAGAGCAAAAGATTTGCCATCATCATGCGCAGCTGCCCCGAGGATTGCAAAAGCGTTTCGTTCCGATTCCCAAAGGAAAATGAGGGCGTGAGGATGACGAGGCCGCAATCCGAAAGATCGGCAAAGTCTCCCGCATAAATATCCAGGGGCGAGTGAAAGGGGAGCGCGTGCGCCATGTCGGTGGCCTCGGCCTCTGCCACGCGGTAATCGCTGTCGATCAAAACCAGCTCCGAAAACCATCCCGTTTGCATGAGGGTGTATGCGACCGTCGTGCCGAGTCTTCCGCACCCCAAAATTCCGCATTTGCGGAAATCTCTCCTGCCAACCTGAAGATCCAATCTCCATTTTCGTTCCATAAATGCGCCCCTTTTTGCTTTTTGTGTTGATTAGTATGCGATTCTTTTTGACAATCAATCATTTTTTGATAAAATTTCAAAAAAAGACTTGACAAAACGGGAAATGCATGATATACTTGTAAAGTGTTTTGCTTTACACCCAAAAGGATGGGCAGAAGATGTTTGAAAAAGATTTGGAAATTGCTTTTTGGTTGGATTTTTACGGCGAGGTCCTTTCGGAAAGAAAGCGCACCGTGCTGGATTATTATTATAATGATGATTTGTCACTTGCCGAGATTGCCGAGGAGATCGGGATCTCGCGGCAGGGCGTCAGAGATCTGATCAAAAAAGCTGAGGAGGAGCTGCGGTTTTACGAGGAAAAGCTGGGCCTTGCCGCGCGTTTTCGAAAAACGCAGACCGTAGCCGAGCATTTGTTGACGCTGTTGCGTGAGCGCGGCGCCGACGGAGAGCTTCAACAGGCCGCAGAGGAGCTTGCCGAAACGGTTCGTTGAACAGCAAACAGGGAAGGAGGAAACGCTGATGTTTGAAAGTCTTGGAGAAAAACTCAACAATGCCTTCAAAAGATTTCGCAACAAGGGAAAGCTCACCGAGGCGGACGTCAAGGCGGGAATGCGAGAAATCAAGCTTGCATTGCTCGAGGCAGACGTCAACTTCAAGGTGGTGCGAGACTTTATCAAGATCGTGTCCGAGCGTGCAGTGGGAGCCGAGGTTCTGGAATCTCTTTTGCCCGCGCAACAGATCGTCAAGATCGTCAATGAGGAGCTGACGCGCCTCATGGGAGGATCGCAGTCCAAGCTCACGATTTCCCCGAAGCCTCCCACGGTCATCATGATGGTGGGTCTGCAGGGTGCGGGTAAGACCACGCACGCGGGAAAGCTGGCAGGACTTTACAAGAAGCACAGAAAGCCACCAATTTTCGTTGCGGGTGACGTCTACCGTCCCGCCGCGATCAAGCAGCTTCAGGTCGTGGGAGAAAA
>JAZSJS010000086.1:0-33398 GCA_045534435.1 Eubacteriales bacterium
TGACGGTCTCGCGGGCGATGACCTTGGAGGCGATGGCCGCTTGGATCGGCACCTCAAACAGCTGGCGCGGAATGTTTTCCTGCAGCTTTTCGGCGATGCGGCGCGCACGTCCGTAGGCCTTTTCCTCATGCACGATGAAGGAAAGCGCGTCGACCTGCTCTCCGTTGAGCAGGAAGTCGAGCTTGACGAGCTTGGAGGGCTCGTAGCCGTGCAATTCGTAATCAAGCGACGCGTAGCCGCGTGAGCGGCTCTTGAGCGCATCAAAGAAGTCGTAGATGATCTCGTTGAGCGGGAGGTTGTAGTGCAGCTCCACACGCGTGGGGTCGAGATATTTCATGTCGATAAACACACCGCGACGGTTCTGACAAAGCTCCATCAGTCCGCCGACGTAATCCACGGGCGTGATGATGTTTGCCTTGACCAGCGGCTCGTAAGCCACCTCGATGGTGTCTGGGGCGGGGTAGTTGGAGGGGTTGTCGATGCGAACCGTTTCTCCGCTCTTGAGCTTGATCTGATAGATAACGCTGGGTGCGGTGGTGATCAGATCGAGGTTGAATTCGCGCTCCAGACGCTCCTCGATGATCTCCATATGGAGAAGTCCGAGGAAGCCGCAACGGAATCCAAAGCCGAGCGCGATCGAGGTCTCGGGCTCAAAGATTAGAGCCGCATCGTTGAGCTGCAGCTTTTCAAGCGCCTCGCGCAGATCCTGATAGCGCGCGCCGTCTGCGGGATAGATGCCGGCATAGACCATGGGCTGTACCGCCTTGAAGCCGGGAAGCGCTTCTGCGGTGGGATTGGAAACCAGAGTGACCGTGTCACCCACGCGGGTGTCGTTGACACTCTTGATGGAGGCGGTGATATAGCCGACCTCTCCGGCGCACAGACAGTCGCATTTTTTGAGTCCGAAGGGCTCCATCGTTCCCACATCCACCACGTCGAAGGTGGCGCCCGTGCTCATGAGCTGGATCCTGTCACCGCTCTTGACCGAACCGTCCATCACGCGGACGTTGACGACGACACCGAGATAGCTGTCGTAGTAGGAATCGAAGATCAGCGCCTTCAGAGGGGCGTTCTCGTCTCCCGTGGGAGCGGGAATGTCGCGCACGACCGCCTCCAGCACGTCGTGGATATTCTGACCGGTCTTTGCCGATACCGCGGGGCACCCCTCTGCGGGAATGCCGATCACGTCCTCGACCTCCATGCGGCAACGGTCCACGTCGGCAGAGGGAAGGTCGATCTTGTTGATAACCGGTACGATCTCAAGATTGGCGTCCACGGCGAGATAGGCATTTGCAAGCGTCTGTGCCTCAATGCCCTGGGTGGCATCTACGACCAGAAGCGCGGCGTCGCAGGCGTTGAGCGAGCGGGAGACCTCATAGTTGAAGTCGACGTGTCCGGGCGTGTCGATGAGATTGAAGGTATAGAGCTCTCCGTTGTCTGCTCGGTAATTGAGCTTGACGGCGCGCGCCTTGATGGTGATGCCGCGCTCGCGCTCGAGATCCATGTTGTCGAGGATCTGCTCCTCCATGTCTCTCTTGGCAACGGTTTGCGTTTGCTCCAGAATGCGATCGGCAAGCGTCGACTTGCCGTGGTCGATATGGGCGATGATCGAAAAATTGCGGATGTGATTTTGACGTTCGGATGTTTGCACGTGCTTGACCGTACCTTTCCTTGCAAGATGATTTCTTTACCCTTCATTATACAATAAATTTCTTGTAATGACAAGAGCTTTGCAATATTTTTCCCAAAAAAATAAGAAAACAGAAAGCATATAGCAATATTTGTCCTAAAAAAAGCAAATGGTATCTTGAAAAAAGAAGGAAAATGTTTTATACTTTTAGGAGAAGAATTGATTTTCCGATCAGGGATAGAAATCAAGATTCCGAAAGGATATGCGGAAAGGATTGAAATCATGAAAAAAATGAGAGCGGCAGTGGTTGGATACGGCGGCATGGGCGGCTGGCACGTGGAGCATCTTTTGAAGAGCGACGTATGTGAGCTTGCCGGTGTATATGATATTCGCAAGGAGAGAAACGAGCTTGCCGAAAGTCGCGGCATCCATGCCTATGCATCCTATCGTGAGCTTTTGAACGATGAGAGCGTGGAGCTGATCACCGTGGCGATCCCCAACGACAGCCACGAGCAGGTGGTCATCGATGCTCTGAACGCGGGCAAGAACGTCATTTGCGAAAAGCCTGTCACCATGACGCTGGAGTCGCTGGATCGCATGATCGCGGCGGCGGAGGCGAACGGTGTGCGCTTCTCCACGCATCAGAACCGCCGTTGGGACGTGGACTTCCTCGCCATGAAGCAGATCCACGATTCGGGTGAGATCGGAAAGGTGTTGAACATCGAATCCCGCGTGCACGGCAGCCGCGGAATCCCCTCCGACTGGAGAGGTGAGAAGGTGCACGGCGGCGGAATGATGTACGACTGGGGTATTCATCTGATCGACCAGATCCTGATGATCCTGGGCTGGGACGTCAAGAGTGTCTACTGCGTTTGCGACCACATCACCAATCAAGAGGTCGACGACGGCTTCCGTCTGGAAATGCTCTTTGCGAGCGGTCAGCGCGCGCACGTTGAGCTTGGAACCTACAATTTCATCGCCATGCCTCGCTTCTATATGCGTGCCGAAAAGGGAACCGCGCTCATCACCGATTGGAAGGAAGAGACGCAGGTGATCAAATGCAAGCATTGGCATGAGAACGACGTGCTGCCCGTCAAGACGGCGGCAGGACTCACCAAGACGATGGCACCCCGTGACGAGGTGACCACCGAGAGCTATCGCGTGCCGAGACCCACATCCGACGTTCACGATTACTATCGCCACTTCGTCAATGCGATCAGAACCGGCGGTGAGCAGGACGTGACCTACGAGCAGATGCGCACCGACCTCAAGGTCATTCTCGCGGCATTTGAGTCGGCAGAGACCGGCATGCCCGTGGCAATCAAATAAGAGAAAAAATAAAGTTTGGGAGGACAGTGTTGCGTTGTTGCTGCTGCGTGTCCTCCCTTTGCATAAATGCCGTTTGCGTGCATTTTTGATACAGAAAAGGAGACGTGCATGAGGTTTTTGAAGTCGATGAAGGGAATTTTGAAGGATCAAAACGGAGTGGAAACGCTCTTTTCCAAGCCGCAGACCGATGGTGCGCGTTGGATGTCGTGGGAGATCTTTGACGCGGAGGGCGTGTCTGCCTGCCGCATCAGCGGTGCCTGCGAAGAGGGCTTTGACGGATGGAGATCGATGTGTCTGATCCCCGAGGGTGCGGACGCGCGTGTGGATTATCTTGCCATCGTCAACCATTCGCCGTTCTGGTGCTCTCCCGCGTTTGGTGATGCTTTGAGCGAATTGCCGCATGAGGACAAGCCCACGCAAGCGCTCCTGTTGCGCGGCGAGAATGGATGGGAATATTATCTTCCCGTGTGTGACGACACCTACAAGACCGTCATTTTTGGACGTGAGGATGGCTTTGAATTTTGTATTTACAATAACTGCGCGGGCCTGAGGGAGTGTCGGGATCAGCTTGCCTTTGTATGCGCCTCGGGCGACGATCCGTTTGAGCTCATGCGCCGTTGCGCCAAGGCGGCGGCAGTGCTGCTTGACAACGGTCTGCGGATGCGCGAGGAGCGACGCTATCCCGAGATGCTCGAGTATCTCGGATGGTGCTCTTGGGACGCGCTGCAGATCCGTGTCAATCATGAGGGGCTTTTGGAGAAGGCAAGAGAGTTTGCAGAGAAGAAGATTCCCATCGGCTTTGCGATTATTGACGATATGTGGGCGGACTGCCCGCATCTGGAGGACGTGCCGGAAAAGATCGATTTTCATTCCATGATGGTCGAGATGCACAAGAGCTCAATGCGCTCCTTCGACGGATCTCCCAAGCGATTCCCCCGGGGCATGAGGGCGGCAGTCGCCGATCTGAAGGCGGCGGGGATCCCCCACGTGGGCATCTGGTTTCCGACCACGGGATATTGGAATGCCTTTGACCCGGAGGGCGAGGCGAAGGAATGGGGAGATCTTTTGACGCAGGACCGCAAGGGAAGGCTTGTGCCCAATCCCATTCCCGAGAAGGTATTCGGGCTTTACGATCTCTTCTGCAGCCGCATTCGCAGCTGGGGATGCGATTTTGTCAAGGTCGATAACCAATCCTTCCACGGATATTACCGCGGCATCAAGCCGATCGGACAGACCGCGCGCGCGATGCAGATCGGAATCGACAGTGCCGTCGGCTCGAATTTCGACGGCGCGCTCATCAACTGCATGGGAATGTCGAGTGAATGTATGTTCAACCGGCGCAGCAGCGCCGTCAGCCGTTGTTCCGACGATTTCATGCCCGAGAGTCGCGAGTGGTTTGCCAAGAATATTCTGCAATGTGCCTACAACGGACTTCTGCAGGGACAGTATTACGTCAACGATTGGGATATGTGGTGGACCGACGACGAGCAGGCGATGAAGAACAGCCTTTGCCGTGCCGTCAGCGGAGGCCCGATCTACGTCAGCGACAAGATCGGACGCACCAATGCCGAGGTGCTGAAGCCTTTGATTCTGAGTGACGGACGCATTTTGCGTCCCGACGAGAGCGCGACGCCGACCCTGGACTGTCTGATCGGCAATCCCACCGAGAGCGGCAGGATCTTCAAGATCCGCAACCGCGTGGGGAAGAACGGCTTGGCGGCGATCTTCAACATCGACGCGCAAAACCGCGTTGTCAGCGGTATGCTTTCGCCAACCGAAACGGGTGTTGCCGACGGGGATTATGCGTATTACGAATACTTCACCGGTGAGGCGGGAATCCTGCGCGCGGGTGAAAAATTGAATATCACGCTGGAAAACAACGACGTGTTCCGTCTTTACACATTCGTGCCTTATCAAAAGGGCAGACCCGCCGCCATCGGCTTGCTCGACAAATACGTCGGTATCGGCGCGGTGCTGGATGCCGATGACCGTGCGGTGACTCTGCGTGAGGGCGGTAGGATCGGCTTTATTTCGGAAGCACCGCTTGCAGTCGAGGCGGACGGAAAGCCGCTGACGGTCGAGAGAAGTGGTGTGCTTCAGGTGGTGACGGTGGAAAGGGAGACCGTACGAATTTATTTTTCTTGATGTTTGATAGAGCGAACAGAAATAACGGAGGAAAACGACATGACAGACCAACAGAACAGTGTTTCTCAAAACGAGCTGAACAACAACGTTTCGGCAAAGGGACAGCTTGGCAAAAATCCCTCGGTGCGCTTTGAGGGAAAGGCAGGCGGATTGAGACTTCTTTGCGTCGGCAATTCGATCACGTGGCATGGCTACAAGCCCGACATCGGCTGGCACGGAGATTGGGGTATGGCGGCGTCCGCGAAGGAAAAGGACTACGTCCACCGTCTGGCGGATATGCTTTCCAAGAAATACGGTGACGTCGAGCTTTGCATCGCGCAGCTTGCCGAGTGGGAGCGCGGATATGCGCAAGGGCCTGCGCTTCTGGAGGAAAAATGG
This sequence comes from Eubacteriales bacterium, assembly GCA_045534435.1. GTDB lineage: Bacteria > Bacillota > Clostridia > Oscillospirales > CAG-272 > UMGS1865. The sequence goes on from JAZSJS010000086.1 coordinate 5,483, forward strand.
CACGAGGCACGGGATTTTGCGGCAGATATCGTCGTGATCCGTCTTGGGGAAAATATGAAGCGCGATGCCGCACCCGGCTGCAAGGCCGACTTCGCGAGGATGATCCAATATTTCCTGAAGAATGAGCAGGCGCTTGTCGTGGTTTCCGACGACTTCTGGCACAACGACGTGCGTGACGGCATGATCCGTGAGATCGCAGAGGAAAACGGCTATTTGTTCTGCAAGCTCAGTGATCTGGAGGAGGATCCCCGCACGATGGCGATCGATGAATACGAGCATCGCGGCGTCGGCCTGCATCCGAGTGACTACGGCATGGATCTGATCGCGCAAAGACTGTTTGACGTGATCGTGAAAAATTGGAAAAGGTGAAAGGGGACTGCCATGAGCTACTGTGTTTATCCTGTGACGAAAACCGAGCTTGACTGTCGGGATTACGTTGTCAAGATCAACGGAGAGGAAATTTCGCTGAATAGCGCGCGCGTGTCTGCCGAGCCGTTTAACCGCTATTGGCCGGGGCATCAAAGACAGATCGAGCAGACCGAGCTGATCAACTTCGCATCCTTTGCACTCGACGCCCCCGTGGAAATGGAGATCATTCCCGCAACGCCCTTTGAGAAGGTTGCCATTCGTCCCGCATCTGCGAAAATTGCGCATGAGGTGACCGATGACGGTCGCATTCTCGTGCATTTGGAAAAGCCGCAGTATTTCACGGTCGAGCCCTACGGACGCAACCGTGCGCTGCATATTTTTGCCGATCCCATGCCGCAGTATGAGATCGATCGGAATGATCCCAACCTGCTCTATTTCGGCAAGGGAGAGCACGACGTCGGTCTTTTGGAGCTGAAGAGCAATCAAACGCTCTATCTTGACGAGGGCGCGGTGCTCTACACGCGCATTGAGGTCAAGGACGCGGAGAACATCCGTATTCTTGGCAGAGGCGTTCTGGACAATAGCCGATGCCATGAGAAAATTTTGTTTGAGGCAACGCAAAAGAGCGAAAAGGAATGGGTGAACAACGCGGTTCGTCATCACGCCGTGCAATTTGCATTTTGCAACGGCATCGAGATCGATGGCATCACGGTGAGAGATTCGTTGCAATTTACCATCTGTCCCACCGCGTGCCAAAATATCACCGTACGAAACGTCAAGATCATCGGAAATTGGCGCTATAATTCGGACGGCATCGATATGCACAACTGCCAAGACACGCTGATCGAAAATTGCTTCGTCCGCACGTTTGACGATTGCATTTGTGCCAAGGGTCTGACCCGCCACGTTGACCAAAAAAGCTTTGAAGAGAAGGGATATGCGCCCGAATCCTATGAGTATTTCAAAAACCTGCACGTCAAGGGCTGTGTGCTTTGGAACGACTGGGGAAAATCGCTGGAGATCGGTCTGGAGACCGGTGCCGAGGAGATGTGTGATTTCTTGTTTGAGGATTGTGACATCATTCACGTGACCTCGGACGCTTTGGATTGCATGAACGGAGACTATGCCGACGTCCATGACGTGATCTATCGCAACATCCGCGTGGAATTTGACGACGTTGTTCCTCAGCCGAAGGTGCAAAAGACCGACGCCATGATCTACCCCGAGGCAGCTCCCGATCCCGACTACAATCCGATCCTGATCGGTGTGCGCGTCAAGCATCATCACCTGTTCAGCGGAGCAAGTGAGCGGATGGGCATCAATCGCAACATCACGTTTGAAGATATTTTTCTCACGGGACGTCAGCGTCCGCGATTGGTTTTTCAGGGGTGTGACGCAACGCATACCTGCCGGGACATCACGATCAAAAACCTTTATCACAACGGCAAAAAGCTGACGGATGAAAGGGATTATGATCTGAGCACCGACGAGCTTTGTCAAAATATTCAGATCCTTTGATCCAAAAAAAGAAGGCTGCCGCAAATGAAGCTTTGCGGCAGCTCTTTCTATTTATTTTGAGATCAGATCGAAGGTGATTTCCCTTGCCATCAGCAGTCCGGCAACCGACGGAACGAAGGGAAGCGAGGCGGGCGGCAGTTTCTTGCCGCTGTCTGCGGGAATTTCGGGGGCATCGGTGGCACGGGGGGCGGTAGGCTCGCTCGAAAAGACCACCTTGAGGTGACGGATGCCGCGCGCGCGCAGCTCGTGGCGCATCACGCGTGCCAAGGGGCATCCCTCGGTTTTGAAGAGATCGGTCACGGCAAATTTGGTGGGATCGGTTCGGTTGCCCGCACCCATCGCCGCGATGATCGGCACGTTTGCCGCATCGGCTCTCACGGCAAGCTCGACCTTGGCAGAGACCGTGTCGATGGCATCCGCGATATAATCGTAGCCATCCAGGGGATACTCCTCCGCGTTTTGCGGCAGATAAAAGGCTTGATAAGCACGGACGCGGCAATCGGGATTGATATCAAGAATTTTTTCCTTCATGACCTCGACCTTGGGTCTGCCGACGGTGGAATGGAGCGCGACGGCTTGACGGTTGATGTTCGAGAGAGAGACGGTATCGTTGTCAAAGAGGTCGATCGCGCCAACGCCGACACGCGCCAATGCCTCGCAAAGATGTCCTCCGACACCGCCGACCCCAAAGACCGCCACGTGTGCGTTTTTCAGCCGTTCCATCGCCGCCTCGCCGAGCATCATCGCCGTGCGGCTTTGTTCTTCTTTCAGTTCCATGCGTCGTGTCCTTTCTTTTTTGAAAGTTTTGGTTTTCTGCTTTACAAATCCGTCCGAATGTTGTATAATATATGGGTAATGTCCTTTGGAAAGGAATTTTGAGATGAGTGATTGGAATGAAAATGCGCTTGAGGAGAGGTGTGTTTCCTCCGAATTGATCTTTGACGGAAAGGTCGTTCACCTGTACGTCGATCAAATCGCGCTTCCCAACGGCGCGCCCGCCATTCGGGAATACGTGCGCCACATCGGTGCGGTCGCGGTGCTGCCCTTGACTGCCGACGGCGAGGTGATCTGCGTGCGGCAATACCGTTACGCGCACGGCTGTGTGATGACCGAGATCCCTGCGGGGAAGCTGGACAGCCGTGAGGAGGATCACGTCGAGGCTGCCTTGCGCGAGCTGCGCGAGGAGACCGGTGCGCGATGCAAGCGGCTTACCTATCTCGGTCTGTTTCGGTCGACGCCCGCCATTTTGGACGAGAAGATCGATCTGTATCTTGCCGAGGATCTGAGCTTTGGCGAGACCGCGCCCGATGAGGACGAATTTTTGGAGATCGTCCGTCTGCCGCTTGCGACCCTGGTCGATCAGGTGATGGCAGGGGAGATCACCGACGGCAAAACACAGGTTGCCGTGCTCAAGACCGCGGAGCTTTTGCGCCGACGCGGTAAGGATACGAATTGAGAAAAAGGAGGCTGTCATGACCAAGAGAAACGTAATGATCAGCATCACGACCTCGCGGCATATGATCGCACAGGGGCTCTTTGACGGGCAACCCGATGTGGATGAGGAGCTTGAGGAATGGGACGACGAGGAAGCCTCGGGCCCCGAGGAAATGCTGGTGGAGGGAAAGCTTGTCACCAACGAGCAAAGAGTCGAGCTTTTGTATGAGGAAAGCGAGCTGAGCGGAATGCAGGGCTCGGTGACGACGATCGGATTCGCGCGCAATGCTCCCGGGTTGATCTCGATGAATCGCACGGGAAGCGTGGTCACCTCTCTGGTGTTTGAGGAGGGCAAGCGTCATTTCAGTGTCTACGACACGATGTTCAGCAGCTTTCAGGTCTGCGTGCGTACGCTGCGCGTGGAAAACAGGCTACTTTCCGAGGGAAGGCTGGGGATCGAATATCTCATCGAGATCCACGGCGCACAGGCGGAGCGGTGTGAGATGAGCATCGTTGTCCGCGATGCTCAAAATCTGTTTGACTGATCGGTCAATCACGTCCGATGCTTTGGGGGTCTTCCCCGGCGTCGGGCGTGTTTTTTTGCTTGACGGGGAAGGGGATCTGTGCGAGAACGATGCCGCAAAAGACGAGCAGACAGCCCAAAAGCTCGTGAGAGGAGAGGGCGTTGCCCGCGATGATCCAGCCACCGAGTGCGGCGAACACGCTTTCCAGACTCATGGTGAGAGAAGCCACGGTCGGCTCGGCAAATTTTTGACCGATGATCTGCAGCGTGTAGGCAATTCCGCTGGAAAACAGACCGAGATAGAGGATCTGCGGAGCTGCCGCGAGAACGCTTGACCACGCAGGCGTTTCAAAGCAAAGCGAAAGAATGCCCGACAGAACGGCGCAGACCGAAAATTGCCAGAAGGAGAGCGCGATCCCGCCCACCGCGTCGACGTAGCGGTCGATCGTCAGAATGTGGAGCGAGAAGCTGATCGAGCAAAGAAAGACGAGCAGATCACCAAGATAAAATCCGCTGATCCCTTCCGAGAAGCAAAGGAACCAGATGCCGACCATGGCGGTTACCACCGCGACGATCAAGGCTGGGGAAAGGCGCTTTCCGAGAAGCACCGAGATCAGAGGGACCAGGATGACGTAGAGTGCGGTCAGAAAGCCTGCACGCGCTTCTGCGGCGACGCCGTCGGGATAATAGGTGATCCCGAATTGCTGCAGATTGACACTCACGGTCAGAAAGAATCCGCACAAAGCGCCTCCGATCAAGGTCTTTTTGCGCAGCTCGGGGGTTTGGGGAAAGATCGGTCTGCCGCTTCTGCGACAGGTGACGCACAGCAGCAAAAACAGGAAGATCGCGCCGATCAGGGAGCGGAGCGCGTTGCAAAGCAGTGGAGGGACGTTGTCGGCGGCAGCGCTTTGCGCGACGAATGCCAGACCCCAGATCATCGAGGCGAGGCAGAGAATGAGGCTTCCCTTTAAATTCTGTAATGATTTCATGGTCAGGTCCTTCTTGAAAAAATACTGCTATCAGTATAGCATATTCCGCGCCAAAATGCAAGACGCTTTTGGCGAATCTCGTTGATTTTCTTGACAAGAGGCGAATGTTTTGCTATAATGAGGGAGAACAAACGAAAAGACACGATGTCCGATTTTGAGAAACGGAGGAAAGACGGATGACGAAAAGAAAGATTTTTTTGGCGATCCTTTTATCGGCGGCACTCCTTTTTGGCGCGACTCTGACGGTTGGCGCCGACTCCTTGCCCGTCAATGAGGCAGAGGGATATTATTATGCACAGCTGAGCGACGATGCCAAGCTGATCTACGATGCTTTGGCAGCTCCGGAGAATCTTTCTCTGCTCGAGTCGGGTGCTTCCGTGACGGTGGGTGAGCCCTATTCGGTCACGATTCCCCAAAATCCCACGCAGGAGGAATACAATGCGCTGGTGAGTGGGTTCAGCGCCGCATCCAACCGCATGGGAGAGATCCTGCGTGAAATGTCGAATGCTGCGGCGGCATTCGATCGGGATCGCTCGGACATCTTCTGGACGGGCGGGGTGCACGGCAACACGTCGCTTCAGAAAAACGGTGAGGAGATAGAGGGCTCACTCTCGATTTCCCCCGGAAATACCTATACGGTTTCCCTGAAGGTGGGACTTTATCTGGTCTTGGATTGGGACGGTGAGGGACAAAACGACCGCGATCTGCAAGCCGATCGGGCACTTCTGCAAGGAAACGTCACGGCGGTGGCAGAGGCAGCGCGTGCATTTTCTCACACGCGGTACGGACGCTTGCAAAGGGTGAACGAGCTACTTTGCCAATATAATGATTACAACAGCGCCGCGGCCGAAGCATCCGGAAGTGAGGGCTACGGTCACGGATATCCGTGGACGGCACTTTCCGCCCTGGATCAGCTCACGATTCCTGAGGACGGGGGCACCTTTCTGAAGCCGGTCTGCGAGGGCTATGCCCGCGCGCTTCAGCTGATCTGCCGGGAGCTGGAGATCCCTTGTGTGCTTGTCGGTGGAATCGGAAACGGTGAGGAGCATATGTGGGCTTATGTGCAGATGGAGGACGGAAATTGGTATGCCATGGACGTCACCTGGAACGATAGCCTCGGACGCAACGATTATTTTCTGGCCGGACGCGACGTGATGGACGAGAGCCACGAGCCGCGCGGTCACTTTATGAGCTCGGGACAGACCACGGTGTTTGAATATCCTGCACTTGCCTCGCATGCCTACAATCCCAACAAGCTCACGCTCAATCCGAGCGCCGAGCGATTGATGGGCGGCGGTCGCCTGACGCTGACGGCGGGAGGTGCTTTGGAGGGAGAGATGCGCCTCGTTTGTGACGACGAAAGCATCCTTCTGACAGAAGCCGCGCCGGGTGTCTGGGTTGCCGATCTTCCCAACGAGACCGCGGACTACACCTTCACGCTCACGTTTGAGGGTGAGGGCGTCTATCACGGCATCACGGCGAGCTGCAGCGTTCACACGGAGCGTCACACGCACGCCTTTGGCGAGTGGCAGGATCATTCCGCAGAGCAGCACTGCGCGGAATGTGATTGCGGTGAGAAAACCTATGAAAATCACGCATTCGGCGAATGGACGGTGACGAAGGCGGCAAGCGCAACTGCGGCGGGCAGTCGCGAGCGTGCCTGCGTGTGTGGAAAGAAGCAGATCGAAACGATCGCTGCCACGGGCACGCCCGAGCATAATACCTCCGGCGGCACACAGTCGCAGACACCGATCGGCGGGGCTGACGGACCGACCTCGATCAAAACGCAGGGATCGCTGTCGGGATGCTTTTCTTCGGTTTCGGGCGGCACGGTCGTGCTTTGCGCGATTCTTGGTGCGTTGGTGATTCACAAACGGAAACGTTGAGTCTCGTCATATATAAATAACACGTCATATATAAAAAAGGGAACACGGTCAATTCAACAGACCGTGCTCCCTTTTTCATATGTCCGGCGATTGAAAAAGAGGAGGGAAGCCTCCCATGGGAAGCTTCCCTCGAAAAGAATTTGATCAATTAGCCGAAACGGCGTCAAGAATTGCGAGATAGGTTTCGTTTGCCTCGATCTCTGCGGCTTCAACGCCGTAGTGACAGGTTGCAAATGCCTCTTCCAGCTCGGTTATCTCAGAGCCGGAGATTTGGAGCTTCACTTGCGCGTCGCTCATTTCACCGGTCATCAGACCTGCATAAGCGGAGGAATTGATGCCGGCAGTTCCGTTCATGCCGTTTCCGTTCCAAGCAAAGTCGTTCTTTGCGGTGCCGAAGTAGTCAACGTCTGTCGAGCCTGCAACCGAGTAGCAGTTGGTGTAGGTTCTTGCGCCGGTATGATCGCAAGCATAGCCGAGGATACCGCCCGAGCAAGCCAGGAAGTTCTGTGCAGTTCCCGGAACGAGGACAACAGACGCGGTGAACTCGCTTGCAAGATTGAAACAGTTCTCATAGGTGGACTGTTTAGCCGAGTTGTCGTTGCCGGCGATGCCGCCCAGACCCACGCGGTGATTTCCACCCGCTACGGTGCTTCTGTCGATGGCAGACATGTTGCCATAGTTGATGCAGTTGGAAACGGTGTTGGTGATGGTGGCGTTGGTTCCGGCGTACATACCGATGATGCCGCCCGCGCCGTTCCAACGGTCAAAGGTAATGAGCTTGATATCAGCGTAGTTGACATTGTAGGAGATCACGTTCGCCTCTGCCATACCGATGATACCGCCGACACCCTTGAAGCCGACGACTTCTGCGCGGTTGACACAGTAGGAGACCTCGTTGCTGCTATCCTGGAAAGCCACGATGCCGCCGGCATAGACACCGATTGCCGAGCAATTCTCGTCGGTGGTGCATCCGGTAACGGTTCCCTGAAGGGCAGCGCCTACGATGACACCCGCAACGGTCTCGCAGTAGGTTTCATCGAATTTGGAAGCATTCTCACTGAGAAGCTTGCCAACCTTTACGTTCTTTGCATGGACGTTTTTCACGCTCGCTCCTGCGGAGATCAGACCGAAAATACCGCTGAGGTAGGTGTTGGACTTAAAGGTGTCGGTTGCGGTCTTTCCGTTGTCCTCGTTTGCATTGATGGTTGCGTTTTTGATGGCAAAGCCGTTGCCGTCATAATGTCCGGCAAAGCCGTGTCTTTGGGTGTAGTCGCTGAAGTTTTGGTAGTCTCCAATAGGGGTGAAGGCAAGACCTGCGAGATCGATGTCCGCAGTCTGCTTGAAATAAACGCCCTGGAAGTTTGCTCTTGCGAGTCCCTTGGTGCCGAGGAATGCATCGGCGATGGCGACGTCATTGGTTGCAGCCGAGAGCCAAGCGAGATGCTCGGGACGCTCGATGAGATAGGGATCCTCCTCCGTTCCGCTACCGTTCGTGGGAGCGACGCGGTCGTTCATGCCCTGCCAGGTCTCGCCCTCAAGGTCTCCGGAGGTGGGCTTGTTGGCCTCAGCCTCAGCCTCGGTCAGGAGGTTGAAGTCGATCAGAACCGGCTTGTGGTCGGCAGTGGAAAGGCTGACCTCGTTGGCAATGTTGCGGTAACGCAGCGTTTCCAGCTCGCCCTCGAAGGACTCGAGTGCGTAGATGTGGTCGATCGAGCCGCTATAGTTGTCGGCAGAGGGATCATTCACCGTGCTTCCGGTGTATTGAACGGTCGCATCGAGAACGTCGCTGCGGATCGGATAGCCCTGAGTGGACACGTTGTAGGTGGTGTCGTTGGTTTCATTTTTTGTGTTGATGAAGCCGTTTGCTCTGAGCTCGTCGCAAGCGCCCCACAGATATTCTTTCTCTGCCGTGGTGCCGTCCAGATAGGTGTAGGTGTAGGTGGTCAGTGCCTTGTTGGGATTTGCCTTGTGATCATCCCAGGATTCTGCGTAGCCACCGGAGTGATTGTTCGCCTTGTTTGCCCAGTCGAAATACCAGGGATTGGTATCACCGCCTGCCTTGTAGCCACCGGAGCGATAGTCGTAGGAGTCTGCGTTGTTGTAGTCACCGCCGAGGAGGATGGTGGCGCCGTACTCTTCTTGATAAGCCTTGAGGAAGGGAATCAGCTTTTCCATCTGCTCCAGACGCAGTGCGTTGCCCAGAGGCGCGATCTGCGGGTCGACCTGTGCGTTGGGAATGAAGTGCGAGCTGCAGACGGTGTAGCTCTGTCCCGTGGTCTTGTCGGTGAAGGTTGCCGCGTGCGCGGTGCTTCCTCTGTTGTCGGAGTTGTCAAGATATCTGCCGACGCAATCACCGGTGTTACGCCTGATCGCCTCGCGGATGCCGTCTCCGTCCATATCAACCGAAACGAAATCACCGTAGGAGAGATATTTTGCGGAGTCTGCCACGTAGTCGGTGGTCGCGGTGTTATAGAAGATCGAGTTTCCGAGCTTGACGTTCTGTCCGTCCACGACGGGCATCACGCGCTCGTAGCCCATTGCCGCCATCGCCTCGATGAATCCGCAAACCTCCCAGGCATACCAGAATTCGTTCACGGCAAAGACGTCGGGCTGATAGAGCGCCACGGTTGCAATGTGATATTGATAGTTGGTGACCGAGAACAGATATTTGTCCTTGGAGATGTTGTCGATGGAGCACCAGACGTTCTGGAACATCACGCGTGTCTCACCGTTCTTTTCGCGGATCATTTCACCCTCGAACACGCCGCTCGAGACGTAGGAATCGTCGAGGTTGATACGTCCGTTGGCGAGAAGCTGCTTGGTCAGACGGTTTGCCGCTGCGATATACCCAAAGGTGTCGGCTGCGGTCACGATGAGGCGGTTGCCCTCGACCTCGGTCTTGTAGGCACCGGTTTCCATGGTCTGATCCTCAACGATCACGATCTCATGGGCATCGGGATCCTCACTTCTCTCGGTTGCAAGAGGCAGGATCTTGCCGCGCTTGGTCAGAATGTGGTTTTGCACTGCGATGGCAGTGTAAATGGGAGCCAGAACGGACTCTTCGGGATAGACGATGGTGTAGAGCGCCGTGTTGTCGGCCTCACCCTCGTTGACGATCTCAACGATGCTCTGGTCGACGAAGCTGCCGTCAGCCGCATAGTTGACCGTCCATGCGCGACCGTAGGAGGGAGCACCGCCCTCGGTCTGGATGAAGTAGGGCGTGACGGTGTAGGTTGCTGCACCGTAGGCTGCGAGGTCAACGGGAAGCGTCAGCGCCATCAGCTTTTCGGCACCGAAGGATGCGGCGGTGTAATTGATACCCGTGCCGTCTGCCTTCTTGCCGCTCAGAGAGTTGTGATACTTGTCTGCGGTGAGGGTGAAGGTCTGCATCTGATTGTTGCCGTAGGATGCAACGACCTCAACGCCTGCCTTGACGTAATCGGTGCGGGAGGTGGTCAGAACGAAGCGAAGCTCATACTTGCCTGCGCTCTTGTCAAGTGTTTCCTGCACGCCTGCATACTTGGGGGCGTTTGCGAACGCTTCGTTCGTTGCGTTGCGAAGCACGGTTGCCTGATATTCGGGATGAGCCTTGAGCGTTTCCTCGGCAACTCCATATTGACAGGTCGCGAACGCGGTTGCGGGATTACCGACACCTGCGGCAACCTGCGTCGGAGTGAGCTCGGCGCCCAGAATGCCCGCATAGGGCTGCTCGCTCACGGCGCCCTCTCCGGACTGCTCGTTCCAGTTGAAGGCAAAGGTCTTGGTCTTGTCGGAATGAGCCACGCCGTTTCCGCCGAGAACGCTTTCTGCGGAGAGTGCCGACCAGTCGTAGGTATAGTCTGCCTCTACGCCGTAGCAGTGATCGTGGATGCGTTCAACGGTATTTGCGGCATCAAGGGTGGAACCCGAGACTGCACCGCACATAGCCAGGTGCGTGACTGCGGTGTTGCCGTTGTCAAGATATTTGATGTTGAAGTGCTTCTGCATATTGTAGCAGTAGGAATACTTGATGCTTGCCTTGTGTCCGATGCCGTCGTGACCCATCATACCGCCGAGAGCCACACGGTTGGTGCCGGAGCCACCCGCCTGGAGAGAGGTCGCGGAGATCTCACCCTCGTTGATACAGTAGGAGATCGAGTTGTTCGCGTTTTGCGCGGTGTTTCCGAGAACACCCGTCATACCGCCCGCACCCGACCAACGGTCGGTCGTATAGTGCGCGACCTTACCGCGGTTGATACAGTAAACGATATCGGTATTGTACATCATACCGACGATACCGCCGGTCGCATAGGATGCGGAGACGGTTGCGCCGTTGACGCATCCGGAGATGTAAGCGCCAAGCTCGGGCATACCCATGATACCGCCGGCTGAGTAGAGCGCGTAGACCTCACAGTCCGCGTCGGTGGTACAGTCGGTGACCGTTGCGTTGCCGTAGGTCATACCGACGATGACACCGGCAACCGTCAGGGAGTAGAGTCGGTTGCGGAGCATGGTCTTGGTGTTTATCGTACCGACCTTGATGTTGCAGGCATTGATGCCCGAAACCGTCGATCCCACGGCGATCACACCGAAGATACCGCCGGGGCAGAAGCCGGATGCCATGAAGTCGTTGTAGCCGGTCTTCTTGACCTGCGACTCGGGGGTGATGACGGCATTGGAGATCTTGTAGCTCCTTCCGTCGTAGCTACCCGCAAAGGCGTTGCGCTTGAGCTCGTCGTTCGCCTGCATCGAGCCGATGGGGGTGAATTCCTTGCCGCCGAGGTCGATGTCTGCGGTCTGTATGAAGTACACACCTTCAAACACGTTGCTCGAGGCGAAGGCATAACCATAGTCCTCGTTCAGCTCGCGGAAATTCTTCGTCATGTAGGAAATCCATGCGAGATTTTCCGCACTTGCGATGAGGTAGGGCTCTTCCTTTGTACCCTTACCGGCAGGTGCCGTGATGGTCTCGCCATCCCATCCGCCCGCTTCGTCTGCGGTCACGGGAATGATGGCGAGCGTGCCGACGATCATCAGGATCGCCAACAACAGGGCCAACAGTCTTGTCTTTCTCATGTCTTTTCTCTCCTTTTATATTATTTTTTTGAGATTCCGTGTGATAAATACTTCTCGCAGATCTCGCCCAGAGAGTCCACGACGGCGAGTGGCTGAAGTCTTTCCAGCGTTTGACGGGGCTGGTGTCCGGTGGTGACGAGAATGCAGTCTGCATCCATGGCGGCGGCAACCTGTGCATCGTGATCGGTGTCACCCACAAAGAGCAGCCGCGCATCGGGGTGCTGCTTGCGCCAGATCAGACCGATCTCGCGCTTGCTGTAAGCATGAATGTTGTCAAGCCCCAGCACCTCGTCCAGATAGGTGCGGATCCCGAGATCTTCGATCTGCTTTTCCAGCATTCCTTGCTCGGTTGCCGACAGGATCAGCTGAGAGATCCCTTGGGTTTGTACTCTGCGCAGTGTGTCGGTGACGTCGGGGTAGAGTGTGGCGATGGAGCTGTCCTCCAGATAATATGCCACCCATTCCACGGCAAGATCGGCATAGGGCATTTTCTCCAGATCAAAGCCGAGACGGCGATAATAGTCAATGATGGGGAAGCCGAAGCTGGCGCGGTAGTCCTCACGCGAGGTCAGCCGAGGCAATCCGTGATTTTCCAGAAGGCGGTTTGCGCTTCGGATGCAGGCGTTCACGTCGTCCAGAAGCGTTCCGTTGAAGTCCCAAACGATGTGGGTATAGTGTTCCATATCTTCCCGATATTTCCTTTCCGGCAGTAAAAATGGATTTCCAAACGCTGTCGGGTGTCCTTTTTGGCGACTTTTTTGGGGTCATTTCTTTCCGGATCATGCAGATTTCGGTACGCGTGGAGAATCCTCTCACGGCTGCCAAAATGTGTGGGTTGATTTTTCTTCCTTTTCCTGTTACAATGGTAGAGTCATCGAGGCGCGTCACCTTTGGAAAAAAACAAAAAGGAGGGAAGAAATGAATTTCCAAAACAAACGAAAAGACCGACTCCGACGGGGCTTGGTCATGTTGATGGCGTGCGTATTGCTTTGCGGCGGCTTGACGGTTGCGGCATCGGCGTCCGGCGTTACGTTTCCTTCAAACGCCACTCCCACCAGTGTCTATCTGGATGGCGAGGAGGTGCTTGACGGTGAGTGTGTGATCATGGATTCGATCACCTACGTGCCGCTGCGAAATTTTTGCAATCTGTTGGATTCGTGCAAATTTACGTGGAACGGCAAAACCGGAACGGCAACGGTCAAGACCGATGACCTGACCTTGACGGTGCAAAACAATGCCATGTACATCATCGCCAACGGGCATTATCTCTATACGGTTGGCAGAGTCATGAACCTTGAGGGGCACATGTATGTTCCCATCCGCCCCTTGGCGCGCGCATTCGCCGAGGAGCTGACCTGGAATGCGAGTGCGCGTTGCGTGGAGCTGACCACGATCGGCTCGAAGCGCGCGATTGCGCCGGCGTCCTACAACCGTGATGACCTCTATTGGCTCTCGCGCATCATTTCCGCCGAGGCGAAGGGTGAGCCGTTGCAGGGGCAGATCGCGGTCGGAAACGTGGTACTCAACCGCGTGCGCAGCAAGTCCTATCCCAACACGATCTACGGAGTGATCTTTGATCGCAAGCACGGAACGCAGTTTTCACCTGTTTCGTTCGGCACGATTTACAATCCGCCAAGCGAAAGCTCGGTGATCGCGGCGAAGATCTGTCTGGAGGGCTACACACTCTCGGACGACATTCTCTTTTTCATGAATCCGAGGCTTGCCACCAACAATTGGATTTCGAAAAACCGTCCGTACGTATTCACCATCGGCAATCACGACTTTTACAAATGACATTTTAAGGGGGATCGCAGGATCCTCCTTTTTCTTATCTAATATTATAGAATAAGAATGCCGATTTGTCAAGAGAAAGTGTGACAAAACAGACGGAATTTGTTGATAAAATCGATCAACCAACTTGACAAATATCTCTGTGTTTGGTATAATACATCCAAAAAAGATATTTTTTGACAAAAGCGGAAAAAGCACGCGGGGAGGAAGCAGAAGATGTTCACGAAAAACGATATCATACGGCAGCTCAAGGACATGAATGCGCCGCGAAGCGGCATCGTCATGGTGCACACTTCGTTGCGCTCGGTCGGCGAGACGGAGGGTGGTGCCGAAGGGCTGCTCGACGCGCTGGTGGAGTATTTTACCGCCGAGGGCGGATTGCTTTGCGTGCCAACTCACACCTGGAGAAATTTTGGAAAGCCCGACCGCATCACGCTGGATCTGACGACGCCCGAGAACAGTCTCGGAGCCTTTTCGACGGTCGCGGCGGCGGATCCGCGCTGCATACGCTCCGAAAATCCCACCCATTCGGCGGCGGTGTTCGGGGACCGCAAAAGGGCAGAGGCGTTCATTCACGACGAGACTGAAATTCTGACACCCACCGCGCCCGAAAGCTGCTACGGAAAGCTTTACAGCGAGGGAGGGCACGTGATGCTTGTCGGAGTGCCGCAAACGCAAAACACCTATCTTCACTGCGTTGGAGAGATCCTGAAGCTCCCCAACCGCATGGCAGAGGAGTCGACCCCTGTCACCGTGCGCCGCACGTCGGGGGAGATCGTTCACCGCAATTTGCGGCTCTATCACACCGATTATATGAGCAATATTTCGTCAAGATTCACCCAATATGACACCGCCTTTCGCTATCACCGCTGCATCACCGACGGCTTTGTCGGAAACGCGCCCACGCAGCTTTGTGATGCGGTCAAAATGAAGCAGGTCGTGGAGCTGGTATGGAAAAGTGCGCAGGGTGTCGATCCCCTCGCCAACGAGCGCAGCTTCCCGCCGAAATGGTATTGTACGAAATGATGTAATTGGGATGCGGGGGAGCTTTTTCAAAAAGCTCCCCCGCATCTTTATTTTTGTTTTTCTTTATTTCACCATGCCGTCGACGATTCCGGTAGCTGCTGCGAGCGCTTCGGTGATCTTGTCGGCGTCGCGACCGCCTGCCATGGCGTTGTCGGGACGTCCGCCACCCTTACCGCCGGTGACAGCCGCAACCGCACCGACCAGCTTGCCTGCGTGAACGCCGGCCGCGACCGCAGCCTTGCCCGCAACTGCGAGGAAGGTCAGCTTGCCGTCTGCCGCGACCGCGAATACGGCTGCCACGTCGTCGTAGCGTGCCTTGACCTCATCGGCAAGCGAGCGTGCCACGTCGATCTGCATGCCGTCAAGGCTTGCACAGACCAGGCGAACCGATTTGACCGTGGTGGCGTTTGCCATGATGCCGTCGAGCTTGGATGCCGCGATCTTGGCGTTGAGTGCCTCGATCTCCTTCTTCATCGCGGAGAGCTCTGCTTGAAGCTGGGTTGCGCGCTTCGCAAGCTCCGCGGTCTTTTGAACCTTCAATTCCTTTGCGGTCTCGAGGATCAGTCCCTCGGCAGTGTTCAGCTGCTCGAGAACGCCGAGACCCGTCACCGCCTCGATACGGCGAACACCCGCCGCAACCGAGGATTCGGACATGATCTTGAAGAGTCCGATCTTTGCCGTGTTGTCCATGTGCGTACCGCCGCAAAGCTCGGTGGAGGCGCTTCCCATCTTGACCATGCGAACGGTCTTGCCGTATTTTTCACCGAAGAGAGCCATCGCGCCGTTCTTTTTCGCGGTCTCAATGTCGGTTTCCTGCGTGTCGATCGGAAGTCCGACCAGAATGTGTGCGTTTACCAGGGATTCCACCTTGTTCAGCTCCTCGGGAGTGAGGGCGGCGAAATGCGTGAAGTCGAATCTGCAGACCGTGTTGGAAACGTAGGAGCCTGCCTGCTCGACGTGTGTGCCGAGTACCGTGCGCAGTGCCGCCTGAAGCAGGTGCGCGGCGGAGTGGTTTCTCATGATTGCGGCTCTTCTCATTGCGTCGATCTCGGCACGAACCTTGTCGCCCACCTTGATGTCGCCGTTGACGAGTGTACACAGGTGAATATAAACCCCGTCGGTCTTTTTGGTGTCGGTGACGCTGATCATCGTGTCGTTGTCATAGATCGTACCCGTGTCACCCACCTGACCGCCGCCTTCACCGTAGAAGGGGGTCTTATCAAGGATGAGAGAGAAGCTTCCCTCGGTGACGCGCTCGACCGACTCGTTGTCCACGATGATGGCGAGCACGCGTGCGCCGTCGACGACGCTTTGCGTGTATCCCGCAAATTCGGTCTTGGGAAGAGCGGCGAGCATCTCGTTGGAGTCGCTGCTCCAGCCGGAGATGTCGGCACGTGCGTTCCTTGCACGCTCCTTTTGCTGCTTCATCAGCTTGTTGAAGGTCTCCTCGTCGATTCCGAGCTGTTGCTCCTGAAGGATCTCACGCGTCAGATCGAGCGGGAAGCCGAAGGTGTCGTAAAGCTTGAACACCTCTTCACCGGAAATGGTATCGGCACCGTCTGCGAGAGCGCGGCGCACCAGATTGGAGAGGATCGAAAGTCCCGCGTCGATGGTTGCGTCAAAGCGCTCCTCCTCCATGGCGACGACCTTGAGGATATAGTCCTTCTTTTCTGCCAGCTCGGGATATGCCTTGTCGGATTCGCCGATGGCAACGACGCCCAGCTCGGGCAGGAAGGAACGGTTGATGCCGAGCAGCTTGCCGTGACGGCAGGCGCGGCGGAGAATGCGGCGCAACACGTAGCCGCGTCCCTCGTTGGAGGGGATGCCACCGTCGGAGATCATGAAGGTCGCCGATCGGATGTGGTCGGTGATGACGCGGATCGAAATATCGTCGTTCTTGTCCTTGCCGTATTCCTTTCCGGCAATCGCGCAGACGCTGTCAATGACCTTGTGGATCGAGTCGACCTCGAACATATTGTCCACGCCCTGCATGACGCAAGCCAGACGCTCAAGGCCCATACCCGTGTCGATATTCTTTTGTGCAAGCTCGGTGTAATTGCCCTGACCGTCGTTGTTGAACTGAGAGAAGACGTTGTTCCAGATCTCCATGAAGCGGTCGCAGTCACAGCCGGGCTTGCAGTCGGGAGAGCCGCAGCCATATTTGATTCCGCGGTCAAAATAGATCTCGGAGCAGGGGCCGCAGGGGCCGGTTCCGTGCTCCCAGAAGTTGTCCGCCTTGCCCAGACGCACGACGTGCGCGGGATCGACGCCAACCTTGTCCACCCAAATGGAATAGGCCTCCTCGTCGCTTTCGTAGATCGAGGGCCAGAGCAGAGCCTTCGGGATTTCGAGCGTTTCGGTCAGAAATTCCCAAGCCCACGGAATTGCCTCCTCCTTGAAGTAATCGCCAAAGGAGAAGTTTCCGAGCATCTCAAAGAAGGTGCCGTGACGCGCGGTGTGTCCGACGCGCTCGAGGTCGGGCGTGCGGATGCATTTCTGACAGGTGGTCACGCGGTTGCGCGGCGGGATCTCTTCGCCCGTGAAGAATTTCTTCATCGGCGCCATGCCCGAGTTGATGAGCAGAAGAGATTTGTCGTTGATGGGAACGAGCGGGTAGGAGGGAAGGCGCAGATGCCCCTTCGATTCAAAAAAAGAAAGATATTTTTCCCGCAGGTCGTTGAGAGAAGTCCATTTCATAGCAAAGGTTCCTTTCGGTATTCGCTTTCTAAATTTACATTACATATTAGTATAGCACAAAAATAAAAAACTGTCAATCGTTTTTTGCGGATTTTTTGCATGGAATACGAGGTTGATTTTGGATTGTGAGGCAGGCCTTTTCAAAAGTATCCTCACAAAAAACGTTACCCCATAAAAAATTTGTCTGTTGGTGTTGACAAGTGCGGCTTTTTGTGTTATAATTTGAGAATCATTCTCAATTTGATTCGTAAAGGAAGATCTATGCAAAAGAAAAGCTATAAGAGCGGGGGACGCGAGGCATTGGTTGCCTATTTGTCGCGGCACCCCGACCGACAGTTTCGTGCAGAGGAGCTTTGCGCGGCGATCAATGGAAGCGAGACCGAGGGGCGGAGCAGCATTTACCGTCACTTGACAAGCCTTTGCGCTGACGAGACGCTACGAAAATTCCGTGACGAGACGCGAAAATGCGCGGTTTATCAATACGTTGGAAAGGACTGTGATTGTGGCAGCCATTTTCACGAGCAGTGCACCAGATGCGGTCGATTGAACCATTTGGATTGCGGAGATTCGGCGGAATTTGTCGAGCATTTGCTCCGCGTGCACGGATTTTCGGTCGATCGCGGTCGTTCGATCCTGTATGGTATTTGCGCGGAGTGCCGCGCCGCAGAGAAGGGAGGGGTGAGCGATGGAGCATCTTCTTGAAATGCTGTGGCATACGCTCCTGGATACGCTCAAGCTCGTTCCGTTTTTGTTTTTGAGCTATCTTTTGATGGAATTTCTGGAGCATCGCTCGGGAAATGCCGCAGAGAGGCTTTTGCGCCGCTCCGGCAAGGTCGGCCCTCTTCTCGGAGGTGCACTCGGTATCGTTCCGCAGTGCGGCTTTTCCGCCGCAGCGTCCGGGCTTTATTGCGGACGTGTCATCACGACGGGAACGCTTTTGGCGGTTTATCTTTCCACGTCGGATGAAATGCTCCCCATCATGATCTCGCGCGGTGCGCCTGCGGGAGAGATCGCAAAGATCCTCGGGATCAAGCTCGCGGTTGCCGTTGCCGTCGGATTTTCGGTTGACGCGATCGCGCGCCTCTATCGCGCAAAGCACGTGCTTGCCGAATCCGAGCCGCAGATCGAGGCGCTTTGTGAGCGAGAGAGGTGCGACTGTCACGATCATTTCGCTCTGTCCGCACTCAAGCATACCCTTTCGGTCACGTTGTTTATTTTTTGCGTCACGCTGGTGCTCGAGCTGCTGATCCATGGGGTCGGAGAGGAATGGCTTGCCTCTGTGCTCCTCAACCGTCCCGTGATCGGACATCTTTTGGCATCGGTGGTGGGATTGATCCCCAATTGCGCATCGTCGATCGTTCTGACTGAGCTCTATCTCGGTGGCTATCTCTCTCTCGGATGCCTGCTTTCCGGTCTGCTTGTGAATGCCGGCATCGGAATTGCCGTGCTGTTCCGCGGCAACCGTCCTCTCATCGATTCCTTCCGTGTCGTCGGCATTTTGTGGGTGGTCGGCGTTTTGTCGGGCATTTTGATTGACGTTGTTTTTTGAGCAAACAAAAAGGCTTCCGCATCCGTGATCGACACGGCGTGCGGAAGCTTTTTTTGCTTGTGGCATCGTCAGAAATTTTCTCCGTTCCAACCCCAACGGTCGGTCAATTCATATTTGACGTAGACGTGATCGGGGGAGATCTGCAGCTCCTTTTCGAAGAGGTCGCAAATGATTTTCGTCATGTTTGAGCAGGTTTGCTCGTCTGCGTTGCCAAAGAGCTTGACCTCCACCATCGCGATGGGGAAGCTTTGATAGCCACGGAACCACATCCGACAGTTATCGGTGAAATTGAGCATGAGCCAATATTCGCTTTTTCCGGCAAAAACCGAGATGGCTTCTCCCAGCTTGGCTTTCAGAATTGCTTCCTTTTCCTCGGAGAGACGGATGTTGAGCTTGGTATCGATAAAAGGCATATGATCACTCCTTTCGCAAATAAAAGATCGTATATGCTCATTATATCACGAAATTTGCAAAAAGTCAATGCCAATAGCCAAAACAATGGTCGAAATGCCCAAAAAACGTTTGGAAAATATGTAAAAAAAACAGATTGACTTTTGTTGGTAAAAATGGTATAATAACTATTATTTATACTTGATTAGTCGAAAGTAAAGGAGGAGACTTATCGTGGAAGCATTTTGGGAGTTGATGGACTCTCTTCGGGAATTGAACGTTGCCACCATGCTGCTCCGCATCGGACTTGCGGCGTTGGCGGGAGGTCTTGTCGGACTTGAGCGCGGATATCACGGCCGTGCGGCAGGTCTGCGTACGCACATGCTGGTTTGCCTGGGAGCTGCGCTGACAGCCTTGATCGGTTGCTATCTCAGCATCGAGCTGGGCGGATCGGATCCGCAGCGTACCGGTGCGCAGGTCATGAGCGGCGTCGGCTTTTTGGGAGCCGGCACGATCCTGCTCAAAAAAGGAAATTCTCAGATCACGGGTCTGACGACGGCTGCGGGACTCTGGGCAACGGCTGCGATCGGTCTTTCGATCGGCTACGGACTGTATGAGGCGGCGTTCGTCACGGTGTTCGTCGTGGTGTTTGCCTTTACGTTGATGTCGCGTGTGGAGTTCCGTGTGAACCGCAAGCGTCAGAGAATGTTTGTTTATCTGGAGATCGACAGTGTGGATGCCGTCAAGCAGATGGTGGACGTTTTGACAAGGGATTTTTCTGCCGTCGAGATCCAGGTGACACCCGCACGAAGCGGTGTCTCTGAGCACGTTGGAATGGAGGGCTTGATCCGCGTTCCCCCCAAGGTGACGGTCGATGCGAAGATCAAAAGGATTCAGGAGCTGGAGCACGTGGTGTTTGCTTTGCAGATCTCCTGACGGGCTTTCCGGGCAAAAACGAATGCTTTTACATCGGCACACGACGAAATGCTTTTGCTGACTTGTGCACGCAAAGGGTTTGAGAAAATTTCAAAAAATTTTTTCTAAAAACGAGAAAAAATTTGAAGTGCTGTTGACAATGAAGCAATTTCATGGTATGATAAATATATAGATTACCGAGCTTGATCGGTAAATATGAGTGGAGGAAGTAACAATGAGTCGAAAAATAAAGTATTTGACCGAAAATGCGCAGGCAAACGACATCGTTGCGGACGAGCCGATGCTTGACGTGAATGCTGCCGACGAAAATGAGCAGATCGATGACGGCGTTCTTGCAGAGGCGCTGCGAGAGGATATTCTGATCTTGGAGCAGGAGATCGACACCGTCACAAAGAAGTTGAGTCTTGCAAAGGCAAAGGGACTGATTCCTCAGGCAAACCGTTGCAGAGAGCTTCTGCAGATGCTGGTTGCCGAAAAGCAGAAGAAGCAGGCCGAGCTGAGCGAGGTTGAGCTGCGGATTCGCGAGGCGGATGCCAAGCGCTTTGTCGCTGAATTTTCGGAGGAGATCGACGAGCTTTCCGATCATGTCGAGAACGACATTTTGAAGCTGAACGATGATCTTCCTCAGCCTCCCGATCCCGAGCCTGTGTATAACCATGAGAAAAAGGCAAAGCGCCTGTCCCTGATCTCCCGGATCATTGCCTTTGTGGGTATTTTCTCGGGCTTGATCGGCGCGCTGGTATATATGCTTTTGGTTGAGTATGCATTCTTCCCGTTCAAATGGTTGGATCTTGCGATCTTCGGCGGAGTCGTCGTTGTTCTTCTGATCGTTGCCATTTGTGTGGGCGGCGCATCCAATCACCACAGACGTCTTGCAGCCGAGCACGCAGAGGAGCTCGCGCGTCAGCAGGCTGAATACGAAGCAGAGATTGCTCGCATCATGGAAGAGAGAAATGCGATTTGGAAGAACGAGTGCGTGGATTCGGTTCTTGAAGCATACCGTCTGGAAAAGGCGGGAGATGCTGCGAGAAGCAGAAAGAAGGCTCTGCAAAAGCTCATTCCCGATCTTTCGGATCCCAAGACCCTACATAAGGTCGCACCCATTGCTGCTGCTTGTACTGCCGTTGCGGCGATCACGCTGGCAACAGTGGCCAAAAAGTCCTCGCAAAAGAGAAAGGCGGCCAATTTCCGCAAGACTTTCTTTGATTGGATGACTTGATTGTGCAGAGGTGTCGGATATGATGAAATCGGAAAAAGCATACAGAGCGGGAAGAGTGTTTCTTGTCTTTGGCATTGTTTTTGCCATCCTCACGCTGATTGCGATGGGAATCCACTGCATGAAATATTCTTGGATGCCGTTTGAGTTGATCTTCCAAATGCCGTTTGAGATTCTTTTGGAGTACGTCCTGATCGGAGCCGGACTGACTGTGACCTTTTTGGGGATCGCTTGGATCTGCTACGGTGTTGCGCATAGCCGTGCAAAAAAAGAAAACGCCGCTCTCTGTGTGGCAGAGGATTCTGCTTTCGAGGATTGCGGAGGACTCAATCTTTCCAATTCGGTGCGTGCGTCTCGCAGAAACCGTTTGGAGGAGCAAGAGCAATCGGAGGCAATTGGATCGCTTACCGTTCCCGCCGCCGCGATTGGTATTTGCTCTCTGGCAATTCTTTTGATTGGAAAGAAAATGGCAAAAGACAAGCGCCGCCGCGATTTCTACCGCTGGTTGGGCTAAAAACAATCAAAAACGAGGCTGTCTCAAAGGGTTTGAGACAGCCTCTGTTTTTGCATATCGAATCATTTTTTGACGTACAGATTGACGTCCCAGGCGGGAACACCGGGGAAGCGACGCAGATAAAAGCGCGTATATGCAGGGAATCTCTCACGGATCAGGAGCGGCAGATCAAAGAGATCCTCGTTGCGATGATAAAGAGAGACGAGCAGGGTGGGCAGGCTTTTGCGGATGGTTTGCGTTGATCCGATCAAGGCCTCGCGCTCGGCCCCCTCAACGTCGTATTTGATATAATCGACCTCGGCACCGCCCAAGGCTTCATCGAGAGCAACGGCATTCGTTGCGGCTGCCTTGAAGGCACGCTCGGAAAGACTTTCGGAGCGGTTGACCTCAAAGGAGGCATTTCGGTTTCCGCTGGCATCCAGAGAGAGCGTTGCCGTTTGCGACCATGCGCCGGCATGGATCGGAAGCACCTTGGCACGTTGCTCGACGACAGCGTATGCCGCGAGCTTTTTGAAATTGCGTGCATCGGGCTCAAGGGCATACACCGTTTGCAGATTTCCGTTGGCTGCGTCCAACAATTCGCGCACCGTGTCTCCGTTATAAGCACCCAGATCGGCGGCGGTGCGAAGAGAGATGGGGGATACCAGCTCCGCAAGAACCGCTTGTCGGTCACTCTCTGCCCGACGCAGAAAACGAATGTCACCGCTGAGCTTATAGGCGATCACGTTCTCAAAAATCGAGCGCGATTCCTTGTCTGCCAGCAGCTCCCAAACGCGCTCCAGCTCATCGCGGTGCGCCTCGAAAAAGGCGCGGTCAAAGAGTCCGTCACCAAAGGCGGGAACGTCGGGCGCATAAAGCTCTGCCTCCTCAGCCACGCGGTAGACCGTCTCCAGAACGTCGGGACGCGACGAACCGAAGGAGAGCAGGACGATGAGATCCTCTGTGCCGTATTTTTCTTTGATCAGGCTCCAGGAAAGCACGCGCTTTCCGTGAAATTCATGGCCGCGCACGAAGCCGTCACTGGCAAAAAAGTCTTGGACCTCGATGCCTTTTTGCGCGCACACGCCGAGAATTTTGTCTGCACCGTTGCCCATTCCGTACATGACGACGGTCTTTTTTGTGTTGGCGAGAGTTTCCCAAAGATCCTCAGTGCAGGACAGATTCATGACGGCACTCCTTTCGACGGTTTTCCTCGCGGCTTCTTGACAAAGACGGGAGATTGTGGTATAATAAAATACGGGCGAAGCTTGACACCCGATGCTATTATAACGCCTTTTTGGTGCTTTGTCAAGTCTTTTGCCGCGAAAACGAGAATGAGAAGGAGAGGGATGACTGTCATGTCAGATTGTATTTTTTGCAAAATTATCGCCGGAGACATTCCGTCGGCGAAGGTCTATGAGGATGAATTGATCTATGCGTTCCGCGATATCGCGCCCATGGCACCGGTTCACGTGCTGATCGTTCCCAAGGCACACATTCCGTCTGCTGACGGTGTGAATGCCGAGAACAGCGCATACGTGGCGCGCATTTTTGAGGCGATCCCCCAAATTGCGGCGGCCGAGGGATTGACCAACGGATACCGCGTGATCACCAACTGCGGTGAGGACGGATGTCAGTCGGTCAAGCATCTGCATTTCCATCTGCTGGGCGGCAAGAAGCTGCCCGAGAGCATGGCGTAAAAGCCGAATCCGAGAAAAAGGGTCTGTTAACCGTGACAGACCTTTTTTCTATATCTCACAGCATCAGCCTCGTCCCGCTCTTTCGTGCAGGCTTTTGCGAATTTGCGTCTTATGATCGGATGACGATTCTTGCGGGGATCAGCGCGTCGGGGAAGAAATGGAGGAGGATGCCGAACAGAAGCAGGCAGAGGATGCCTTGCAGGAGCTTGGAAAGGAAATACGTGCGGAAGGAGAGTCCTCTTCCGTCACAAAGAGAGAGCATCTGACAGTGAACGGAGAGCCCCGACCAGCCCGCGCAAAACGCGCAAAGTCCTGCGGCGATACCGCCGTTTCCCAAGCCACAGGCCTGACTCATCCCTCCCGAAAGCTCAAACAGACAAAAGAGCGTTGCATGGACGGCAGAGGGCAGACGGAGGCTTGCCAAAAGCGGACTCAGCGTACCGATCAAGGCCGAGAAAAACACGACGTAGGCGCAAATGGGAAGAATGCTTGCCGTGGCGGAGCGGATCGATTCGGTGAACAATCCGGCACCTCGGAGCGGTGCTGCGGTCACGCTTTTGAAGGTAGGCTTACGGGAGATGCCGTTCTTCGCGTGGCTCAGGCATCCCAGGAGAAAGCCGGTGAAGATCGCGCTTGTGAGAACGGTGAAATAGAGCAGGATACCAAAGCGTCGGTTTCCCCAGAGCGAAACGCCGACCGCGCTGATGAGAAACGCCGAGGAGGGGATGCCCGAGAAAGCCAACACACGCTCGGTCTCCTCGCGGGAAAGCTCGCCGCGGTCAAAGGAGAGAATCGCACACCGGGCGCCGATGGGAAAGCCGCAAAGCAGTCCCAGCGCCACGGCACAGCAGCCGGCACTCGAAAGCCGGAATATCCGCCTCAACGGGGCGGATATTTTTTGAAACAGAGCACTTCCGAGACCGCCCGAGACGATCAGTTCCGAGAGCACCATGAAGGGGAATAGTGAGGGGATCACGGTTTTGGCGCAAAGCAGAAGGCCCTGATTCATATATTCGATGGCAATATCCGAGCTGTACAGAATCAAAAACAGGCAAAGCAGGGCAAACGATCCGAAGAGGATCTGTCCCGGTGTCAGAGCGTGTGAGCGGAGGAGCTTTGCTTTTTGTTTGTAGGATGCGAACGGAACTGTCATGGTGCGCCTTCTTTCTGCATAAAATTGTAACGTACTGTCCCAAATCTACGCATTGGGAGAGCGATTTATGACAGGAAGGCGGAGGGGAACGATGGAAGAAAAAGAGAAGTGGGGATTGCGGCAACGGCTGGCGGCGAGATATGGCGCAAGGTCGCAAGGTGGCGGCGGATGCGTGGTGCTGCAGGGGCAACGCAGCGTGACGGTCTACGATTGCCGCAAAATTCTGGAGTATTCTCCAAAGGAGATCCGCCTGGCAGTGCCAAAGCGAACCCTGTCCGTGATGGGAGAGAGATTGTTTTGTCCGTCGTTCGCGGCGGGTACGGTCACGGTGGAGGGATATATTACGGGTGTCGTTTACGTAGGCAACGACAGATAAGGATCAAAACGGAAGGGGAAGAATGGCGGATATGAATATTTCACTGTTTCTGAGCGGAAAGCGGGGCGTGTGGGCGGATGCGGAAAATGCGACTGCACTGATGAATCTTTGCTTGCGGCACGGCATCACGTATCATGGCTTCCGATGGGGAGAGGACGGCTCGGTTTTCTTTGAGGTGTCGTCGTTCACCGCCCGACGGCTGGAGAGGCTTTGTCTGGCATCCGGCATCTCCGCGCGGTTGCTTGAAAAGGGAGGCCTGCCGCCCTATCTTTGGCGCTACCGCAAGCGTGCCGGACTGATCCTCGGAGCGATTTTTGCCGTGATTTTGATCCTGCTTTCCACGCGCTTCGTTTGGTCGGTGCGTGTGCACGGAAACGAGCGCATGACGAAGGCAGAGATTCTGTCGGAGCTCAAGTCGTGCGGCTTCGGCGTGGGCAGTTATATCCCGCGTGTGCAGACCGAGGAGCTGGAAACGCGTGTGCTGATCGCCTCGGATCGCATCTCATGGATCGCCATTCACCTGGACGGTACCGTTGCCGTCGTGCAGGTGATTGAAAATGTTTCCCCTCCCGTGAGCGAGGATCGCTCACGCCCCGCCAATCTGGTTGCCGCGCGAGACGGACAGATCGAAGAGGTCCTGCTTTATCGCGGAAACTGTCTTGTCAGCGTCGGTCAAGCCGTCAGGGAGGGGGAGCTGTTGGTGAGCGGACTTTATGACAGCGCGACGCTGGGATACCGCTACACGCGTGCCGCGGGTAAGATCATGGCGCGGACAGAGCATCGGTTTGAGATCGAAATTCCGCTTTGCTATGAGGAAAAGCACTACGAAGAGCGGGAATGCCGGGAAATTGTCTTGAATTTCTTTGATTTTTCGATGAAAATTTTCAAAAATACTAGAAATGACGGTAGGGAATGTGATATAATAAAAGAGGAGAAGATTTGGACGTTGTTCGGTCGTCACGCGCTTCCCGTGAGTTTCACTGTGACGGATGCGATTCCCTATCGAACCGAATCGGCACAGCGCGAGCCGGAGGAGGCGTTGACGCTGGCTTACGGTGAGCTGGAAACGCGCCTTTCCGATTTTTCGGAGAGTGGGCAGCTGCTTCGGCAGGACGTGACAAGCGAGTGGACCGACACCTCTTTGATCCTTCACTGCACGGTGTATTGCATCGAGGATATTGCCGTGCAAAGAGAATTTGAAATCGTGGATTGACCGAAAGGGGTACTATGGACCGTAAAATCATTCGGATGAGGCACGCGGGTGCCACTGCAAAAATCTTTGGAAGCTTTGACGAAAACGCGCGCATGATCGAGGAGCGATTCTCGGTCAGCCTTCGAAACCGCGAGAGCGAATCGGGAGATTCGATCGTGATTGAGGGCGATTCGGATGAGAATCTCGAGGCGGCGGCACAGTGCATTGAATATCTGCACGGGCTTTGCGCCAAGACCGACGTTCTGACCGATCAGATCGTGCAGTATGCCATCGACATGATCGGTGCGGGAGAGGGCGGCTCACTCTCGGAGCTTGGCAACGAGTGCATCTGCGTGACCACGCGAGGCAAGCCCATCAAGGCAAAGACCGTGGGACAGCAGCAATACGTCGAGTCGATCCGCAAAAACACCATCGTGCTTGGCGTCGGACCCGCGGGAACGGGAAAGACCTTTTTGGCGGTTGCGATGGCAGTACGCGCACTTCGTGAGAAGCAGGTCAACCGCATCATTCTGACGCGCCCCGCGATCGAGGCGGGAGAAAAGCTCGGCTTTTTGCCGGGAGATCTGCAAAGCAAGATCGATCCCTATCTGCGCCCGTTGTACGATGCGCTTTACGAGATGATGGGCGCGGAGAACTATCAAAGGCTCGTGGAAAAGGGCACCATTGAGATCGCGCCCCTGGCCTATATGCGCGGCAGAACCCTGGACGATTCCTTCATCATTCTGGACGAGGCGCAGAACGCGACGCCCGAGCAGATGAAGATGTTCCTGACACGCCTGGGCTTCAATTCCAAGGCGGTGGTCACGGGTGACCTGACGCAGACCGACCTGCCGCGCGGTCAAAAGAGCGGACTCGCCACCGCGGTGAAGATCCTGACGGGCATCGACGACATCGGGATCCACTATTTCTCGGAGCGGGACGTGGTGCGACACCGCTTGGTGCAGAAGATCATTCAGGCATATGAAAAATACGACAGAGAGCTGGCGCGTCGCGAGAGTGAGAGGCAGGAAAAGAGCCGTGCGCAAAGGCTGCGTGTCGAAAAAACGACGCAAAAGTAACAGACGGAGGACGTTATCATGAGCAGAAAGCTGAATATGAAAATTTATTTTGAAGATGCGCAGGACAAGCAGGCGGTGACGTACAAGCTCAAAATGCTGCTGCGCCGCGCAGTCGAGGCGACGCTGGATTACGAGCAATACGGCAATCCCTCGGAGGTGTCGGTCACCTTCACCGACAACGAAGGGATCCGCGAGCTGAACCGAAAATTCCGCGGCATCGACCGTGCCACCGATGTGCTCTCGTTCCCGTTGTTTGACTATGAGGGAGAGGGCGAGGAGCCGCCCGTGGACGATTTCAAGGGGATGCTCGGAGACATCGTGCTTTCCCTGGAGCGTGCATTGGAGCAGGCCGAGGAGTTCGGTCACAGCTTTGAGCGCGAGGCTGCGTTCCTGACGGTGCATTCCATGCTGCATCTGCTCGGCTACGATCATGTAAACGGCGGTCTTGAGGCTGTTCGTATGCGTGAAAAGGAAGAAACTGTCATGATCAGTCTTGGTCTGCCACGAAACGGCAGTTATGTTCCTGACGCAGGCAGCGAGGTCT
>JAZSJS010000038.1:0-28134 GCA_045534435.1 Eubacteriales bacterium
CCCCAACGCTCCCATATTTTTCCATGTAAAACAATTCAGTCATAAGTTCGAAGGTTACTTCATCTGTTCCGGATTCGGTGACAACATGAGAGTTCTGATGTGGATCCTCGCTCGCTGCGCAGGTGAGGTTGAGGCAGTTGAGACTCCCATCGGATTTGTTCCGAAGGCTGAGGACATCAACATCGAGGGACTTGACGGTGTGACCGTTGACACCATCCGCGAGCTGCTTTCGATCGACAACGCAAGCTGGCTGGAGGACGTTGAGAATATCAAGGCATTCTACAAGCAGATCGGCGAGCGTGTTCCCGCTGAGCTTTACGATGAGCTGGCAATTCTCGAGGCAAATCTGAAGAAATAATGCAAAGCAACCGAGGGAGTCTTCCGTGGAAGACTCCCTCTTTTTTTCGGACATTTCAAAAAACTCCGACGAACGCCTGATCGCGCCCGTCGGAGTTTTTTTGATTTATGCAAGTCTTTTCTCGAGGTTCTTGCGGATCGCAACGATGAAATCGCGGGAATTGACCGAGGTGGTCTCGGTTCCCTCCACAACGAGTCCGACGAGATCCTTGGTCATCACACCCTGATCGAGCGTGTCGATGCAAGCCGCCTCCAGCTGATCGGCAAAGTTGACCAGCTCGTCAAGCCCATCAAGCTCGCCTCTCTTGCGAAGCGCGCCAGACCATGCGTAGATCGTCGCCATGGGGTTGGTCGAGGTCTCCTCGCCCTTGAGATAGCGGTAGTAGTGGCGCGTGACCGTGCCGTGTGCCGCCTCGTATTCAAACTTTCCGTCGGGAGACACCAGAACAGAGGTCATCATGGCAAGAGAGCCGAACGCCGTGGAAACCATGTCGCTCATGACGTCGCCGTCATAGTTCTTGCAAGCCCAGATAAAGCCGCCCTCACTGCGGATGACGCGCGCAACCGCGTCGTCGATCAGCGTGTAGAAATAGGTGATTCCGGCTTTTTCGAATGCCGCCTTGTATTCGTTGTCGTAGATCTCCTGGAAGATCAGCTTGAAGGTCTGATCGTATTGCTTGGAGATGGTATCCTTGGTCGAGAACCAAAGATCCTGCTTGGTGTTGAGCGCATATTGGAAGCAGGAGTGCGCGAAGGAGCGGATCGAGGAATCCTTGTTGTAGCTTCCCTGCAGAACACCGGCACATTCAAAATCGTAAACCGTCTGACGGAAGGTCTCCTTGCCGTCCTTGTCGGTATAGACCAGCTCTGCCTTACCCTCGGCGGGAACGCGATACTCGGTTGCCTTGTAGATGTCTCCATAAGCGTGACGCGCGATCGTGATCGGCTTTTTCCAATTGCGGACTGCCGGGCGAATGCTGTCAATGAGGATCGGTGCGCGGAACACGGTGCCGTCCAGGATGGCACGGATGGTTCCGTTGGGGCTCTTCCACATCTCGGAGAGATTGTATTCCTCCACACGCTGCTTGTTGGGCGTGATGGTGGCACACTTGACGGCAACGCCGTATTTTTGGGTGGCATAAGCCGAGTCAAAGGTGACCTGATCCTTGGTCTTTTCTCTCTCGGGCAAGCCGAGGTCGTAATATTCGGTCTTCAGATCGACAAACGGCAGAAGCAGCTCGTCCTTGATCATCTGCCAAAGGATTCTCGTCATTTCATCGCCGTCCATCTCGACCAGCGGTGTTTTCATTGTGATTTTTTTCATGGTTGTTCTCCTCTATTCAAGCTCAGTTGAGCTGCTCTCCGGTATAAGCGAGCAGACTTCCCGCCTTCAGAATCGCCTTCTGACGCTCGGTGAAGCTGCAAGCAAGCGCGATCTTCTCACCGGTCGTTTCGTTGCAAAGCGTCATGCTTCCGCTGTCCATACCTGCCCAGACGTTCTCGATCGAGAGGACGTCGCCCTCCTTGACGCGATCGTAATCCGCGGGATCGGCAAAGGTCAGGGGCATGATGCCCGCATTGATCAGATTGGCAACGTGGATCCTCGCAAAGCTCTTGGTGATGACGACGCGTACGCCGAGATAAAGCGGTACGAGCGCCGCGTGCTCACGGGACGAGCCCTGTCCGTAGTTCGATCCGCCAACCACGATGCTCTTCCCCGCCGCCTTGGCTCTTTCGGGGAAGGTTTTGTCGCAAACGCCGAAGCAATACTGCGACAGGAAGGGAATGTTGGAGCGATAAGGCAGGATCTTCGCGCCTGCGGGCATGATGTGGTCGGTGGTGATGTTGTCTCCGACCTTGAGCACAAGCTCTGCACGAATCGCATCCTGTTGCGGATGGCAATCGGGGAATTTCTTGATGTTGGGACCGCGCAAAATCTCCAGATCCTTTGCCTCATCAGCGGGAGCGGGAGCGATGACCGCACTGTCATCGATGCGGAACTGCGCGGGCATTTCGATCTTGGGCATCTCCCCCAAGAGAATGGGATCGGTGATCTCGCCCGTCAGTGCGGCGGCAACCGCCGTTTCGGGAGAAACGAGATAGACCTTGGCATCGGCGGTTCCGCTTCTGCCCTCAAAGTTACGGTTGAAGGTACGGAGGCTGACACCCGCGGAGTTGGGAGAAAAGCCCATACCGATGCAAGGGCCGCAAGCACACTCGAGCACGCGCGCGCCGCTTGCGAGAATATCGGTGAGTGCGCCGCACTCGGAAAGCATGGAAAGCACCTGCTTGGATCCGGGAGAGATCGAAAGGCTGACCTCGGGCTTGATGGTCTTGCCCTTGAGAAGCGCCGCGACCTTGAGCATATCCAACAGTGAGGAGTTGGTGCAAGAGCCGATGCAGACCTGATCGACCTTTGTGCCCTTCAGGCTTTCCACGGTCACCACGTTGTCGGGGCTGTGCGGACAAGCGATGAGAGGCTTGAGTGTGGAGAGGTCGATGTCGATCACGCGGTCGTAAACCGCGTCGGCATCACTTTCCAAAGCCACGAAATCGGCTTCTCTTCCCTCGGCACGAAGGAAATCTCGGGTGATCTCATCGGACGGGAAGATCGACGTGGTCGCGCCAAGCTCGGTTCCCATGTTGGTGATGGTTGCTCTCTCGGGCACCGAAAGCGTTTTGATGCCCTCGCCACCCCACTCGATGATCGAACCGACACCGCCCTTGACGGACAGAATGCGCAAGATCTCCAGGCTGACGTCCTTCGCGGTGACGAAGGGACGGAGCTTGCCCGTCAGATTGACCTTGATCATCTTGGGCATGGTGATATAATACGCACCGCCGCCCATGGCAACCGCAACGTCCAAGCCGCCCGCACCAAACGCAAGCATACCGATGCCGCCGCCCGTGGGAGGGTGGCTATCCGAGCCGATGAGCGTTTTTCCGGGAATGCCGAAGCGCTCCAGATGTACCTGGTGGCAAATGCCGTTGCCGGGACGCGAGAAATAGATGCCGTGCTTCTTTGCGATCGACTGAATGAAGCGGTGGTCGTCGGCATTTTCAAAGCCCGACTGCAGCGTGTTGTGGTCGATGTAAGCAACGCTGCGCTCGGTGCGAACGCGGTCGATGCCCATCGCCTCAAATTCGAGATACGCCATGGTTCCCGTGGCATCCTGCGTCAGCGTTTGATCGATTCTCAAGGCAATCTCACTGCCGACCGTCATTTCTCCGCCGATCAGGTGCGCCTTGATGATTTTTTGTGCAATGGTAAGTCCCATGTCAATCCTTCCCCTTGTCTTTGTTTTGAATAAATGCCTTGGCATTGGAGATGTGCGCTCTCATTCTCTGCTCGGCAAGCTCCGCATTATGCGCTGCGATCGCCTCAAAAATGGCACGGTGCTCCTGCGAGGAGTGCGTGGAGCGAACCTCGTTTTCCACCGACGCCTTGCGGTATTTCAGCACCTTCTTGTGCAACGGCACCAGCGTGTCATAGAGCGGCGCGCTGCCGGAAAAGCGATAGATGAGCAGATGGAATTTGCTGTCCATGCCGTTGATGCGGTCGGCATCGTGCTTGGGAACGTAAAATTCCTGCAGCTCCACCGTCTCGCGCAGAGTCTCCAGCTCCTCGTCGGTGATCCGACTCGCCGCCATCGCGGCAGCCAGCCCCTCGATCCGCATACGGATCTCCAGAATGTCCTCAAGATCCTTTTTGCTCACACCCAGCACCACGATCCCTCTGGGCGTGTTTTCAATGATGTGCTCCTGCTCCAGGCGGCGCAACGCCTCACGGATGGGTGTGCGGCTGACGCCAAGGTCGGCAACCAGCTTCAGCTCGGTCAAAATTTCTCCGTGCTGATATTTTCCCGAAAGAATATCGGTCTCCAAGCGGTCAAAAACCTGCTCCGCCAAGGATACTGTTCTATGTTCAATCATTTCGTCTGTCTCCTTTGATTCCTTCAAAGTCTTTGAAAGCGATTTTGGGAAAGCTCCTCGATCTTTTCCTCGATCTCTCCCACGGAGAGCGAGGTCTGTCTGCCATCCTCATATTCCCTGTCAATCCACTCCTTGAGCGCGATGACCAAAGGATCGCGCTTGTCAACCGCTTCGTTTGCCGAGAGGCGGTAGTTTTCATTGATCCAATATGCGATGCCCGCAAGTCCCGAGGTCTTTCCGAGAAGCACCGATGCCGAGCGGTTGAGAATCTTTTTGGTGTCAAAGATGTTGTAGATCTCCTCGTCCTTGAGCAGTCCGTCCGCATGGATTCCGGCGCGGGTGACGTTGAAGCTCTTTCCGACAAAGGGCGTCATGGGAGGAATGTTATATCCCATCTCATACT
Organism: Eubacteriales bacterium; assembly: GCA_045534435.1. Classification (GTDB taxonomy): domain Bacteria; phylum Bacillota; class Clostridia; order Oscillospirales; family CAG-272; genus UMGS1865. The sequence continues at coordinate 4,694 of JAZSJS010000038.1, forward strand.
TGAAGTAATCTGCGATTTCGGTAATCGCGGTGGTATCCATGCCGTCAAGAGAGCCGCGGATGCCGGCATACTCGAACACCATCGCCTCGAGCGGCACGTTACCCGTGCGCTCACCGATGCCGAGAAGCGAGCAGTTGACACCGCAAGCGCCGTAAAGCCATGCAGTGGTCGCGTTGGTGACCGCCTTGTAGAAGTCGTTGTGTCCGTGCCATTCCAGCATCTCGCTGGGAACGTCGGAATAATGCTGCAAGCCGTAGATGATGCCGGGAACGCTTCGCGGAATGGCGACCTCGGGATACGGAACGCCGTAGCCCATCGTGTCACAGGCGCGAATACGCACCGGGATCTTGGCATCTGCCGACATCTTCATCAGCTCGTTGACAAACGGCACGACGAAACCGTAGAAATCGGCGCGCGTGATATCCTCCAGATGGCATCGCGGCATGACACCCGCTTCAAATGCCTCTGCAACCGTGGCAAGATAATAATCCATGCACTGCTTTCTCGTCATTTTCATCTTCTTGAAGATGTGATAGTCACTGCAGGAGACCAGAATACCCGTTTCGCGGATGCCAAGGTCGCGCACCAGCTTGAAGTCCTCCTTGCTGGCGCGGATCCAGGTGGTGATCTCAGGGAATTTCAATCCCAAATCCTGACACTGCGCAACGGCTTCTCTGTCCTTTTGGCTATATACGAAAAATTCGGTCTGACGAATGATGCCGTAAGGGCCGCCCAGACGCGACATCAGCTTGAACAGGTCGACGATCTGCTTGACGGTATAGGGCTCGACCGACTGCTGTCCGTCACGGAAGGAGGTGTCGGTGATCCAGATATCCTCGGGCATTCCGATCGGCACGCGACGGTGGTTGAACGCGATGCGAGGCACGTCGGTATAAGGATAAACGTCGCGATACAGATTCGGCTCCGAAACGTCCTGCAACGAATACTTATAGCTTTTTTGCTCTAACAGGTTGGTTTTGGAAGAAATTTCTAACATTTCTCGTTCCTCCGATGCTTCTTTGATAATGTATACAATTATACACCAACACATTGAATTTGTCAATATGCTTTGATGAAAAATTCTTGACAAAAGATCAGAATATCTATATAATATAAATAGCAAAAGTAACGAAAGGACGAAATTCCATGAAACTGATGATCGCCTCCGACATTCACGGATCGGCAGCCTTCTGCGAGCGGCTTCTCGAAGCCTACCGCGCCGAAAGCCCCGATCGCTTCCTGCTGCTGGGAGATCTGCTCTATCACGGCCCTCGCAACGATCTTCCCACGGAGTATGCTCCAAAACGCGTGATCGATCTGCTCAACGCGATCGCGCCGTCTCTTTTGTGCGTGCGCGGAAACTGCGAGGCTGAGGTCGATCAGATGGTTTTGAATTTCCCTGTGCTTGCCGACTACGCGTGGTTGGACGTGAACGGACTGCGCATTTTTGCGACGCACGGACATCTCTTTGGTGCGGACAATCCCCCGCCGCTCGCAAACGGTGACATCCTGCTCTGCGGACACACGCACGTGCCGAAATTCACCCCCTATGAAGCCTACACCTATATCAATCCCGGCTCGGTTTCGATCCCAAAGGAGAACTCGCCTCATTCCTATCTGATCCTGGAGGATCGCACGCTGACCTGGAAGGAGCTTGATGGAAAGCCTTATCGGACAGAAAAGATCTGAAAAAGCAAAAAAACATTAGAAAAAGATCCATTGAACCACCTTAATGATAGAAAATATCATAAAGGTAACAAAAGAAGAGGCTCTCCCTTCGGGAGAGCTCCCGCCGTAGGCGGGTGAGAGGGGGGTATTTCTTGGGATACGCCCCCTCTCCGTCACGCTTCGCGTGCCACCTCCCCCAAGGGGGAGGCTTAACTTAATGACATTGCTAAGGGTGAGGCTTCTCCTGCATTAACTTAATGATATTCTCTGTATAAGTGGTGCATTTTTTCAACCGGCAGTTGAAAAAACTCGTTTAAGCGGTTATTGTCAACGAAGGCTTACTATGATATAATACAGCTACAAGATAGGCGCCATCTTGAGTGTTTGGAGGTATCATAATGAATATCGGAAATAAAATCAAAGAATTGCGAAAGCAGCGTGGAATGACGCAAGAACAACTCGCGAACAGTATTGGAATTTCATTTCAAGCAGTAAGCAAATGGGAGAACGGGATTGCTTTGCCGGATATTACGCTTGCACCGATTTTGGCAAGCTATTTTGGAGTTTCAATGGATGAACTGTTTGACTTCAATTTGAAAGAGGTTGAATCTGCCATTGAATCCATTGTAAACGAGGCATATCAATTCAGAGAAACAGATCCCCAAAAAAGCAAGGATATTCTTGAAAACGGTCTGAAAAAATATCCCGACAATGAAATTTTACTCAACAATCTTCTGTACGTATTGAATTACTCAAAAAATCCGGACGAAACAATTTCGATCGCCAACTCTCTAATTGAAAAAACAAAATATGCCGATATCAAATACGATGCATTAAGATTTCTTGCGTATGCCTATAAAGTGAAGGGCGATTTGAAAAGCGCAGAAGCGGCGATTGATCAAATCCCGGAGATTTACTTTACCAAGCTTACAGAAATGGCATATCTTTTGGAAGGCAAGGCAAAATTCGAAGCGGCAGAAAAACAAAAGTGGATATCATTTGAAAATCTCATTCAAATGATGGAAAAGCTTGCAGAATATTATGAGTCGGAAGGAATGAAGGCAGAAGCAATTCACGAACGTGAAAAAGCACTAAAACTGATTGCGATCATAGATAACCGTGCATATGATGCTTATATTGACTTTTTTCACAAGAGAATTGAAAAATTAAAATAACTGTTTTCTTCTCGACAATATCCAAAAGAGCGACAGACGAATTCGTCTGTCGCTCTTTTCGTTCTGTTTAGCCGTGGAAGGTCACGTTGACCGTGGATGCAAACTGTGCGCTGACGATCGAAACCGACTTGCCCGCTTCATAGAACGGCAGCAGCTTCTCCTCCAGCTCGTCAATGCGATCGATCTTTCCGTTGACGTAATCCAACAGTCTGCGACGGCATGCGTCGGTGCGATGGATCAGTCCGCCCAAACGGTTGTCCTGTACGTCGAAGCCGTGCGGCTTGTTGTCGGCAAACCACTGGCGCTCAAAGGCTCTTGCGTAAATGCCGATCAGCTTGATCAGACGCGCGTATTCGTTCTCTGCAAGGCCGCGAAGCGCTTCCCTGTCTCCCGCGTCGTATGCCCGACGCGTGCGGACACCCAGCTCATATTTCACCGCCAGAACGTCACACAGCTTGGCGGCGGTGTCAAAGACATATCCATAGCGACGGCTCTTCTTGGCGGTCGCGTGCAGCTGCTCTGCAAACGATTCATAGGTCTTTCCGCCACCCTCGCTGACCGTATAGTCCAAAAATCCGTTGAAATAGTCGGAATAGAGCATATATTTGGAGGGATTGCGCGGCTGGCCCTCATATTTGACGACGTCGTTGGGATGATCGATCGCCATGAACTCATCGAAATCAATGCCGATCATGCGCTTGAATTTTTCCTTGATCAAGCTCTCGTCGGTGTTGCCCTTGGCATATTCGGCGAGATAGAACAGAGACGGCAGCTGAGAGAAATGGGAGCACTCGGCACCGTCGTCGCCCCACATCGTCATGACCAGGTTTTTCACCTTGTGCTTTTTGCAGGCATCGATCGCGGGAATCATCGATTCGAGCGTGAAGCGGTTGAACGGGATCATGCCGTGCCAGCTCCAGGAGCCGCCCGCAAACCAGACCTCCTTGGAAAGCTGTCTGTGGTTTTCGATCATATCGCTGTATGCCTGCTCGTTCGTCTGATAGTAATCCCAATAAACCGGAATCACCTTCTCAGGCAAGGACTCGACGATCTCCTTCGGCATTTCGCACTTGGGGATCATATATTTTCCGTTGTTCCAGGGACGGAAGAACATATCCGACCAGAGCATGACCTCGTAGTCGTATTTCTTCGCGATCTCACAAACGCGCGCCAGATGACGCTTCATGATCGAGTTCGCGTTCTCATAGCCGAAGCGGTCGAGATGCTTTCCGCGTCCGAGCATATGTGCCTCGTCCATTCCGATGTGGATCAGACGCGAGGAAAAGCACTCGGAAAGCGTTGCGAACATATGATCGATCAGCTCGTAGGTGCGCTCGTCGTCGGTCATCAGAATATCGTTGCAGTCCTTCGGGAAATCGGCAACCGGTCTCCAATGGAAGATCGCATTGAGATGCGCCAGCGTCTGGATGCAGGGGATCATCTTCATGCCGAGAGAGGCGGCAAAGGCATCCAGCTCCTTCATCTCCTCCTTGGAATATCTGCCGCGCAAATAGCCGAAATAGGGCTCACCGTCAACCTCGTATGTGTCCTCGGTATAAAGCATGACGCAGTTATACCCCATTCTTTTGAGCAGGGGCAAAAATCTCTTGAGTCCCGCCATGCTCATGACTGCATTGCGCGACATATCGATCATCACGCCGAAGGTTTTGAAGTTTTTCATTTTTCACGCCTCCAAATATTTTTGTCAATCTTCTCCATTCGGATCTTTTTGCCTATTATATCATATTCGTGCGCATTTGTCAACGATATATCGCTTTGGATTTCATTTCTTGCAATCAGGATATCTCCTTGTTTCAAACACAAAAATCGGACACGTCACAAAGCTCATCGCCTGAAATGACGCATCCGATCTTCTTGGTTTTGCGGTTCGTGATTCCGCTTTTACTGTTTCTTCAGAAGAATCAAACAGCAGGTGAAATCGGGAACGTCGACCGTCCACGCAAGGTCTCCCGAAAAAATCAGCGTTTGTATGAGTTCAAGATTGCGGTCAATGTCAAGCAGATAGAATTCTGCCTCCGTGCGCTCACCTCAATCTGTAACCATACCGTTTTTTACCAAAAGTTGCCCGTGGCGGAAGAAAGCGCGTTGTTAAAGCCAATGGTCTCTCCCTTTTCTCCGTACGGAAGCAGCTTCTCCTCCAATTCAACGATACGGTCAATCCTACCGTTGACGTAATCAAGAATGCGACGGCGGCAGGCATCGGTACGGCGAATGAGTCCTCCAAGCCTGATGTCCTCTATGTCAAATCCGTAAGGCTTGTTGTCGACAAACCATTGCCGCTCAAAGGATCTTGCGTAAATATCGATCAGCTTGGCAACCTTCACATATTCGTTCTCAGCAAGCGAGCGAAGCAATTCCATGTCCTTGGCTTCATACGCCCGACGCGTGCGAACACCAAGCTCATACTTGATTGTCAGAACATCGCACAGCTTTGCCGCGCTGTCAAACACGTATCCGTAGCGGCGGCTCTTTTTCGCGGTCGCGTGTAATTTTTCGGCACACACCGCGTACTTCTCTCCGATGCCATCGGAAACCGTATAGTCCAAAAAACCGTTGAAATAGTCCGAATAGAGCATGTATTTTGAGGGATTGCGGGGGCGTCCCATATATTCCATCACATCGTTGGGAGAATCGATCGACATAAATTCATCGTAATCGATCCCGATCAAGCGCTTGAACTTTTTCTTGATGAGGGCTTCATCGGTGTTGCCCTTGGCGTATTCGGCAAGATAGAAAAGCGAGGGCAATTGGGAAAAATGCGAACATTCCCCGCCATCGTCTCCCCACATCGTCATGATCACATTTTTGATGCCGTGCTTTTTGCAGGCATTGAGCGCGGGGATCATGGATTCCAGCGTGAACCGATTGAATGGGATCATCCCGGACCAGCACCACGCGCCTCCCGCAAACCAGGTGTTCTTGGAAAGCTGTTTGTGATTTTCGATCATATCGTTGTAGATCGCCTCATCGGTTCGATAGTAGTCCCAATAAACGGGAATGACCTGCTGGGGCAAGGACTCGATGACCTCCCGGGGCACCTCACGCTTGGGAATCGTATATTTTCCGTTGTTCCAAGGACGGAAGAACATATCCGACCAGAGCATGACCTCGTAACCGTATTTTTTTGCGATCTCACAAACACGCGCAAGATGGCGCTTCATGATCGAGTTGGTCGTTTCATATCCGTGGATGTCCAAGTGCTTTCCGCGTCCCAGCATATGCGCCTCATCCATCCCGACATGGATGCGACGAGAGGAAATGCATTCGGAAAGTGTTGCGAACATACGCTCGATCAGCTCGTAGGTGCGCTCATCGTCGGTCAGCAGAATATCATCGCAGTCCCTCGGATAATTGCCGTACGTACCCCAGCGGAAGATCGCAGCAATGTGCGCCAGGGTCTGAATGCACGGGATCAGCTCCATTCCGAGCGATGCGGTGAAGGCATCAATCTCCTTCAATTCCTCCTTGGTGTACCTGCCGCGCATATATCCGAAATAAGGCTCGCCGTCGACCTCGTAGGTATCCTCGGTGTAAAGCATGACACAATTGTATCCCATTTTTTTGAGCAATGACAAAAAACGCTTAAGCCCTTCTACGCTCATCACGGCACAGCGTGACATGTCGATCATCACACCAAACATTTTGAAATTTTTCATTTTTCAATCCTCCGAGTATATTTTTACGTTTTGTTTGTCATCCCCCCTCGAGTTTTTTTCGACTCGGTATTTTTCAACCCATGGGAATGCATTTTGATTCATTATAATGCATTCTCAAGGAAAATTCTATAAAATATTTAAGAGAAAATATAACTACGTTGACCTGTAAATGTCCTTCGGAGAGAACGGTTCGGTTGCCGTTCAAAGAGCAAACACAACCAAGGATCCCGTTCTTTCGTCGGGATCGATCTCGCTCAAAAAGCTTTTATTTCGCCTCGAACCACGTGTTTCCGATATGAATATCGACGTCAAGCGGCACACTGTAGCTGACGGCATGCTCCATTTCCTCGCGCAGGATCTCCTTTGCCTGCTCGGCGCAGGATCGGTGTGCCTCGATCAAAAGCTCATCGTGCACCTGAAGGATCAGACGCGCGTTGATGCCGCTCTTCTTCAATCTCTGATCCACCCGCACCATCGCGAGCTTGATGACGTCGGCGGCGGTTCCCTGGATCGGACTGTTCATGGCGACGCGCTCACCGAATTTTTGCTGCATCTTGTTGGTTCCCAGCAGCTCGGGAATATAGCGACGGCGACCGAAGAGCGTGGTCACGTAGCCGTTTTCGTAGCCCGTGCGAATGACCTCCTTCAGATAGGCGTCGATCGCGGGATAGCTCGCCAGATAGCGGTCGATAAAGGCCTGTGCCTCGGCGCGCGAAACACCGAGATCGTCGGAAAGCGAGAATGCCCCGATGCCGTAAAGGATTCCGAAGTTGACCGCCTTCGCCTTTTTTCGCATTTCGGAGGTGACGGCGGCGGTGGGAACACCGAAAACGGTTGCCGCGGTCGAGGTGTGAATATCCACACCGTCACGGAAGGCTGCGATCATGTTGGCATCCTGTGAAATATGCGCCAGAAGTCTGAGCTCGATCTGAGAATAGTCGGCGTCGATGATGACGTACTCCCGACTCTCGGGCAGGAAGAAGCGGCGAAGCTCGCGTCCCTGCTCGGTGCGCACGGGAATGTTTTGCAGGTTCGGCTCGGTCGAGGAAAGACGCCCGGTTGCCGTTCCCGTTTGCTTGAAATTGGTGTGCACGCGTCCGCCCTCGTCCGCCACCTTCAAAAGTCCGTCGGTATAGGTGCTCTTGAGCTTGGTCAACTGGCGATAATCGAGAATATCGTCGACGATGGGGTGCGCGGGACGCAGCTTTTCCAGGATCTCCGCATTGGTCGAATATCCCGTTTTCGTCTTTTTCGCGTGCGGGAGTCCGAGTGTGTCAAACAGAACCTCGCCCAGTTGCTTGGGTGAATTGACGTTAAATTCCTTGCCCGCATGGAAATAGATCTGTCTCTCCAGAATTTTTGCGACCTCGCCAAGGCTTTCGCCGTAATTGGCGAGTCCCTCGCGATCCACGCGGAATCCGACGCACTCCATATCTGCAAGCACGGCGGCAAGCGGCATTTCCAAATCCCGCAAAAGCGCGGCTTGTCCGCTCTCCTCCAGCCGCTGACGGATCGGCTCGTACAGACGCAAATAATAGCAAATGCGAGGAAGCGTGTCGTTTGAAAGCTCGCCAAGATAATCCGAGATCAGGGTGGGAAGCTCATAGCTTCCCTTTGAGGAATTGACGAGATAGGCACCCAGCATCAGGTCATACAGGTCAAGTGCACGCAAAAGCGGGGTGCGGACTTGCTTATAGATCGCCTTTGCATCGTAACAAATCAATCGTTTTCCCTGCAAAAGCGGCAAAATATCGGTGATTTCTGACTCGGCACGCAGAATCCGCGTTCCATCAAAGAGGAGACAGTCATCTCCGTCAAAATCGATTGCCAGCGTTTCCGCGCTTGTCAAAAAGCTCTTGAGCGTGGAGCTGTCTGCGATCTCCGTTTTTGCCGACGGAGCCGTTTCCGTCTCCTCATTTTTCTCGGCTTCCTCAACCTCATGCAAGCCAAAGCGCTTGATGAACGCAGAAAACTCCAACCGCAAAAAGAGGCGACGTGCTTCGGCACGGTGAAGTCCGTGATATTCGATCTCCGCAAGCCCCACGGGGAGCGGAACCTCACGGAAAATCCGTGCAAGATCGCGGGAAAGATAGGCGCTGTCCCGCCCGTTCTCCAGCTTGCTTCGGAGCGAGGGCGTGTGCTTGGCGGTCGGCAGCGCATCGTAGATTCCGTCAAGGCTTCCGTATTCGGCAATCAGCTTCAGAGCTGTCTTTTCTCCGATGCCGGGAACACCCGGAATGTTGTCGGAGCTATCCCCCATCAACGCCTTGACGTCGACGAACTGTGAGGATCTGACGCCGTATTTTTCAAAGAAACGCTCCTCATTCATATCGACCGTTTCGGTGTTGGTGGCAAGCAGCACGTGAACGCGGTCACTGATCAGCTGCAGCGCGTCTCGGTCGCCCGTCAGAAGATATGCCTCGCAGTCGGCATCCTCACACATCGCGGCAAGTGTGCCGAGAATGTCGTCCGCCTCATAGCCCTCCTTCTCCAGCACCGCATAGCCAAGCGCCTCCATCAGCTCCTTTGCCACGGGCAGCTGCATCGCAAGCTCCTCGGGCATCGGTCGGCGTCCTGCCTTGTAGGCATCGTACATTCCGTGTCGGAAGGTGGGTGCCTTGAGATCGAATGCCACGGCGCAAAAATCGGGCGAGAGCACCTCTGCCTGTCGGCTGATCATCGTCACCATGCCGTACAGTGCGTTGGTGGAAAAGCCGTCCTTGGTGGTCAGGGGACGGATTCCGTAAAACGCACGGTTGAGAATGCTGTTGCCGTCGACGGCGAGTAATTTTTTCTTCATCTTCTGCTTCCTTTCGGGCGGTTGCTTTTATTACGTATAGTTTACCACAATCTGCCGCAAAAGTCAACCGGAAATCAAAAAAGAAGCTGCCTCAAACGCAAGATTGAGACAGCAAAAAATATTTATGCATCGACGTCGTCGCTCTCGACGATCTCCTCGACGAAATCCTCCTTCGAGGCACCGCACAGGGGGCATACCCAATTCTGCGGCAGATCCTCAAAATCGGTGTTTTCCTCGATTCCGCCGTCAACATCTCCGTTCGCGGGAATATACTCGTATCCGCAAAGCTCACACACATGAATCACCATGGTTCTCTCCTCTTTTCTCATGTTTTTTGTTTTTATTTATGACTATAATATGATACAATAACACACTCGATTTGTCAATATCCGTTTTGCATATTCTTTTGACTGCAATAAAAATATTTTTTTACAATTTTGCATAGATTTGATATGATAGATGATCTTGCCGAAAGGACGGGTTGAAATGAAAAAACAGGCGAAGCAAATTTTTTGGAATGCCATGCTCCTCACTGCGGCAACGCTTTTGATGCGAACCGTGGGGGTTTCGTTTCAGGTTTATATTTCCAACCGTGTCGGTGCCGAGGCAATGGGACTCTTTTCCCTGATGTCGGGGGTCTATGGCTTTGCTCTGACGCTTGCCACGTCGGGCATCCATCTGGGGGTGACGCACGTCGTGGTCGAAGCGATCGGACAAAATGAGCCGGGGCGCATCGGAAACGCGATGCGACGCGCCGTGCTTTATGCCCTCTTTTTCGGATCTCTGTCGTCATTTCTTCTGATCTCTCTTGCCGAGCCGATCGGCTTGCGCTGGCTCAAGGATGCTCGCACCGTTTCCTCTCTGCGACTCTTTGGGATCACTCTGCCCGTCATCGCGATCTCATCGGCTTTGGGCGGCTATTTCACTGCGGTGCGCCGTGCCTATCAGAACGCGGCGGTGCAGGTGCTCGAGCAGGCGGTCAAGATCGGAGCCACGATGTATCTCTTGAGCTCTGTGGTGCGCGGCGGCATCGAGGAAACCTGCTGTGCCCTGGTTTTGGGCGGTGCTCTGGCTGAAATTCTCTCCTTTTTCTTTGAGCTGGTGCTCTATCTGATCGACCGCAGGCTTCACTTCCCCGACAGGCGATCAACAGCCTCGGCAAACGAGGGCAGACGGCTGATCCGAATCGCGCTTCCGATCGCATTGACTGCCTACGTTCGCTCGGGGCTTGTCACGATCGAGCATATTTTGATTCCCGAGGGCTTGCGCAACAGCGGAAGCAGCCATGCCGCATCCCTGGCGGCATACGGAAGCATCCACGGCATGGCGATCCCCGTCATTCTCTATCCCGCCGCCCTGATCTCCTCCTTCTCGGGTCTTTTGATTCCCGAGCTTGCGGAATGTCACGTGCGGGACTGCAAACGGCGGATCAATTATATGATCTCCCGCGTCTGGTCTCTCTCTCTTTTGTTCTCGATCGGTGTCGCCGGCATCCTCATTTGCTTCTCGGGCGAGATCGGAGAGGCGCTCTATCCCTCCACCGATACGGGATATTATATCCGCTTGCTCGCTCCCCTTATCCCGATCATGTACGTGGACACCGCCACGGATGCCATGATGAAGGGACTCGGTGAGCAGGTCTTTTCGATGAACATCAACATTCTGGACGCACTCATTTCGGTCGTTCTGGTCTGGATTCTGATCCCGCGATACGGCATCACGGGCTATCTCATCACCATCTATTTTTCGGAGCTCTTCAACACGGTTCTGAGCATCCATCACCTGCTCTCGATCAGCTCGACCGGGGTACGTCTCTTCAAATGGGTCTATAAACCGCTTCTCTGCATCGTGGGAGCGACCTGCATGGTGCGGATTCTGTTGGAGCTGACCTCCTTTTCCATCTCCATTCCATCGCTCTCCATCCTTCTTCACTGTCTTTGGACGATGGCTCTCTACGTCGTCCTGCTTCTCCTTACCAAAAGCATTGACCGCGAGGACATTCAATGGTTCAAAACCCTCTTTCAACGTCCCCGTGAGGGGACTCCGCCCGACGGTGAGCGTCAAGGAGCGGAGTCTGACTCAGAGGAACAGCTTCCGAAACTGTCTGCCCTCAAAGGCAGCGTGAAGCGTGGGAACCAAAAGTGAAAAATCAGCCACCAGAGAATGTGGCTTTTTCTCGGGATCGTCCTGCTCCATGGGAACGAAATATACCTGCTTGCGCGATAGCAGCGTCGCGATATTTTTCAAATTTGCCGAAAGCGCGTCGTTGGACGCCAAGGAGATCACCAGCGGTCGGTCACTTCGCAAATGCGCCTTTGCCGCCATGCATACCGCGGTATCGGTAATGCCGTTGGCGATCTTTGCCAAGGTGTTTCCGGTGCACGGACTGATGATGAGCGCATCGAGCGGCATGCTCGGTCCGAGCGGCTCGGCATCCACCACCGTATCGATCAGCTTGCGTGAGCAAAGCGTTTCCACCTCGTTTCTCAAGATCGCCGCGCTTCCGAAGCGCGTGTCGGTGCTGCTGACCGTTTCGCTGAAAATGGGTTGTATCTCATACCCCGCGCCAATCAAATTCCGCAATTCCCGCAAAGCACGCGCGTGCGTGCAAAAGGAACCGCAGAATGCATAACCCAACATAAAAATCCATCCTTTCTCTCATAGAGTCTCGTCATCCTCCGCACCGTCGTCACCCCTCCAAAAGCTCGGCAACCGTCTCGGCAATGAATCGCCCCGCACTCTCGGGCGTGCATTTTCCCGGCAGAGCGGTTCCCCACACCGAACGGATCTCCATTTCGGCGGCAGCCGCATGATCGATCCCGCCCGGTGCGGATGCCAGATCGATCAGGACACATTTGGACGGAATCCTTTTCAGGACCTCTCGCGTGATCAGTCTGTGCGGTACGGTATTGAACACCACGCGACAATCGGGAGAGAGCGCGGTGAGTGCCGATTCTCCGCTCGGCAGGGTCAGCTTGCTTACCTTGTGATGATGAAGGGATGCCAGGGTGAGCTGCTCGGTACGGCGCGCGTACACCGTCACCTCTGCCCCCAGCGCACGCAGCTTTTCTGCCAGCAGAGATCCGATCCTGCCATAGCCGATCACGGCGGCAGAGACGCCGTCCAGTGTCACGGGAAGCTCTTGCATGGCGATCGCGATCGCGCCCTCGGCGGTCGGAAGTGCATTCTTGAGCTGCAGAATCTCCGATTCATAATAATCGATCCACTCAACGCCCTTTTGCTCGGCAATACTGCGGATCGACTCGACGATCCTTCCCCCGAGCAGCTTCTTTCCTCCAATGGCATCCAGAAGCGTGGTCACTCGCAAAAACACGTCGTGATCATGCAAGGGACAGTGGATCCTGACACCGTCCGCCGATGCCGGCAACGGAAGGATCACGGCGTCCGCGTCAAGGATCGCATTCTCCCATGATTCACAGTATTTCGCATCTCCGATCTCATTTCGGCATTTCCCCAGCCCCCATACCCGGGTTGGATAGCCATATGCCGCCAAGGAGCTCGCCATCACAATCTGTCTTTGATCGCCTCCCAAAACCGCAAGCTTGATTTTTTCTTTCATGAACGTGCAATCTCCTCTCTTACGAATCCGCAGTGCTTTGCGGTGTGGCTTTTACAATAACAGCGTATGAAAAAAAGTCGTTTTCCGATACAGGAAAAACGACTTTTTTGTCGAAGAGCGCTTCCCGCTCCTCAATCTGCTTCCTCATATTGCAAAAGGTATTCCTCGGCATCATACAGGACCTCGATCCCATGCAGCTCGGCCTCCTGAGAGAGGCGTATTGCAATCGCACGCTCCCGATCGTCCGACGGCGTCGGCAGGTGCAGTCTGCGAATGAGGATGCGTGAGGAAAGATCCGAGATCAGATAGGTTCCTTGATTATAGTAGCGAATGAATACAAGATCCTCCAGCTCGGTGCAGCCGACGGCAACCATTGCCTTTTTGAGATCGTAGGACAAGGAAACCGCACGCGTGGTGTCGTTGACGGCAACGGCAGAGCCGTGGCGGGTATAGAGGCGTATCTCTCCCAGCTTGGAGGTGATCGCATCGCATCTCCAATCGGCATTTTTCGGCAACGCGGTGCTTGCCGCCGAGGAAAGCAGGATCGCTATGCAAAGAAGCGGCAGGATTATCAGCGTGCGACGATGCTTGACACGGCACACGGCAAAAAGGATCAGCACCAGCGTCAAAGCAATGATCAAGCCCAACGTCACTCCATCGAAGACCGGCATCATGACGTGTCGCAGGTCGGACGCCCACTCACAGGTCTTGAGGATGACCGACTCCAGAAGCGCGCAGAGCTGCGTCAGCGGAGCAAGTCCCGGGAAGCAAAGACAGATCGCGCTGCAGCAGATCAGGAGCGTGACCGGAATCGAAAGCAGCACCGTGACCGGGATCGACGCCAGCGAAATCTCACCGAAAGCGACCGCGCTGATGAGGAGCAGCGCAAGATTGGTCAGCAATCCGATCAACAGCGCACCGACAATGCCTCTGACCAAGCGCCAAAGATGGCGGTTCGGCTTCTTTTCGGCGATCCGATCAAAGAGCTTTTGTACCGCGGGATAAAAAATGACGATTGCCCCCGCCGCCAAAAAGGAAAGCCAAAGAGAAAGATCAAACACGGAATAAGGTGTCACGAGCAGAATGGAAGCCAACACCGCACAAAGTGCGGTGAAGGAATCGTAGCTCTCACGAAGCAGAAAACCGAGATAGAGCACGGTCAGCATCAGCACGGCTCGCCACGTCGAAAGCGCAAAGCCCGTCAAGGCGACGTATCCAAGCCCCAGGAGAGGAACAATGAAAGCTCGAGCCCGCTTCGGAAGAGCAAAGGAACGCAAAAGAAGCTCGAAAAAGCCGATCAGGATCGAAACGTGCAATCCGCTCAGCGCCAACAGGTGTGAAACACCGGCACGGCGGAAATCCAATGCGCTGTCCGGGGAGAGATAGGAGCGGTCACCAAGCAGAAGCGCCGACGACACACCGCCTCCCTCCGAGCCGATCGCGGACTGCAAGCGATATCCAAGCGCGGTTTTGACCCTCGTCGCCCAAACCAAAAGTCCGTTCTCACGCCCGTCCAAAATCTCGCAATCCTCGGAGCTGTGGCAGGCGATGACCACCATACATCCCTCGGAAAGATAGAAGGTTTTTTCGTCGATCGATTGATCCGCGGTGAAATCCCTCGCCGTTCCCGAAAGACGAAACCGATCTCCCACCTGTAATGCCGTTGCATATTCACATTCCACGACGGCAAAATCCGAAGCCTCTTCCCCATTCAGCTCTGTCAGTCTGACGCGAAGACGCGTGGAAAAGGCGGTGGAATCTATGCGCTCGAGAACGTAGCCCTCCGCTTGGCATTCCTTTCCGTGCAGGGCCTGATAGTTCCGATAAGCAACGTTAAAAAACAAAAAAGAGGAGAAAACCGAAAGAAAAAGCGCCGCAAGACAAAGAAGGAAAACGAGACGTCGGTAGGAAAAGCCCCGACGGATCCGGATCACCAGAGAAATCATCAAAAGCACGATGAGAACGCCGAGAAGGATCAGCTTTGCCAAGCGGCCCCACTCCCGAATCCAGACGGCAGAAACGGCAAACAGGCATGCCGCAAGTGCCAGCGGCCGATTGCGAAAGATCTGCATATCGTCACTCCTTTCTTCGTTCTTTTTGGGTCGCGGAACTCTAAAAATATACACCGTTGTAAAAAATTACTTGACAAACCTATGATTACGATGTATAATATATGTGTATGTGCCGGGTATCGGCATCAAAAATACAAAAACGGAGGATATTTTAGCATGTTTGAAACGCTGAAAAAGCTTTTGGTTGAGGAGCTTCAGTTGGATCCCGACGAAATCACCCTCGAGGCAGAGCTTGCAAACGATTTGGGCATCAATTCCATTGAGCTTGCCGATCTCGTCATGATGTGCGAGGAACGCTTCGGCATCGAAATTCAGGACGACGACATTCACAATTTCGTTACCGTCGGTGACGTGGTCAGCTTCCTGGAAAAGCAGCAATAAACATAAATACACGCAAAGAGGTGTTACGCATGAGCGTAGCACCTTTTTCGCTCCCATCTTTGCTTGGAAATGCATTTATTATACCATACCTTTTCATAGAATGCAATCAACTGCGAATGATTTTTCCTTGTTTTATGAAAAAATCAAGGACTTTATCCGGAAAATCCATCGCAAAATGCCTCACCAAGCCAAAAAAATTCAAAAAACTCTTGTATTTGCCGAAAAAATTCGTTATAATAGTAAACAGTAAAAAGATCTCATTCCTTTGAAGGAAAGGACGATGAAGTTATGAAACACGGTTTTTTGAAGGTTGCCGTCGCAACTCCCGCGCTGCGGATTGCCGATCCCGCGTTTTGTGCGGACGAGCTGATCCGCACCGCCAAGGAGGCCGATGCGCGCGGTGTGCGCGTGCTGCTCTTCCCCGAATTGTCTTTGACGGGATGTACCTGCGGCGATCTTTTCTGTTCCGACACGCTGATCCGCGGTGCCAAGGAGGCTTTGAAGGTTTATCTTTCCAAGACCGCCAAGCTTGACCTGCTCTCTGTCGTTGGTCTTCCGATGGCCTATAACGGAAGGCTTTACAATTGCGCGGCAGTCTGCCATGCCGGCAGTCTTTTGGGTATCGTTCCCAAGACCTGTCTGCAAAGTGTCAAGGAATCCTCCGAGTCGCGCTATTTTGCGGCGCTTGATGCATATTTTGAGGACGAGCTTCTCTTTGACGGCAAGGAGATTCCCTTTGGCGCACGCCAGATCTTTGCCTGCAAGGAGTTGGATTCCTTGCGGATCGCCGTCGAGTTCGGAAGTGAGGGAATGCTTGCCTGTGCCCCCTCCGTCTCTCACACCTCGGCAGGAGCAACTCTGATCTGCGCCCTCGCCGCCGACCCGGAACGCGTCGGACGTGAGGAATTTCGCCGCAGCGTCCTTCTCGCGCATTCGGCTCGCACGACCTGCGGATATCTTTATGCAAACGCGGGAACGGGCGAATCGACCACCGATGCCGTGTTTGGCGGTCATTCCATGATCTGTGAAAACGGAGCCTTGCTTGCCGAAAAAGCCCCTTTTGACGTCTCGGATTGCATGATTGTGAATGAGATCGATCTCGATCTCCTTGCCTGTGAGCGCCGCCGTGCGCCCGAGGCTCCCATCGAAGAGGGCTACCGCACGGTGCTCTTCTCGCTGGCACCGACCGAAACCGCTCTGACACGAAGCATCAGTCCCTCTCCCTTCCTCCCCGCAAATCGGGATGAGCAGCTTCGCCGTTGTGATCGCATCCTCGCCATTCAGACCGAGGGACTGAGGGCGAGAATTGAGCGCGCCTTTGCGAAAAAGATTGTCATCGGTATTTCGGGCGGATTGGATTCAACCCTTGCACTTCTGATCATGGTTCGCGCGATGGATGCACTCGGACGTCCGAGAAAGGACATCATCGCGGTGACCATGCCCTGCTTCGGCACGACCAAGCGAACCAAAAGCAACGCAACTCTGCTTTGTGAGGAGTTGGGCGTGGATTTCCGTTGCGTGGATATTTTCGATGCAGTCAACCTGCATTTTCGCGACATCGGACACGATCCCGAGAGCCGCGACGTGACCTACGAAAACGCGCAAGCGCGTGAGCGTACGCAGGTATTGATGGATATTGCCAACGATTGCGGCGGTATGGTGATCGGTACGGGAGACCTTTCCGAGCTGGCGCTCGGCTGGGCAACCTACAACGGCGACCATATGTCGATGTACGGCGTGAATGCCTCGATCCCCAAAACGCTTGTCCGTCACCTGGTCTCGCATTGTGCCGATCTTTATGATGCCGATGGCAAAAACAGAATTGCCGACGCACTTCGCGACGTTCTGAGCACTCCCGTCTCTCCCGAGCTGCTCCCCGCAAATGAAAACGGAGAGATCGCGCAAAAGACAGAGGATCTGGTCGGACCTTACGAAATTCACGATTTCTATCTCTACTATACGATTCGCTACGGCTTCTCGCCCGCAAAGCTTTATCGGCTTGCAAAGCATGCCTTGGGCAACGTCTACGACGACGAAACGCTGAAAAAATGGCTTCGCGTATTCTTCCGCAGATTTTTCGCGCAGCAATTCAAGCGCTCCTGTCTGCCCGACGGCCCCGCGGTCGGCTCGGTCTCACTCTCGCCGCGCGGCGCGTGGTGTATGCCCTCCGACGCAGCCTCCGCCCTTTGGCTCGCGGAGATCGATGCGCTGTAACTCAAAAAAAACATAAAACCTCCCCGCCGAAAGAACCCAAACGGTTGCTCTCGGCGGGGATTCCTTGTTTATGCCCGAAAGAGAACGGCAAAATTGAGGATGAGCATATAGATCAGCCAGACGTCGTGCAAGAGAAGCAGCATCCCGGCAAATTTGGTGACGCGGTAAAACGAAAAGGTCACCGTGAGCGCCAGGCAAAGAATGAGGATCGAGGCAAGCGCGCTCAGAAAAACAAGGTGCGCACCAAAGAAAAGCGGATACCAGCAGAGCTCCAGGATCGCCAGCAGCACGAAAAACATTCCGCCGCGATATTTTTCGGTATCGCGACCGCATCTGCGAAAGGCGAGCACAAACCCCGCGGCACATCCCACGATCAAAAAGGAAAGCGTCCACAACAGCGTCATGATCCAAACAGGCGGTATGATCTCGGAGATCCCCATGGCATGAATGGTTTGGTAGGGGCTTCCCACTCCCGCGCGGACCAGAAGCGCGATGACCGTCAACAACACTCCAACCACCACCATCACGATCGGATTCGATTGCTCCATTTCGGAGTTCAGCCACGCGCTCACCGTCATTTTTCCGTATTTTCTCTTATGCAAAACAGCACCTCCCATGAGGTGCTGCTTTTTCGCACCTCTCTGTTCTCACTCTATGAGAGAGGGGTGCCAATTATTCCATTTCGTCGGGTAGAAGCTTGGGAAGAAGATATGCCCAATCCTCGTCTGGTGGCGTCAGATGTGCCGCACAGGAGCGGTTATATTGCTTTGCGGTGTGCGAGATCCCGCAGTAGCCCTCCCTCGCGCTCTGAAAATAGGCTTGATTGGGATCTTCGTTGGGCGTGTATTGAAGCGGATCTCCGTCATAGACGTATTGCGCGTCACTGACGTAGATCTGCATCGGAAATTCCCGTCGGACACGGATCAGTCCCACCTGCTCGAGCGTCTCCTCGGGACAATTGCCGTGACAGACTCCGCCGCTTTCACGGTCATATTCGCAAAGAACGTGACACCGGCAAAAGTCGTGCGGTACGTCCTCCGCCAAAAACCATCCGATCTCACCGCGATTGCCGCGCGGATCGGCGGCACAGGCTTCGTTGAGTAGCTTGCCGCTATCCTTGCAATAGCTGACACGCACGACCGAGGATGGAATCTCAAAGGCTGTCCTTCCTCCCTTTTTCGCGACGATGCTTCCCATGACCTGATTCCAGATCCCCGTGCAAAGATTTCTCCCCTCAAGCGGCTCGGGAAGCTCATATCCACACCAAACGCCGCAAATTGTATCGGGGGTATATCCGATGAACCATCGGTCTCCGTCACGATTGGTGGTGCCTGTCTTTCCCGCACATTCCACGGTGCGACTCAGGGTGATGGAGGACGACGTCCCGCTCTCCACCACACCCTGCAAAAGCTTGGTCATGATCGCGGCATTCCCCACCGACATCACGGGCTCGGAACGGTCGGGACACGCCAACAAAACAGTGCCGTCGGAATCGAGCACGCGGTAATACGACCTCCATGGATGATAAACACCCGCATCGGCAAAGACGGTGTATGCCGCCGTCATCTCACGCAACGTCACACCGAAGTTCAGCTGCCCCAGGGAAAGCGCGGCAACGTCACGGTCCTCCGGAACGAGACTCTCCAAATGAAAGCTTTTTTTGGCATTTTCAAAGGATCTTTCCAAGCCGAGCTCCTCCAGGATGCGCACGGCAACGGTATTGGTGGAATGCGCCACGGCATAGGCCACGTTGGTCAATCCTCGATAGACGTTGGTTGCGTTTTTGGGCCACGGAACACTTCCGCTCGTGCCGAAATTGACGGGTACGTCGTCATAGACGCTTGCCCAATCGATCAGCTTCGCCTCGAGCGCCGGGGCATAGACCGTGATCGGCTTGATCGCCGATCCCGGCGGCCGCTTGGTCTGCGTGGCAAAATTCTGCACGCGATTCCCGCGCTTCTCCCCCGCGCCTCCCGCAACACCGAGAATATCTCCCGTGGCGGCGTCCATCACGATGAGTGCCGATTGTGCTCTGACACCCTCCGCATTGGACGGCAATCGGATCGCGGTGCGGTAATATTCCTCCACCAATCCCTGAATCTCCTCATCCATCGCCACGTCGATCCGCAGACCTCCCGAATAGACGAGATTCGACGCCATTCCACGCGTCATTCCATACTGCGCGACAAGATCCCCGATCACGTCCTCGATCACCATATCGACGTACCACGAATTGATCCCCTCCTCGGCATCCTCTCGCTCGGGATTCAGTCCCAACGGAGACGCGAGCGCCGTTTGGTAGGCCTCTTCACTCAAAAAACCTTGCGCGTACATCTCCGACAGAATGAGATCCCTCCTTTTGAGATTGTTTTCGGGGTTTCGGATGGGATTGTAATAGGTCGGGCTGTTCGTAATGGCGGCGATAGTCGCGCATTCGGCAACCGTCAGCTCCTGTGGCTTCTTGGAAAAATAATGCGCTGCTGCCGCGGCAACTCCGTCACAGTTGTCCGAAAAATGAATGACGTTGAGATAGATCTCCAGGATCTGCGTTTTATCCAGATTCCGCTCCAGATCGAGCGCGTAAAAGAGCTCCTGTATCTTTCTCTTGATCGAGGGAGCGTCGTTTCCCGTCACGTTTTTGACGACCTGCTGTGTGATCGTGGACGCGCCAAAGCGCTTTCCTTTGCCGAAGAGATGATTGGTGATTGCCGCGAGCGTGCGATACCAATCCACGCCGTTGTGTTGATAAAACCGCTTGTCCTCGATCGAAACGAAGGCATCGATCAGCGCGGGAGGAAGATCGGGATATGCCACCCAGGCGCGCTCTCTTTGCGCGAAGCTGCCGGCGGAAAGCTCCACCGCCTCCCCGATGCGATTGGCGCGATCCTCGAAGCGATAGACAAAAAAACGGGGTGATTCCCCCCGCGCCGTCAACCGAAAAAAATCGGTCGGAAGCGTCATCTCAAAGGATTGACTAAGATATACCCCGCCCAAGATGACGGCAACCGTCAAAAACAAAAAAAGAAGTGTCGCGATCCGCCAAAAAACACCGCTCTTGGATCTTTTTGTTCCCTTTTTCACATGCTTCAGCCTCCTTTTTTCTTATTATCCCACGCAAAAACGCATATAACCAGAAAACAAGGAAAAACTATCATTACCCGATCTGCAAAAAAATGTGAGAGGAACAAAACTATGGATGCTTCCAAAATTCTGAGCGTCGTCTGCACGCTACTCCTTTTGGTCTGTCTGATCATTTCGATCCTATCCTTGACGACGCTGAAGCGCGCCATCCGCGAAAGCGAGATTCAACAAAGCACAGAGGTGTCCTTGCAAGCACCGCATGACTGTATGACAGGCGGCACTCCCCAATCCTCCGATCAGGACTCCTCAGTCGCCCCGGAGGACACCCCGACACAGATCACCACTCCCGCAGAATCCTTTTGTCTCAAGGAAAGCAACGGAAGGATCGGCATTTTCACATCGGACGGCTATCTCGTGCGCTTTTTGGAGGTCTCGGTCGACGAGCTGCCTCCCGCCGATCGCGAAGCGCTGCGCGTTGGCATCACGGTGGGCTCATGGCGCGAATTGATGGCGGTCATTCAGGATTATACGACGTAAGTTTTTCATTTTGACGTAAGAAAACTCTTATCCGTGCAAGAAATCACCCTTAAGGATTGCCTTTCATAAGGCAGGGTTTGCCGTACTCCTTTTTTATACAACAAACAAGTGCGGAGAAGTCGTCAAGACTTCTCCGCACTTTTGCTTTTTATCGTTTCATCACAGCAAGACCGCACCAGCCGTTGTCCTCGAGTCTCTCGACGATGCGATAGCCGTTGGCCTCAAAGCAGGAGACCACGTCCTCGGCGCGCTCTGCGATGATTCCCGATGCCAGAAGCACGGTGTTCTCATGCATAAAGGGAGCGACGTCGGGTGTCATGCGAATGATGATGTCCGCCACGATATTGGCACAGATCAGATCATAGGGCCGCGAGCGGTCGGCCTGACGCAACAGGTCGGAGACCTCACAGGTGATGTTGGAAAGACCGCTGTCCTTGATGTTTTCATTCGCCACGCGCACTGCCATCGGATCGATGTCGTAAGCACGGCACTCGGCGGCTCCGAGACGAGATGCGCAAATGGCAAGAATACCGCTTCCCGTGCCGACGTCGAGCATTCTGCAGCCCGGCTTCGTGTATTTTTCGAGCATACGGATCACGAGCCGTGTGGTCTCATGCGTGCCCGTACCGAACGCCATACCGGGATCCATGCGAACGATCAGCTCGCCCTCCTGCGCTTCATATTTCTCCCATGCGGGAACGATGACCAAACGCTCACCGATCTTGATGGGCTTGTAATACGCCTTCCAGGAGTTTGCCCAATCCTCCTCGTTGACGCCGACCGTTTCGATCTTGGCATCCCCAAGTCCCGTCGTCGCAAATCTCTCCCTCAAAAAGGATAGACACTCCGGCACGCTTCTCTCGGCCGGCAGATAGACCGACACCGAAGCGATCGTCTTGTCGGCATTGAGAATGCTCTCATCGATCAGATCCCCATAACAGGTTTTCAGATCGATGTCGCTGTAATCCTCGATCTGCAGATTGTTGGAAACCATGCTCATGATCGCGGTCAGCTCGTCCAATTGCGGTAGCGGAACCGTCACGCGGATCTGCGTCCACTGGGTCTCGGTGCCGTAATCACCGCATACGTAATCCTGATCCACCATACGTCCTCCTTATTTCCCGAAAATCTTTTTGAAGAACTGCTTGTGCTTGGCGTAGTTCCCTTCTCCGCAGCTCTCGGCAAAGGCCTTCATGGCTTCCTTTTGCTTCTCGTTCAATCCTTTCGGGATCTCGACCGTGGTACGGAACATGAGATCTCCGCGTCTGCCGTTGCCGTTGACGTAGGGGATTCCCTTTCCGCGCAGAGTGAAGGTGGTTCCCGCCTGCGTGCCCTCGGGAATGGTATATTTGACGTTTCCCTCCAGCGTGGGAACGTCGATCTCGGCGCCCAGGGTCGCCTCGGCAACCGTCAGGGGCACCTCGCAGTAAATATTGTAATCCTCACGCTCAAAAATGCTGTGACTGCGCACCGACACGACGATGATCAGATCTCCCGTGGGACCGCCGTTTCTGCCGTCGTTGCCCTGTCCGCGCAACGCGATGCGCTCTCCGTGATCAATGCCGGCGGGGATCGATACGGTCAAGCGCTTGCTCTCGCGCGTCTGTCCCGTGCCTCGACATTTATTACAGGGATTTTTGATGATCCTTCCGGTTCCGCGACAGGAGTCACACTGTGCCGTGGATTGGAAGGACATTCCACCCATCCTCTGTACGCGACGAACCTGTCCCGTGCCGCGGCAGACCGAGCAGGTCTCCACGTTCTCGCCGCCCGAGCCCTTACAGTCGGGGCAACGGCAGACGCGGTTGTAGGAAATATCCTTTTTGACGCCGAATGCCGCCTCCTCAAAGCTGATGGTGACATTGGCTCCGATGTCGTCTCCCGGAACCGGTCCGTTGCGGCGCTGACGTCCGCCACCGAACGCACCGCCGAACATTCCGCCCAGAATGTCACCGAGATCACCGAAATCTCCAAAGCCGCCAAAGCCTCCAAAACCGCCGTCTCCGCCGCCCATCGAAGGATCGAACGCCGCGTGACCGAATTGGTCGTATTTGGCTTTTTTATCGGCATCGGACAAGACCTCGTAGGCCTCGTTTGCCTCCTTGAACTTCTCCTCTGCCGCAGCATCTCCCGGATTTGCGTCGGGATGGTATTGCTTCGCCAGCTTGTAATATGCCTTTTTGATGGTCGAGGCATCGGCGTTTTTGTCAACGCCCAGCACCTCGTAATAGTCTCTTTTTTCTGCCATGATGTTAC
>JAZSJS010000159.1:0-31471 GCA_045534435.1 Eubacteriales bacterium
AGAAAAACCCCAATCTTGAGAACGGCTCGGAAATTGCCGAGGCGGTGTGTGTTGGCGCGATCGTGTTCTACTATCTCACCAACAACCGCATGAAGGACATCAACTTCGTCATGGAGGAGGCACTCAGCTTCGACGGAAACACCGGACCTTACGTGCAGTATACCTACGCGCGCGCCTGCTCGGTGCTCTCGCGTGCAGGTGAGATCGCCGATGCTCCCGTGGAGATCACGACCGAGGAGGAGGCTGCGCTGGTCAAGACGCTTTGCCGCTTCGGTGAGCGTGTCGATGCCGCGGTTGCCGACTATGAGCCGAGCTACATTACCCGCTTTATTCTCGACGTGGCGGCGGCATACAACCGCTTCTACCACAACTGCCCGATCCTCTCTGCCGAGAACGAGACGGTGCGCGCATCGCGCATCCGCCTGACCGCAGCGGCAAAGACCGTGCTGGGCAACGCGTTTGATCTCATCTGCCTGAAAAAGACCGAGAAGGTTTGATCTTACAATTATTTATAAACGGATTTACGGAAAGGATATCAAAATCATGTCAGGACATAGCAAATGGGCGAATATTAAGCACAAGAAAGAAAAGACCGATGCCGCAAGAGGCAAGATCTTCACCAAGATCGGCAAGGAGATCACCGTTGCCGTCAAGGAGGGTGGCGGAGATCCCGTTTCCAACTCCAAGCTGCGCGATCTGATCCAGAAGGCAAAGGCGAACAACGTTCCCAACGACAACATCGAGCGTTGCATCAAGAAGGCGATGGGCGCGACCACCGAGAACTACGAGGAGGTCTCCTATGAGGGCTACGGTCCCGCAGGAATCGCCGTCATCGTCAACGCCACCACCGACAACCGCAACCGTACCGCCGGCAACGTGCGCGCGTATTTCTCCAAATACCACGGCAACATGGGTCAGACCGGATGCGTGGGCTATCTCTTTACCGATGTCGGCGAGATCGTCATCAACAATGAGGACGGCGACGTGGACGAGGACAAGCTGATGGAGACCGCGCTGGAAGCGGGCGCATCGGATTTCAAGGCGGACGGAGAGGTCTTTGTGGTCACCACCGAGCCCGACGACGTCTATGTCATTCAGGAGGAGCTCAAGAATGCCGGCTATGAGATTCTCTCCGCCGAAAAGACCAAGCAGGCGTCCAACTACGTCACGCTCGACAACGAGGAGGACATCAAGTTCATGAACCTTCTTATCGAAAAGCTCGAGGATGACGATGACGTCATGGACGTTTACCACAACTGGGAAAACTGCGATTAATCATTCTCTTAATTCAAAAGCTTTTTGAAAGGGAATAGAAAAAAGCATGATCTGTTCATTCCAACGAACAGATCATGCTTTTGTTTTTCATTCATAAGCCATTCAATGGCATATCGTCGATGCCGGCGTAAACGTTTAAGAGCCTCTCTTGATGCTTTCCAGGAGCGGTGCCAGGGTCTTTGCGACCTCCTCGATGGATGCTCCGGAGGTGTTGATGCAGATGTCGTAGTTCGTGCGGTCACCCCAGATCTGCCCGGTGTGATAGCGATAGTGCTTGGCACGATTTTTGTCCACCTTTTTGATCATGCGGCGCAGCTGCTTGTCGGAGAGATGCTCGTGTGCGTCCGCATTGGCGCGGCAGCGTGCAAACTTTGCATCTGCATTGGCGTAGACAAACAGACGGACGGGGTGATATTCCTTGAGGATATAGTCACTGCAGCCACCGACGATCACGCAATCCGAGCGCTCCGCCATTTCACGCAGAACGGTAGCCTGCTCGCTGTAAACCTGGGCATAGTGATGCAACAGATATTCTCCCCCGTGGTTGTGATGGTGGATCGTGCGTCCGACCGTAATGGGGAAGGGGATACCGGTGTGATTTTCCACGATTGCGTGCAGATAATCCTCGGCAAGCTCTGTGCGCTTGGCGATTTCCTGAACGATTTCCTTGTCGTAATAGGCAATTCCCAAAAGCTCGGCAAGGTGCTTTGCAAGCTCGCGTCCTCCGCTTCCGAATTCTCTGCCAACGGTGATGATCTTGTTCATATCGTGCCTCCGTTTTTCTCAAAAAGCCTGATGTTTAATTATATTATACTCTTTTTTCAAGGATTTGTCAAGAAGGAATGTTTTTGCCGGAAAGGCTTTGCCGCAAAGCAACGGTTCGCATAAAATCCTCAGCCTCGGCATAGAGTGTGACGAGGTGATATCTATGAAACGAAATCCATTCTTGCGACGAATTTTCACGTCGCTTTTGGCGATCCTGTTGGCAATATTCGGTGTGATCCCCGCAACGGCTGAGGAGGGGATCGTGCCGATTTTGGAGGAAGAGACAGCGGAAAAGGGGGTCTCCGATCTCGGTGTGGAGGAGGGCTCCCTGTCGCTTCCTTGCAAGAGCGCAATTCTGATGGAGGCGACGACGGGCGCGGTGATCTACTGTCAAAACGATGGGGAAGCCCTGCCGCCGGCCTCGGTGACCAAGATCATGACGTTGCTTTTGGTGATGGAGGCGATCGACGCGGGAACGGTACGCCTGGATGATACGGTTGCGGTATCTGCAAACGCGGCGTCGATGGGCGGCTCGCAGGTCTTTCTCAAGGAAGGCGAGAGAATGACGGTGGAGGATCTCTTGAAGAGCGTGGTCATCGCCTCCGCGAATGATGCGGCGGTCGCGCTTGCCGAGCATATTTGCGGCAGCATTCCCACCTTCGTGGAGCGTATGAACAGGCGTGCCGAGGAGCTGGGAATGAAAAATACGCGCTTTGAAAACGTGACGGGTCTGGACGACACCGCCGAGCATCATCTGACCTCGGCGCGTGACATCGCCATCATGTCGCGCGAACTGATCCGTCACAAGACGATTTTGCAATATAGCTCGATCTGGATGGATAGCATCCGCGACGGCGCGTTTGGACTCACCAACACCAATCGCTTGGTGCGCTTTTACCCCGGCTGCACGGGGCTCAAAACCGGCTCGACCTCCAAGGCAGGCTTTTGTGTCAGTGTCAGCGCGGAGCGTGACGGCTTTTCACTCATTTGTGTGATCATGGGTGCCGAATCGCGCGACGTGCGAAATGCCACGGCAACACAGCTGCTCGATTGGGGCTTTGCCAATTACGGTCTCTATCACTCCGAGGCAACAGCACCGGAGCCGATCCCCGTGACGGGTGGCGCGGTGCGTGTCTGCAAGGTCTCCCGCGGCACGTTTTCCTGCGTGCTTCCAAAGAATCTGCTGACGGAGGTAACGTGTGAAGCCAGACTCCCCGAGAAGCTGTCGGCTCCCGTCAAGGCAGGGGACAAAATTGGGGAGATCGGCTTTTTCGCGGGCGGAAAAGCGGTTGGATGCGTTCCCGTGATCGCTGATGAGGAGATTCCCAGAATTGGATTTTTCGAGGTCTTTGTCAGAATCTTTGCACGATTTTTGCTGATTTGATTTCTTGTTTTTGTTCAAAACGTCAAAACTCGAAAAAAACGAAATTTTTATCGAAAAAAGATTGTTTTTTGGGGCGGAATGTTATATAATACTAATATATTATATAAATAGCAAGGACGGTTACAACCTATGGCAATCCAACTCAATGACAAATACCTTTCTTCCTTTGTAGGCGCGCATGAATATGCGCACATCCAGGCTCAGGTCACCGAGGCTGACCGTCTGCTGCGCACCAAAAGCGGTGCGGGCAGTGATTTTCTCGGCTGGGTAGACCTTCCCGTCAACTATGACAAGGAGGAATTTGCCCGCATTCAGCTTGCCGCGAAAAAAATCCGGAAGAGCTGCGACGTGTTGGTGGTCATCGGTATCGGAGGGTCCTATCTGGGTGCACGTGCCGTTATCGAATATCTCAAATCCCCGATCTACAACTCGCTCAAAAAGGACACTCCCGACATCTATTTTGCAGGAAATTGCATCAGCGCCGACGCGCTGAACGAGCTTCTGCAGATCTGTGAGGGTCGCGACGTTTGCGTCAACGTGATCTCCAAGTCGGGAACGACCACCGAGCCCGCCGTTGCATTCCGCGTCTTCCGCGCACTGATGGAGGAGAAATACGGCAAGGACGGCGCGAGAGAGCGCATCTTCGTCACGACCGACAAGGCACGCGGCACGCTCAAGCAGTTCTCGACCGAAAAGGGATACGAGACCTTTGTTGTTCCCGATGACGTGGGCGGCAGATTCTCGGTACTGACGGCAGTGGGCCTGCTTCCGATCGCCGTTGCGGGAATCGATATTTGTGCCCTGATGGAGGGCGCAGCATCCGCAAGAGCTGCTTATACCGATCCCGACATTTCCAAAAACGATTGCTACCGTTATGCCGCATTGCGTAATATTCTGTATCGCAAGGGCAAGACCACCGAGGTGATGGTGGGATACGAGCCGTTCGGCGCGATGCTCAACGAATGGTGGAAGCAGCTGTACGGCGAGAGTGAGGGAAAGGATCAGAAGGGTATTTTCCCCGCATCGGTCATCTTTTCGACCGATCTGCACTCACTCGGTCAGTTCATTCAGGATGGCAACCGCAATCTCTTTGAGACCGTGATCGACATCGGCGAGACCGGTTCCTGCTTTGAGATCCCCGACGATCCCGACAACGTTGACGGACTGAACTTCCTGTCCGGAAAGGACCTCAATTTTGTGAAAAAGACCGCGATGATGGGAACGATTCTGGCTCACGTTGACGGCGGTGTTCCGAACATCGTCATCCAAGTCAGCGAGAAGAGCGCCTTCGTTCTGGGTGAGCTGCTCTACTTCTTCGAGCTTGCTTGCGCGATCTCGGGATATATTCTCGGTGTCAATCCCTTTGACCAGCCCGGCGTGGAATCCTACAAAAAGAATATGTTCGCGCTGCTCGGCAAGCCGGGATATGAGGAGCTTTTGGAAATTTTGGAAAAAAGACTGAAAAAATAATCGAGAAGATCGGAAAATCCCCTTGACTTTGCGCTCGGAATTTGATATAATGAGAGTACAAGGATGCGGGAGCTGATCCGCGTTCGGATTTTTGGAGGTAAACACAATATGTTAAAATTGATTATCGGCGTTAAAGGAACAGGTAAAACCAAGACTCTTATCAATTTGGTCAACGGTGCGCTCGAGGTTACCAAGGGAGACGTCGTTTGCATTGAAAAGGGCAGCAAGCTCAGATATGATATCAAGCCGTCGGCAAGATTGATCGACGTTGAGGAATACATGGTAGACGACGCACAGTCGCTTTACGGCTTCGTCGCAGGCATTTTGGCAAGCAATCACGACGTGACCGATCTCTTCATCGACAGCACGCTCAAGATCTGCAAGGGCGACCTTCCCGCGTTTGAGACGCTGGTGGTGGAGTTGGATAAGCTGATCTCCAAGATCGGACTCAACATGACCATGACGGTTTCGATGCCCGAGGATACCGCTTCCGACACAATTCGCAAATATATCTGACGGAGTTTTGATCTGACAGAGCAATCACGTATGGGCTGCTCGCGTTTGCGCGGGTAGCCCTGTTGTATCTTTGGTTTTTCAAAAAACGCAAATCAACCGACAAGGAGGTGTGGAGCCATGATTCTGATCATTGCGGAAAAGCCGAGTCTCGGTCGCAATATTGCGGCGGGAATCGGTGCGATGCAACGCCGTCAAGGATACCTGGAAGGTCAGGGATACCTGATCACGTGGGCGTTCGGACATTTGTTTTCGCTGTGCGACATTGAGGAATACAATCCGCAGCCGGACGGCTCCACGCGCTGGACGCTGCAAAATTTGCCTTGCTTTCCCAAAGAATTTCGCTTTGAGCTGCGCAAGGGAGATCAAAAGCGGGTCGACTCGGGCGTCAGAGAGCAGTTTGAGGTGATCCGACAGCTTTGCAACCGCGAGGACGTGGACACTGTTGTGAACGCGGGAGACGCGGACCGCGAGGGTGAGATCATCGTTCGCCTTTGCATCCAAAACGCATTGAAAGCCCCCAAAACGCTCAAAAGACTGTGGCTGCCCGATCAAACGCCGCAAACGGTCGCCAAGGCGCTGACCGAGATGAAGGAGGAGACGGAATACGACTCCTTGGCATCGGAGGGATTTGCAAGAACCTATATCGATTGGCTTTACGGTGTCAATCTCACGCGCTATGCCACTCTCAAGACCGGAACGCTCTTGCGTGTGGGACGCGTGATCGTTCCCATCGTCAAGGCGATCTACGACCGAGATATGGCGATCCGCAATTTCGTTCCCGGAAAATATTACGCCATGATCAGCCGTGAAAAGACCAACGGAGAGATCGTCGAGCTGACCTCCAAGCACAAGTTCGAGCAGAACGAGCTTGCCGAGGCGCAACGGACCTGCGCGCTTTATAACGCGACGGGCGCCGTTGTGACGGGCGTGAAAAACAAGCAGGACAAGCTTTTTCCCGGCAAGCTGTATTCTCTTTCCAAGCTGCAGAACGTGTTGGGTAAAAAATATAAAATGTCGATGCAGGAAAGCCTGACGATCGTACAGGGACTTTACGAGAAGGGTTACCTGACCTATCCGCGTACCAACTCGGAGTATCTTGCCACGGCAGAGAAGGACAAGATCCGTCAGATCCTTGCGGGATGCGCCAAGCTTGGCTATCCCGTGAAATTCAAGGATCACAAGTCGATCTTCGACGATAGCAAGATCGAGTCGCACTCGGCACTCACACCGACCTATAAGATCCCCTCGAAGGATCAGCTGAACGAGCGCGAGATGCAGGTCTATTCCACGGTGTTCCGCCGCTTTGTGGCGGTCTTTTGCGCGGAGGATTGCATCGTTTCGCGCACCGAGATCACGATTGCCGTGGGAGATCTTGAGACCTTCGTGCTCAAGGGCATGACGGTGATCGAAAAGGGATGGACGAAATACGACGACTACAACCAAAAGGACAAGCTTTTGCCCGCGCTGAGCAAGGGAGACGTTGTCAACATCGACTTCAAGCCAACCGAAAAGGAGACCTCGCCGCCCAAGCATTATACCATCGAAACGCTCAATAATTATCTCAAAAACCCCTTCAAGGATGAAAAAAAGGCGGCAAAGGACACCGCCGAAAGCGAGGAGAACGGGGAAGAGGGAGACGACAGCGAGGACTACCGCGCCATCTTCGAGGGGCTGGAGCTTGGCACCGAGGCCACGCGCACGGGCATCATCGACAATGCGCGCAAGAGCGGATATATCGACCTCAAAAAGGACGTTTACACCATCCTTCCGGGCGGTGAATTTCTCATTGAATCGCTTCTGCAGATGCAGATCACCATGGATAAATACAAGACCTCCCAGCTCGGTCAGGCACTCAAGAAGGTCTTTCGCGGCAGCATGACCGTGGAAGAAAGCGTGCGACTTGCCGAGGCGGAGATCCGTGAGGTGTTCGACAAAAAATCCGACGTCACCTTTGCAAGAGAAAGTGACACCGGCTTCTTCGGAGACGTGGTCGCAAAATGTCCGCTCTGTGGGAAGGACGTCAAGCGTCAACGCAATTTCTATGGCTGCAGTGGATACAAGGACGGCTGCAAATTCTCGGTGAATATCAGCATTTGCAACCGCGTGATCTCGATCGCGATGCTGAAGGAGCTGATCGAAAACGGCAAAACGCCGATCCTCGAGGGATTTGTTTCCTCGCGCTCGGGAAAGAGCTTTTCCGCCGCCCTCAAGCTGGAAAACGGAAGGGCAGTGTTCGATTTTGAAAAACGCGCACCTCTGCCGACGGCACAGGCCTTGCCGATCGGAAACGGTGACGAGCCGCCGCTCCCCGAGCCACCTCCGGAGTGGTAGGAATATAATATCCTTCTGAAAAGAGTATAAAAAAGGAAGCATTCCGCGGTATCACACCGCGGAATGCTTCCTGTGTTTTTGAAGAAAAGATAAAAGCAAGATTGCCCTTTTATTCGTTATTCAATGCCCTCGGCTTCGGTGAGCTCCGCCATGGCTTTCATGGAGAAGGCAACGTGGATCTGGCAGTTGATCCAGTAATTCCGTTTGCCCTCCGCGCAGTTTTCTCCAACCCAGAACGTGGGACTCTGACCGGTTTCGAGATCCATTCTTCTCGTCACGGTGTCGGCAAGCGTCAACGCCTTTTCCAGATAGAGTCGCTCGCCTGTCAAGTGATACATATCCGTGAATGCCGTCAGAATCGTCGTGGTGCTGGAATCGATCGGCACGTAGCAGAAATACTGCTCAAGACCGGCAGGCGTGTGATGCGGCTCCATCTTTGCATTGGGATCCCAGCGGGGGAACTCACCCCAAAGCACGAACTGATCCTCGACGTAGCGCATCAGATCGACCGCCTCGGCAACCATTTCCTTATCGTCGGAAAGATACTTTGCGATATAACCGATCATCTTGTTTGCGGCAAAGTGCGTCAGGTTGCGGTAGTTGCCCGAAACCTTGACGTCCTCAAACTGCCCCTCCCATTTGTAGGTCTTCAGACAGGTATCCTTGATGTAGTTGAAGTGAGCCAGCTCAAGATCTTGCCAAGCCTTGTCGCCCGTCATTTCGTGAAGTCTGTGGAAGAATTCAACGAATCGGAACTCGATGCAAATGTTTTTGGTGAGAGGCTTGCCCGTCTTGCAATCAAAGAGCAGATACCAGCTTCCGCAAGGAAGGACCGTTCTCTTATAATACTCTGCGATGCGCAGGGCGGCTTCCCAATATTTTTTGTCTTTCGTTGCCTCATAAAGATCCACGAATGCGCCTGCTGCGGACACGGGATAGATCATCATCGTGGTGCCGAGGCATCCCTCAGCGGCGGGAGCAACCTTGCCGACCGCCTCGGCATCCAGCCCTTCAAAGGAATACGTGGGGGGCAAGAAGGCAAGCGGATCTCCCTCACCCGGGGTGATGGAGAGCAGGTAGTCTGCCGCGCGGCGAGCCAGCTTCATGGCGTTTTCCGCGTTTGCGGGCTCGAGCTTTGCGTAGGCGATCATCGCTCTGACGATGCTTCCAATGGTTTTTGCGGGGTAGGCGTTGTGGGCGTAATCGGGCTGCGGAACGCCGTGCTCAAGCCAATACTGAACCGCGTGATCCCGATAAACGTAACGAAGCGCCATCAGGGCACATTCACGGTAGGAGCAAGCCTTGGGGGGGTAAGCCGTGCGTCCGGGGAAGGGAGCAGACTTGAAAAAGCTTCTCACACCCGCAAGGTGCAGCACGTTGTCCTCGCGATCAAGTGCCTCGACGGTGAGATAGACGAGACCTTCGGGAATCTCGCCCCAGATGGGAGCAAGAGAAGCCTCGGGACTTTCCGATACGAAGGTGTGAAGCGCACCGTTTTTATCCTTTGCCGTATAACGGAATTTGCGCTCCTTCGGGAGCTTGGGAAAATAGAACTTGGGAGCAAACATGAATTGCGAGGAGCTGAGATTCCAGTATGCTCTGCCGTCGACACCGCCGGGGTGAGCCATGGTTTCCTCGCTGTTGTATTCAAGCAAGGCTTGCGCTGCGTATTGATCCATCTTTTTTTCTCCTTTTGCTTTTGAACACGGGCAGCTTTTGTACCCTCGGTTTTGACTTGATTGTCAAGTCATACAAAAACTATTATATCACATCTTTTAAACGATGTCAAGACCTTCACTTCGATCCAAGCAGGAGTATTTTTACCTTTTTTTCATTCCCACGAACGAGCCTGCGACAGAGAGCAGAAGATAGCCGACGTGGAGCAGACAGGAGAGCCAGGTGGCGTAGGAAGAGGCATAGGTCCGGAAAAAGAGCGATGCGAGGATCATGAAGAGCATCAGCGCCGAACCGTTGCAAAGTCCGCAGAGAAGCGCGGAATGACCGTGGATCCGAATTGCGATCACACCGCCGAAAAAAGCGGTCAGCGCGGCACAGACGATGCCGAGAGGTCCGGTCAGACTGTCGGGATCGGGTGAGAAATAGGCCGCGAGGGAAGCGATCAGCGCAAGTGCGAGTGCAAGCGCCGCGGTCAGGAGCAGGCTTTTTCCGACGTGCCGCACAAAGGATGCGGGGGAGTCGGCTTCCGGTGCGCTTTTTTTGCTCGGACGGTGGGTATGCCGTTTTTTTGCGGCGGGGTGTCGTGTCGCTTGCTTCATCATAAAAAGAAACCTCCGTTAGAAAATGCTGTTAAAGCATATTCCAACAGAGGTCTTTTTATTCCTGCCGGGGAGATCAGTCCTCAGCGTCCTCAGCCTTGACGTCAACGCGGCTGACCGCGGATTTCAGAATGCGGATCTTGGTCTTGTCGTGCGCACTCTCGATGACGCAGGTCTCTTCCTTGATGCTGACGATTTTGCCGATGATGCCGCCGATGGTGGTGATCTCATCGCCAACTGCGAGGTTGTTGCGCATGTTGTTGGCTTCCTTTTCCTGCTTTTTCTGCGGACGGATGGCAAAAAGATAGAAAGCACCGAACATGATCACGATCATACCGATCGTCATCCAGCCCGCGCCTCCGGTTCCTGCAGGTGCGGTATCCATCAAAGAAACAATCAGATTCATAAAAAAATTCCTTCCTTTCAAAACATTGCATCATATTATAAACTTTTTTTCGGGAATATACAAGAGGGAAATTGTAAATATTTTTAGCAAACGCCTTTTTTTCAAAAAAAGATGAGAAAAAGAGAAGATTTCTTGCTTTTTTTTGCGAAATATGTTATACTATATCCATTGAAGAACTTGACGGAAGGATTTTGAACGGTAGACATATGAAGCAAGCATATCTCGAATGTGGAAAGATCATCAATACGCACGGCTTTCGCGGTACGGTGAAGCTGGAAAGCTGGTGCGATACGCCCGCGGTGCTGGCAGGCTTGAAAACGCTTTGGTTTTCGGAGGGCGGCACATATCGCCCTTGCAACGTCAGGCACGCTTCTCTTTTCCGTCAGTTTGTCCTGGCGGATCTGGAGGGGATCGAGAGTGAGGAGGCGGCAAACACCCTGCGCGGTCGCGTTGTGTTTGCGGCGAGAGAGGATCTTCCTCTGGAGGAGGGAGATCATTTCGTGGTGGATCTGATCGGACTTCCCGTGCTGGATGCCGACAGCGGCGAACGGCTGGGAGAATTGACCGACGTCAGACAGAACGGTGCGCGCGATCTCTATATTGTGAAAACCGCCACCGGAGAGCATATGATCCCCGCCGTTCCCGAGCTTGTTCCACGCATTGAGGACGATGCCGTCTACGTGCGCCCCATCCCGGGTCTTTTGGACGGAGGTGCGGAAAACGTATGATGCGGTTTGATATTATGACACTCTTTCCCGACCTGGTTGACACGGTGCTCGGTGAGAGCATCATCGGGCGGGCACAGAAAAGCGGCGTGATCACGGTGCGTACGCACAATATCCGTGATTACACCGAGGATAAGCATCGGCGCGTGGACGATACCCCTTACGGTGGCGGAAAGGGAATGCTGATGATGGCACCGCCGATCTACAATTGCTATCAGGCGATTCTGACGCAACAGGACCGGGAGGGCTTTATTCCTCAAAAACGGCGCGTGATCTATCTTTCCCCCACGGGAAAGGTGCTCAATCAAGCGCGTGCGGCAGAGCTGGCGGCGGAATATGACAACCTCATTCTGCTTTGCGGTCATTACGAGGGCGTCGACCGTCGCATCGTGGACGAGATCGTGGACGAGGAAATCTCGATCGGAGACTTTATTCTGACGGGTGGAGAGATCCCCGCGTGCATCCTGACCGATTGTGTCGCAAGGCTTGTCGACGGCGTGCTTTCGGATGCCGAATGCTATGAAAAGGAGAGCATTTCCTCGGGATTGCTCGAATATCCGCAATATACGAGGCCCTACGAATACCACGGCGTCAAGGTTCCCGACGTGCTGATCTCGGGACATCATGCGAACATCGACCGTTGGCGCGATGAGCAGGCATTGGAAATGACCAGGGCGCTTCGCCCCGATCTTTTGGAAAACGATTGATGCAAAGTCGTTTTCGTGCGACTTAAAAAACTTATAAAAATCATATCGGTCAAGCCTCCTTCCTACATATCGCAAAATGCGAATGGGGAAGGAGGTTTTTTGATGCGAAAAAGCCTGATTTTGTATGCGGTGGAAGCACTTGGTGCAAGACTTCGCGCAGTGTTCGGTGCATCCGGCACGGCACGGCTTCTTTCCGGGATGGCACCGCGGGTGGAGAAGGAGCTGAGACGCGGTCGTCTCGGTGCCGTGAGTGACGAGGAAAAGGACCGACGCGCATGGCAATACCGCTTGCGGCGAGCCGTGATGC
Source organism: Eubacteriales bacterium (assembly GCA_045534435.1). Lineage (GTDB taxonomy): Bacteria > Bacillota > Clostridia > Oscillospirales > CAG-272 > UMGS1865. The sequence continues at coordinate 12,163 of JAZSJS010000159.1, forward strand.
GGGCAGAGGAGGGGAGTCTGATCCTTCGCCTCTTGCGTTACGTCAAGCAAGCCTTTCTCTCAACCGCCATCGGCTGCTACGGTCTGTTTGGTGTTTTGTACGGTGTCTTTTCGGCGGCGGTATGGCTTTCGACTCCCTCCACGCTTCGCACAGAGGCAGAGATCATCGCCTCGCTTGGCATCGCGGTGCTTTGCGTTCCCTTGCTTCATTCTTCGCGCTCACTGTCTTACGGCATTTGCAACAGTCGCATTCTGCGATGGCTTCTGATCGATTTTTGCGGACTTTCCGAGGAGCTGCTGGGAGGTGAGGGGCGCGGACGGGAGCACTATTGGATCACGCTTTTCGCGGCTTTTTTCTTTGGTGCGGGTAGTGTTTTTCTTCCCGCAAATCGATTTTTGATCATCTTGGCGATCCTTCCCGTTTTGATTTTGTTGTTTGCTTCTCCCAGACTTTTTTCGACGCTTTTGCTTTTCTTTTTACCGTTTTTGACTTTTTTTCCAAACCCCACTCGCATTTTGAGTGCCTGTGCGTTTTCCATCGAGCTTTCCTGGCTTCGCAAGGCGATGGCAGGGCGACGCGAGCTTCGGCTGGGGGTTCCCGACGTCTCGGTTCTGCTTCTTTCCTTTGCGGTGCTTTGCGGCGGGCTCTTTGGGATGGGAGGGAGAAGCGGATTGTTTCACGCGGTATCGGCTTGTGTACTGATCCTGTTTTGGTTTCCGATGCGCAATCTGTTTTGCCGTGAGCGTTGGCAAGGACGCGCGCTCTCGGCCTTGAAGGCATCGGCTTTTCTCTCAGCGGCTTGGGGTGTTGCAGAGTATGCTCTCGGCCGTTCACAGCTTCGGTGGGTGGATCCGGCGCGCTTTTCGGACATCGGTGGACGCGTTTGCGGTCCATTTGAAAATCCGAATCTTTTTGCGGTCTTTTTGGTGATGACGCTTCCGCTTTTTTTGGCAGGATGCGTCGATTCACTCTCATTCCGAGGACGGCTGCTTCATTTCTGTTCGTTTGCGCTTGTCGGTCTTTGCCTGATTTTGACCTGGTCACGCGGTGCCTGGCTGGCGATGATCGCGGCGATTCTTTTCTTTTTGGCGGTTTACAGCGCCCGCACGCTGGGATACTTGCTTTTGGGGATGATCCCAGCGGCAGTCGGAGCTTTTTTTCTGCCTCACAGCATCACCAACCGCTTCTTGAGCATCGGATCGTTTTCCGAGTCGTCGATCTCCTACCGCTTTTACACCTGGAAGGGTGTCCGCGCGATGCTGCTCGTGCATCCGTGGGGGATCGGAGCGGGAAACGAGGCATTTGCGGCAGTCTATCCCTCTTATGCCGTCAGCGGAACCGAAAGTGCGGTACACGCGCACCGACTTTTCCTGCAGGTTTCTTGTGAATACGGGATTCAAGGACTTCTGAGCCTTCTCTTTTTTCTGCTGATCCTGTTTTTTTCGGCGGCATACACGCTGCGCGTCGCACAGGGCCGGCGGAGAGGAATGCGATTGGCTTTGATCTGCGGAGTTGGTGGTGCGTTGATCATGGGGGTATTTGATTATATTTGGTATCATTTCGGAATGCTGCTTCTGTTCTTTGGTTTTGCTGCACTGATTCCGACTGATCGTGAGGAGGAGTTTGGAGTATGAAACTGAAAAAAAGAAAGGAACGGCGAGAGAGGCCGGCACCGACGTGGGTGGATTTTTTGCTTTTGGTTCTGGTGACCGGGGCGGTTTTCTTTGGATGGCTTTATCTCCGCTCACGTCGTCGGGCGGCCGATCCAAACGTTGCGATCGCATATTTGCTTTGCGTTCCGGGGGTGGATACGACCTATCTTGGCACGGAGAGCGAGGCTTCCGCGCTGATCCCGAAGGGAGGCTCTGTCAGGGTCGCCAACGGAACGGCTTCGCTTGGGAGGGTGAGTGAGGTTTGGATCGAGAGGCATGCCGAGCCAAAGATTGAAAAGGGCGAGATGATCCTTGCGGAGGATCCTCAGCGTGTGGATCTTTATATCGAGGTGCGGGGCGATGCCGTGGCGAAACGGGGAGACGGTCTGCGCATCTCCGACGTTCGGATCGCAGCGGGTGGCAGAGGAGATTTTCGTGTCGGTGGCTTTATGGCAGAGGCGGCGCGTGTGATCTCGGTGCGGAAAGAAGGTGCGAAATGAGTCGCAAGAACGAAAAAGGACTGCCCAAGGGCAGCATCCTTGACCTGTTTTTGATCTTCCTTTTCGTGCTTTGTATCGTTGGCACGCTGCTTCGTTATCAGGAGCTTCGCCGTCGGGATCGCACGGGGGAATCCGAAGGATTTTACGTCATTGCGCTCACGGATGCGCTTGACGCTCGGACGGCAGATTGCATTTCGGAGGGAGAGATGCTTTATCTTGCTTCGGGAGAAGTCTTTGGAAAGGTTGCTTCGGTTTCGTTGCGTGCTTTCGAGGAGGTCTTTTTTTCGGACGGCAAATATCATCGGTTTTCCTGGGAGAGCGACCGTCGATGCCGTTTGGAGATGGAGATCGCACTCGAGGGTGTTGCGCGTGACGGTGTGTGGCAGAGAGAGGGAAAATATCCCATGGCGGTGGGAGAGAGGGTCACGCTTTACTCTGAACGTGGGGTCTGGAATCTCGGCTTTTTGCGCTTCGTCAAAGAGGGTGCTTAGTTGGCAAAATTGCACAAGAAGTTTTTTTTGCCATCGTAAAAAATGCCATAGATTGTCTATTGATTTTTGTCGTATTTTTTGATATACTATATATGTATATTAACTATGGATCGGGCGCGGATTGAAGGCCGCGTCACGGTCTTACGTAAGGAATGGGAGCAAACGTTATGATTTCACGCGACATCGTCATTACCAATACCAGCGGGCTTCACGCAAGACCTGCCACCTTTTTCATTCAAAAGGCAAATTCTTACCGTGCCTCCATCTGGATCGAAAAGGACGATCGCAAGGTAAATGCAAAGAGTCTTCTCGGTGTACTTTCTCTCGGAATTGCCAAGGGCATGACCGTGACTCTGATCGCTGACGGTCAGGATGAAAACGCTGCAATTGCCGGATTGGTGGAGCTGGTTGACAGCGGATTTGCGGAATTTTGAGAGATTTGAGATAAAAAACAGCGGTGTGCATCGGCGAACGGATTGACGGTTCGGGCACACCGCTATTTTTCCATCAAAGCAGGGAAGGAGGGAAGATCCGATGCAACAGGAGGAGATCCGTCGTCGGCTTTTGGAAAAGGCGAACACGTTGCCGCTTTGCCCGGGAGTCTATCTCATGAGAGACCGCGGGGGAAAGGTCATCTACGTCGGCAAATCGCGCAAGCTGAAGAACCGCGTGTCGCAATATTTTCAAAATGCCGAAAAGAACATCAAGACGGCGCGCATGGTATCCTTGGTGCGTGAGTTTGACTATTATGTCTGTGACACCGAGATCGAGGCGCTTTCCCTGGAGAACACGCTCATCAAGCAGTATACGCCAAAATACAACATTCGACTCAAGGATGCGAAGTCCTATCCCTATATCAAGCTGACGGCGGAGGAATATCCTCGCCTCTTGTTCACCAGACGCCGTGACGGAGATCGGGCGAAATATTTCGGGCCTTATTCGGGCTCGTCAACGGCCTATGCGCTCATCGAGCTTTTGCGCCGCACGCTGCGTCTCCCCGCCTGCTCACGGGTGTTTCCGCGTGACATCGGACGCGAAAGACCCTGTATTTATTATCAAATGAACCGCTGCTGCGGTGTTTGCACGGGCGCGGTTTCGGCGGAGGAATACGGACGGCTGATGCGATATGCCGCCGACATTCTCAACGGCAAAAGTCGCGTGGTGCGCGAGATGCTGGAAAAGGAAATGTACAGCTTTGCCGAGGAGGAGCGCTATGAGGCGGCGGCACGCTGCAGAGATACCATCGCGGCGCTTGATGCCATCGGAGAAAAGCAGAAGGTGGTGGCGTCCCCGGATGCCGAGCAGGACGTGGTGGCACTCTATTCGGACGATTTCTGCTCCTGTGTTTCGGTCTTTTACGTGCGTTCGGGAATGCTTCAGGACAAGGCGGAGTTTTTGTTCGGCGCGGACAGTATTCTCGACGTTGAGGATATGACGACCTTTTTGTGCGAGCATTATCAGGCGAGAGAATATATCCCCCCGCAAATCCTGTTGTCCTTTGAGATGGAGGAGGCGGATCGCGAGATGCTTTCGACCTATCTGTCCGGGATCGCGGGACATCGCATCACGGTGCGCACACCAGAGCGGGGTATGCTGAAAACGCTTTGTGAGATGGTGGAGAAGAATGCCGCCGAGCAGGCAAAGCTTTATCGGATCAACACCGCGAAGAGCGAGGGAACGCTTGGGCATCTTGCCGAGCTTTTGCGGCTGGAGACCTATCCGTCGCGCATCGAGGCATACGACATTTCCAACCTCGGCAAGGAGCATCTGACTGCGGGCATGATCGTCTGCAACGAAGGGAAATTCAGCAAGGCGGACTATCGGACCTTCCGAATCCGATCGCTCGATGGCTCAACCGATGACTATGCCTCCATGCGAGAGGCGCTTGAGCGTCGCTTGGAGCATTTGCAGGACAGGGAGGGCTCGTTTGCCAAGCTTCCCGATCTGATCCTGCTCGACGGCGGACGCGGACACGTTTCGGTCGTGCGAGAGCTGCTGCGCGAGAAGGGGATCGACCTGCCCGTGTTTGGCATGGTGAAGGATGATTATCACAAAACACGTGCGCTTTGCACCGATACGGAGGAGATCAGCATCGCCAAGGAGCATGAGGTCTATTCCTTGATCTATCGGATTCAGGAGGAGGTCCACCGCTTCACGGTCGGACGGATGGAGCAAGCCAAGCGCAAGACTCTGAAGACCTCGACGCTGACGCGTATTCCGGGAATCGGCGAGGTCAAGGCAAGGAAGCTGTTGCGTGCATTTGGCGGCATGGGTGCGTTGCGTGCCGCTGACGTCGACGCGATCGCGGCAGTGCCCGGAATTTCCCGACGCGATGCCGAGGCGGTTTGGACGGAGCTTCGTCGCGACAAAAAGAAGACTGCGAGAGCGGAGGATGATGACAAATGATGAGAATTATCACAGGGCGCGCGAGAGGCGTGCGTCTTGCAACTCTGTCGGGGGAGAACACCCGACCGACCTCGGAGAGAGCCAAGGAGGCGATCTTTTCGATGCTGCAATTTGAGATACGGGACAAGGAGGTTCTTGATCTCTTTGCAGGCTCCGGTCAGATGGCGCTTGAGGCACTCAGTCGCGGTGCGAGGCATGCCTGTCTGTGTGATGCCTCGCGTGAGGCGGTACAGGTCATCTGTGCCAATGCGCTCAAAACCAAGCTCGCACCCATGTGCGAGGTGGTCGTGTCCGACTGGACCGACGCGTTGCGCGGATTTCGCCGCAAATATCGCTTTGATCTGGTGTTTTTGGATCCACCCTATGCACTCGGTGTGATTCCGGCGGTTCTGGAGCGTCTGTTGAAGGACGGACTGCTGGCACCGAACGCCGTGGTGGTGTGTGAAACGGGAGACGGGGACGGAGTGTTCGCCGGAAATGCGGATCTGGCGGCAAAATTTGAAGTTTTAAAGCAAACGCATTACGGCGTGGCATTCGTGACGCTGCTGCGTGTCAAGCATGAGGAAGAGGTGACGTTATGAGTCTTGCAATTGTACCCGGAAGCTTTGATCCGATGACGATGGGACATCTGGACATCGTTCGCAAAGCAGCGGAGCGTTACGATCAGGTGGTCGTGGCGGTGATGGTGAATGCATCGAAGCGATATTTGTTCGACATGGAAACGCGCGTTGAGATCGCGCGTCGAACGGTTTCGGCATATCGCAACGTCCGCGTGATCGCGGATCGCGGAATGCTGATCGATCTCTTTGATCGCCTGGGAGCCGATACCGTTTGCAAGGGCTGGCGAAACGACCGCGATTATGATTATGAGCTTCACATGGCGGAATGGAATCGAGCGCACAATCCGCGCTTTCGCACCGAGCTGATTCGCTCGCGCGGAGAATTTGCCGATCTTTCCTCCACGGAGATCCGTCAGATGCTTGCCGCGGGAGATGCGCCCGAGGGGCTGGTACATCCCGACGCTTTGGAATTGGTGTTGAAAAAATTGAACTTTGGAAAGAGGGAAGAGAATGAAGATTGAACAGAATGGACGCGCGCTCCGCGTGGGAGCGCTTTGGTTTTTGCTCATTGGCGTTTTGCTGGGCGTTTTGTTGATCGTTGTTCCGGTTGACAGCCTTTTGAAGATCGTTTTTGTGGTGGTTGGAATCATCACGATCTTCTATCAGATCCCGGGGCTTGCGACGGGCTTGGCGCACCTTGATACGGGGGCGGGAAAGCTTGCCGTGATCCTCTCGCTGATCTCAATGGCGATCGGTGTGGCGATGATCTTCTTTCATTCCACGCTTCTCATGGTGATCCTCGGAGTCTATCTCGTCATTTTTCCGGCGCTGCAGCTGATCTTTTCCAAGCATCGCGCAACTCAGTGGAAGACCGAGCTGCCCAAGATCATTTTCGGAATCGTGCTGCTCATCGTCGGTCCCGCAAGTGCGCTTTCGGTTCTCTTTGACGTTGCCGGCTGGGTGATCATCGTCTTGACGGTGATTTATACGCTCTTTTCGTTGCTCATCAAGGCGGGAAAGCGTGCAAAATACGAAAACAAGACCGGAAACAGAGTTTTCATCGACACGACGGGAGACGGAAGGATCGACACGGTTTACGTGGACACGACGGGAGACGGAAAGCCCGATACGGCAAAGCGCTACCGTGACGAGAAATGAGTCGATATAAAAAATTATTTTCCGACACGCTGATCCTCGGGATCGGTACCTTTGGCTCCAAGCTGCTCGTGTTCCTGCTCATGCCGTTCTACACGGCATGGCTTTCGACCTCGGAGTTCAGTACGGCGGAGCTGATCACATCGACAGCCAATCTTCTGATCCCACTGGCTTGCATCGGAATCGGAAACGGAATCTTCCGCTTTGCCGCAGAGCGCGAGAGCGATCAAAAGGCGGTTTTTTCCACGAGTATCGCGTTGCTCGGAATCGGATCGGCGGTGTTTGCGCTGCTTTCTCCAATCCTGTGGGCGATCGACTATTTCGACGGCTACGTCTGGCTGATCGTTTGCTACGTCCTGAGTGCCAATCTGCAATCGGTTTGCGCGCAGTACGTCCGCGCCATTGACCGAACGCGCCTCTTTGCCGTTCAGGGAATCCTGAACACGGCGCTAACCATCCTGTTCAACGTGATTTTCTTGGTCGCGTTTGACATGGGTGTGACGGGTTACGTGCTTTCCGTCATCGTCGGAAATCTCCTGACCACCGTGTTTTTGCTGTTTTTGGCAAGGCTTTGGCAGGTGTTTGACGTCAAACGCATCGAGCGGAGACTGATGGGGGAGCTTTTGAGCTTCAGCCTCCCAATGGTTCCGACCACGGTCTGTTGGCTCATCACCGACCTTTCCGATCGTTATATGGTCACCTATTTTTGCAATTCGCACGTAAACGGAATCTATTCGGCGGCCTACAAGATTCCGACCGTCGTCAATCTGATCTCGGGCATTTTCATGCAGGCATGGCAGTTTTCTGCGGTGGCGCAAGCCTCGGACGAGGAGACCTGCAAGAGCTTTTATTCCGAGGTCTTTCGCGGCTTTTTGTCGGTCATCATGATCGGCACGTCGGGCTTGATCCTGTTCTCGGGCTTCCTGACCGGCTTGCTTCTCAACAGCGCATATGCCGACGCGGCAAAATATATGCCCACGCTGCTCTGTGCGGCGGCGCTTGAGGCGATCGTTTCCTTCCTTGCCACGGTCTATATGGTGAAAAAGAAGAGCATGCATTCCTTCCTCACCGCAATGGTCGGAACCCTGCTCAACGTTCTGCTCAATCTGATCCTGATTCCCAAATACGGCGCACTTGGAGCCGCCGTCGCAACCATGGCAAGCTACGGCGCGGTTTTGATCGTGCGTGCTGTCGACGCGACGCGCATGATCCGGTTCCGTTTCTATTTGCCGCGCATGATTCTTTCGATTTTGCTGATCCTCGCCGCGGCGACACTTATGACCGCAAACCTCAGCGGCGGAGTTTGGTGGACGCTCATTCCGACCGTACTCATGCTCGCGCTCAATGCCCCCGCGCTGCTCGGCAGTCTCAAACGCCTTTTGCAGCACAGACGGGGAAAATAGGAAAATTTTTCGTGGGAAGGCAGGCTTCTTTGCAAAGAAGCCTGCCTTCCTGTTTGTAAGAAAAATTGTAAATACCTATTGCATAAATGGGAGAAATATGATATAATATCTTGTTAAATAATATTATTATACAGAGATGAGAGAAAAAAGATGAAAACAATGGAACAGGAAATCAACCGTCGGCGGACGTTTGCGATCATTTCGCACCCCGACGCGGGAAAAACCACGCTGACCGAAAAGTTTTTGCTCTACGGCGGCGCGATTCAGACGGCGGGCTCGGTCAAGGGCAAGCAGAGTGACCGACATGCGGTGTCGGACTGGATGGAGATGGAGAAGAAAAGAGGAATCTCGATCACCTCGTCGGTCATGCAGTTTGAATACGACGGATATTGCATCAATATCCTGGATACTCCCGGACACCAGGACTTCTCGGAGGATACCTACCGCACACTGATGGCGGCAGACAGTGCCGTCATGGTGATCGATGCGGCAAAGGGCATCGAGCCGCAGACGCGGAAGCTTTTCAAGGTCTGCGCGATGCGGCATATTCCGATCTTCACCTTCATCAACAAGCTCGACCACGAGGCGCGCGATCCTTTTGATCTTTTGGACGAGCTGGAAAAGGAATTTGGCATCGGGACCTATCCGATGAACTGGCCGATCGGATGCGGTGTCAGCTTCAAGGGCGTGTACGATCGCGACGGTCGCAAGATCCTGGCGTTTAGCGATTCTCACCGCGGACGCGACCGCCTTTCCTCGATCGACTGTGACATCAACGATACCGCGCGCATGGACGAGCTGATCGGCTCGTACGCACGCGAGGAGCTGGTCGAGCAGGTCGAGCTTCTGGACGGAGCCTGCTTTGATTTCGATCTTGAGCAGGTGCGTTGCGGCAAGCTGTCTCCCGTTTTCTTCGGCTCTGCGCTGAACAACTTCGGTGTGGAGTTCTTCCTGGAGCATTTTCTCCGGATGACCACGGCTCCGCTGTCCCGCAGTGCGGGAGAGGCAACGGTCAGTCCGTTTGATGAGACCTTCTCAGCCTTCGTTTTCAAGATCCAGGCGAACATGAACAAGGCACACCGCGACCGCATTGCATTTATGCGCATCGTCTCGGGCAAATTCGAGCATGACCGAGAATATTTCCACGTGCAGGGCGGAAAAGAGCTCAAGCTTTCTCAGCCTCAGCAGATGATGGCGCAGGAGCGCTCGATCATTCAGGAGGCATATGCAGGCGACATTATCGGTGTCTTTGATCCCGGCATCTTTTCGATCGGAGACACGATCTGCGAAAAGACGAACAAGATCCAATTCGAGGGAATCCCGACCTTCGCGCCCGAGTGCTTCGCGATGGTCGAGCAGATCGACAGCATGAAGCGCAAGCAATTCGCAAAGGGCATGAACCAGATCGCGCAGGAGGGTGCGATCCAGATCTTCATTGAGCCGGGCGGAGGCTTGGAGCGCGTCTACGTCGGTGTTGTGGGTATGCTCCAATACGACGTGTTGGAATCGCGCATGAAGGCGGAATACGGCGTTTCCTATAAGCAGTATCCGCAGCCGTATCAGTATATCCGCCGCATCGCCAACGGCGCCGATCCCAAGAAGCTGCATTTGTTTGACGTCAAATGGGTGCAGGATTTCCGCGGGAACGATTTTCTGCTGTTCAACAGTGAGTGGCACATCAGACACACGCTGGACAACAACGAGGGATTGGAGCTTGTGGAATTCGGAAGCTGACTCTGAAGAAAGGAGCATCGCATGAACAAACGGATATTTGCCCTTTTTCTCGCCATTCTGTTGTCGTTGACCGCGCTTGTGAGCTGCGGTGGGATGAGCCTTTCCGATCCTCTGCAGGAGGAATCGGGCACGGACGGACGGGAACCCGAGACGGGAAGCGGCTCACTCTCGTCAAGCCTTTCGGTGCATTTCATCGACGTCGGCCAGGCCGACGCGGCACTTGTCACGTGCGCGGGAAGGACAATGCTCATTGACGGCGGTAACAAGGAGGATTCCGATCTGATCTATACCTATCTGAAAAAGCAGGGGATCACACGTCTGGATTACGTGGTCTGCACGCACGCGCATGAGGATCACGTGGGCGGACTCCCCGGTGCGCTGTCCGCGGTGGAGAGCGTCGGACGGGTGCTTTCTCCCGTCAAGGACTATGACAGCAAGGCGTTCCGTGATTTCGTCACCAAGACGGAGACGCACGGGTGTGAGCTTGAGATTCCGCGTGCCGGAGATTCCTTTTTGCTCGGAGAGGCCACGGTGACGGTGGCAGGACCCGTGAAGACCTATGACGAAACCAACGACACCTCGATCGTTTTGCGTATCGTTTACGGCGAGACCTCGTTTCTGTTTACGGGAGACATGGAAAGCGCTGCCGAGACCGATCTGATCGAGTCGGGCGCGACGCTGAGAGCAACGGTGCTCAAGGTCGGACATCACGGAAGCTCCACGTCGACGTCGTATCGCTTTTTGCGAGAGGTCGCGCCGCGCTATGCCGTGATCTCGGTGGGGAAGGACAATCAGTACGACCACCCGAACGACGACGTTCTTTCCAGACTTCGTGACGCCGAGGTGACGCTCTATCGCACCGATCTGCAGGGCGACGTGATCTGCGTGAGCGACGGCAAGAGCGTCAGCTTCACAACGGCCAGAAATGCGGACGCTCAGACCAATCCCACCGAACAGGACAAAACCCAGTCGGGAGAGATGCAATATATTGGCAACAAAAGCTCCAAGGTCTATCATTTGCCGAGCTGCTCAAGTCTGCCGGCAGCGAACAACAGAGAGCTCTTTTCATCCGCAGAGGAGGCGGAGCAGAATGGATACCATGCGTGCGGAAGATGCGATCCGTGAGGGTGAGACCGCAAAAGCGGAGCGTCACATTTACGTGATCTTTTCCTCGACCCCCTTCAAAATGGGGAGCTTGATCCGTTTTTTTACAAGAACGCAATATAACCACGTGTCGATCTCGATCGATCCCTCGCAAAGAGAGCTCTATTCCTTTGCGCGGCATCATCGGAATACGCCCTTTTACGGAGGCTTCGTGCGTGAAGGCGGATCGCGCTTTTGCTGCGGGGACAGGCGTTCCAAAATGAAAATTTGCGCGTTGCCGATCACCGAAGCGCAATATCTGCAAGCACGTGCGCTTCTGGAAGAGATGAATCGGGATGCCGAGGCATACGTTTATAACTTTTTGTCGGCGTTTCTCTATCCGCTTCATCTGCGCGTGCGCCTGCCCAATGCCTATACCTGCATTGAGTTTGCCGTCGATTTCTTGCTCAAAATCGGCGTCCCCCCTCTGTCGGAGGAGATACATCCTTATTCGATCAAGGAGCTCGAGGCTCTGCTTGACGATTATTCGGTCTATTGCGGCGAGAGTACGTTGGAGAGCGAGGAGGACGATTTTGATCGACTTCCGCATCTTTTTCAGGCCTTCACACTGACGCTGGGGTCACATGCACGCTTGCTGAAAAGCTTTGTAAAGCACAAAATCCTTTGATTTGGTTGCTTTTTTGATAAAAATCCATCATAATTTTTCAAAACCTATTGACTTTACCGCTTTAGTGTGATATCATATTAAAGTGCTAAAGCGAACAAGAGAAAAAAGGAGCGATCTTTCAGATATGGAAATGCATGAAAATGAAGATGTTCGCCTGTTGTATCGGGCGTTGCTGGCGCTTGAGACCGAGGAGGAATGCGCCGCGTTTTTGGAGGATCTGATGACGCGCAAGGAGCTGTGCGACGTGGCGCAGCGACTCGCGGTTGCGAAGATGCTCTCCCGTCAGGCGGTTTACAGCAAGATCGTCGAGGAGACGGGGGCAAGCACCGCAACGATCAGCCGTGTCAACCGTTGCTGTAATTACGGCACGGGCGGCTATGCCAAAATTTTGGAACGGATCGGAGAAAAGAAGATATGAATTTTTCTATCGACGTGTTGCGAAACGAGGAGAAGGCACTTTACGGCCTCCGTCAGCTTTATATGCAGCATGGATACACGCGCTACAAGGTCAGCAAATTTGAGGAATATGATCTTTATGCCGGCAACAAGAGCTTTTTGATCAGTGAGAACATTCTGACCTTCACCGACACCAACGGCAAGCTGATGGCGCTCAAGCCGGACGTCACGCTTTCGATCGTCAAAAACGTTCGCGGTGACGATACCGATACGCATAAGGTCTATTATAATGAGAACGTTTACCGCACCTCGGGCGGCTCCGACGGCTTCCGCGAGATCATGCAAACCGGATTGGAATATATCGGCCGCGTGAACAACGAGGCGGTCGGCGAGGTTTTGACGCTGGCGCAAAAGAGCCTTGCCATGATCAGCGACGACTATATCCTCGACCTTTCCCACATGGGCTTTTTGATGGGACTTCTGGAGGCGGCGGGCGTGGATGCCGCGGAAGAGGCAAGATTGCTTTCTCTCGTGGAGAGCAAGAACGTTTCCGCCATTCGCACCTCTTGTGCCGCGTACGGTGTTTCGGATGCGGACACAGATGCCATTTGCGCGCTCACGAGCCTGTATGAGCCACTGGAGTCTGCGTTGCCGAGGATCCGCCACATTGTCAGAGGAGAGCGGATGCAGGAGGCATACGATCAGCTTTGCGCGATCGCCGAGATCGTGAAAAAGGACGGAGTGCTTTCGCGACTGTATCTGGATTTTTCGATCGTGAACGACATGAATTATTATGACGGCATTATTTTCCGCGGATTTATCAACGGAATCCCCGACGGTATTCTTTCGGGCGGACGCTACGACAAGCTGCTCGCGCGCATGGGAAAGAAGAGCGGAGCGATCGGCTTTGCGGTCTATCTGGATCTTCTGGAGCGATTGGAGATCGCGGCAGAGAGCGAGAGGGAGGAGTGAGACGATGAAGCAGATGATCAATATCGCCCTTCCCAAGGGCCGACTCGGAGAGAAGGCATACGCGATCTTTGAAAAGGCCGGATATGAATGCCCCTCGATCCGAGAGGAAAACCGCAAGCTGATTTTCGAGAATCCCGAAAAGGGTGTGCGTTACTTCTGGGTGAAGCCGTCCGACGTGGTGATCTACGTCGAGCGAGGCGCCGCTGACATCGGAATCGCGGGGAAGGATATTATTCTGGAATACAGTCCGAATATTTACGAGCTTGCCGATCTCGGCATCGGAAAATGTCGCATGGCGGTGGCTTGCAAGCAGGATTTTTGTGACAACCGCGACCGCACCCTGCGTGTGGCAACCAAATTTCCGCATATCGCACGGACCTATTACAATAGCATCAGCCGTGAGATCGACATCATCAAGCTCAACGGCTCGATCGAGCTCGCTCCCATCCTCGGTCTCTCCGACGTGATCGTTGACATCGTGGAGACGGGAAAAACACTCTTTGAAAATAATCTGGAGCCGCGCGAGACGATCGTTGATATCAGCGCAAGGCTGGTGGCGAATAAGGTCGCTTATAAATTCAAAAACCAAGAAATCCGCAAGCTCTGCGAGGACGTGGAAGCACTGCTTCGCGAGAATTGAGAAAAGGACAGAACCATGATCAGTATTTACAAATACGGAGAAGTAGAAAACGATAAAATATTCGCGCGCGTCACCCCCGAGGTCGATGTGACCGCGGTGGTGTCGGGCATCATTGCCGACGTCAGAGAGCGTGGCGACGCGGCGCTTTTGGACTATTGTGAGAAATTCGACAAGGTCAGACTCACCTCTCTCGAGGTGAGCGCCGAGGAGATTGATGAGGCGTTTGCTTCGGTGGATGCCGAGCTGATTCGCGTGATGCGCCTGGCGGCAGAGAATATCTATGCCTTCCACAAAAGACAGGTGCGCAACGGCTTTGTCATTGATGAGGTCGAGGGTGTTGTCATGGGACAGCGCGTCACTCCGATCGACCGTGTGGGACTCTATGTTCCCGGCGGCACGGCGGCATATCCCTCTTCGGTGCTGATGAACTCGATTCCCGCCAAGATCGCGGGATGCGGCACGATCGTGATGGTCACGCCTCCCATGAAGGACGGCAAGGTCAATCCCGCCATTCTGGCGGCGGCGAAGATCGCCGGTGTGGACCGCATCTTCAAGGTTGGCGGCGCGCAAGCGGTTGCGGCTCTGGCTTACGGAACCGAAACGGTTCCCGAGGTCGACAAGATCGTCGGACCCGGAAACGCCTTCGTTGCCGAGGCCAAGAAGCAGGTGTTCGGAAAGGTCGCGATCGATATGATCGCCGGACCGAGCGAGATCCTCGTGGTTGCCGACGGCACCTGTGATGCCGACGTCGTTGCGGCGGATCTGCTCTCTCAGGCAGAGCACGACAGGCTGGCAAGCGCGGTGCTGGTGACCGACAGTGAACGTCTGGCACAGGATGTCAGCGATGCGCTGGAGCGTCAGATCCCGCAGCTTTCCCGCAGCGAGATCGCGCGCGCCTCGATCGACAACAACGGCAAGATCATTGTTGCCACCGATCTGGAATGTGCCATTGAGATCGCAAACGAGATTGCCCCGGAGCATCTCGAGCTTTGTGTGGACAATCCCTTTGATTATATCAGCCGCGTGCGTCATGCGGGCTCGATCTTCATGGGCAAGCACTGTCCCGAGGCACTCGGAGACTATCTCGCAGGCCCCAATCACACGCTCCCGACCAGCGGCACCGCGAAGTTCTCAAGCCCCTTGTCGGTCGATGATTTCGTGAAAAAATCGCAGTTTACTTATTACACCGCCGACGCGCTTTCCAAGGTTGCCGACGACGTGGCGCTCTTTGCCACGAAGGAAGGCTTGACCGCGCACGCAGCAAGTGCCGTGGCAAGAAAGGGAAGCAAGGAATGAGTCGTTTTTTGGCAGAGCGGTACGCGTCCCTGGAGGCATATACCCCCGGAGAGCAGCCTACCGACATGAAATATATCAAGCTGAACACCAACGAGTCGCCGTTTCCGCCGTCTCCCGCTGTGATCCGTGCGATCACTGAGGAGAGCGTGCGTGCGCTGCGGCTCTATCCCGATCCCGAGTGCGGTGCGCTGAAGGATGCGCTGGCAAAGCACTTTGGATTTGAGAAGCAGAATATCTTTGTTTCCAACGGCTCGGACGACATTCTCAATTTCTCCTTCATGGCATTCTGTGACGGAGAGAGGTGCGGTGTCGCATTTCCCGAGATCAGCTACGGATTTTATCAGGTTTATGCCGATCTGTACGGTGTAGACGCGAAAAAGATTCCGCTGGCAGACGATTTTTCGGTGCGTGCCGAGGATTATCTGAACCTCGGCAGAACGGTCGTCATCGCCAATCCCAACGCGCCGACCGGCATCGCACTTCCAAGGGCTGAGATCGAACGTATCGTGGCAAGCAACCCCGATCACGTGGTGCTGATCGACGAAGCCTACGTCGATTTCGGCGCGGAGAGTGCTGTGGAGCTGGTGCACAAATATGACAATCTGCTTGTGGTGAGGACCTATTCCAAGTCCTATTCCTTGGCGGGTGGACGTCTGGGCTTCGCCATCGGCTCCCAAGCCTTGATCGACGATCTCAATCGCATCAAATATTCCACCAATCCCTACAACATCAACCGTTTGACCCTGCTTGCGGGCATTGCGGCGATGGAGGAGCACGATTATTATATGAATCACTGCCGCACGATCGAGGCAAACCGTGCCTATACGACGGAAGCCCTGAGCGCGCTCGGCTTTGAGGTCCTTCCGTCGCGTGCGAACTTCGTATTCGCACGATCTCCGCGGATTGGGGGCGAGAAGCTCTATCTGGAATTGAAGCGACGCGGCATTCTGGTTCGCCACTTCAAAACCGAGAGCATTCGGGATTTTAACCGTATCACGATCGGTACGTTGGACGAAATGAAGAGTCTTGTGGCTGCAGTCGAGGAGATCCTCACGGCTGCGGATGCGAACGCTTGAAAGGAGTTTTTGATTATGCCTTCTGCAGAAATTACACGTAAAACAGGAGAAACCGAGATTCAATTGGTGCTCAAGACCGACGGCAACGGCACGTCGAAGATCAACAGCGGCTGCGGTTTTCTCGATCACATGCTGACTCTGTTTGCCAAGCACGGCAGATTTGATCTCGAGCTGACTTGCAAGGGAGACACCGAGGTTGACTATCACCACAGCGTGGAGGACATCGGAATTTGTCTCGGAAAGGCATTCCGCCAGGCACTCGGCAGCTGTGCCGGCATCGCGCGCTACGGAAGCATGCTGCTTCCGATGGACGAGGCGCTGGTGCTTTGCGCGGTCGATATTTCGGGACGCGCATACCTGGCTTGCAACTTGGAGATCCCCGCACAAAAGGTGGGTGACTTCGACACCGAGCTGGTCGAGGAATTTCTGACTGCATTTGTGCGCGAGGCGGCGATCACGCTGCACGTGCGCCGGCTCGACGGAAAAAATTCGCACCACATCATCGAGGCGGTGTTCAAGGCATTGGCGCGCGCATTGGCGAGCGCGGTTGCCGTGGATGCGGCAAGGAGCGATGAGATCCCTTCGACCAAGGGAGTGCTGATATGATCGCGATCGTTGACTACGGCGTCGGAAATCTCTTTTCCCTGGAAAGCTCCTTCCGCTGTCTTGGCGAGGAGGTGACCGTCACCTCGGACAGAGAGGTGATCCGCCGCGCCGACCGTTTGATCCTGCCCGGTGTGGGGGCGTTCGAGGATGCCGCGAGAAAGCTCCGCGAGAGCGGGCTTGACCGTGTGGTGATCGAGGAGGTTGAGAGCGGAAAGCCGCTTCTCGGTATCTGCCTCGGTATGCAAATGCTCTTTGAGAGGAGCTTTGAATTTGGAGAGCATCGGGGACTTGGCTTGATCAAGGGATCGGTCAAGGCGATCCGCGACGTGATTCCGGGCGATTTGAAAATCCCGCACATCGGATGGAACGCGCTTTCCTTCGGCAAGGAAAAAAGCCCTCTGTTTCGCTATCTGAACGAGGGAGATTACGTCTATTTCGTGCATTCCTTCTACGGTGCCGACTGTGACGAATCGGTCATCGCCACCACCGAATACGGTGCAACGCTGACGGCGGCGGTTGCCAACGGGAACGTATACGGCACGCAGTTCCACCCCGAAAAGAGCGGGGAGGTTGGACTTGCGATCCTCCGCGCGTTTTGTGAGATGTAAGAGAAAGGACCTTTTCCAATGATGAACATTTTTCCCGCAATCGACCTGATCGACGGCAAGGCGGTGCGTCTTGTCCGAGGGGATTACGAGCAGATGACGGTTTACAGTGACGATCCCGTTGCCGTGGCAAAGAAATTTGCGGCGTGCGGTGCAAAATATCTCCACGTCGTGGACCTGGAGGGCGCGAGGGACGGCTCTGTGCCGAACATTGAAACCGTCAGAAGATTGATCCGCGAGAGCGGACTTTTGGTGGAGATCGGCGGAGGAATCCGCTCGATGGAAACCGTGAAGACCTATGTCGACGCAGGTGCGTTCCGTGTGATCATCGGAACCGCCGCCGTCACCGATCCCGATTTTTTGGATGCGGCGATCGCCGCTTACGGCGACAGGATCGCAGTCGGTGTTGATATTCGTGACGGCAAGGTGGCGATCAAGGGGTGGACCGAGGTGTCGGCAATCGAATGCTTTGATTTTTGCGAGCAGCTGCAGAAAAAGGGCGTTTCTTGCGTGATCTGCACCGACATTTCCAAGGACGGACTCCTGGGAGGCACCAATTTGGCGCTTTATTCCGAAATGGCAAAGCGATTTTCGATCAACGTCACGGCGTCGGGCGGTGTTTCCACCGTGAAGGACGTCAGAACGCTTGCTGAAATGGGGCTTTACGGAGCCATTCTGGGCAAGGCGCTTTATACCGGTGACCTTGATCTTTGCGACGCGTTGCGCGCGGCAGAGGGGGGCGGCATATGATCACCAAGAGAATCATTCCGTGCCTCGACGTCAAGGACGGACGTGTGGTCAAGGGTGTGAATTTCCTCGGACTCGCCGACGTCTCCTCGCCCGTCAAGCTCGCACAATTTTACAGTGATAACGGCGCGGACGAGCTTGTTTTTTACGATATTACCGCATCCGCGGAGGGAAGAGCGCTTTTCACCGACATTCTCCGCGAGGTTGCGAGCCGCATTTTCATTCCTCTGACGGTGGGCGGCGGCATCAATAGCGTTGCCGATTTTGACCGCGTGCTGAAATGCGGTGCGGACAAGGTCAGCGTCAACTCGGGGGCGATCCGCAATCCCGATCTCATTTACGATGCCGCGCGCAGATACGGTAGTCAGTGCGTCGTGTTGTCGGTTGATGCCAAGCGCGTTGACGGACGCTTTTGCGTCTTTGCCAAGGGCGGCAGGGAAAACACCGGCATGGATGCCATTGAATGGATCCGTCGCGGTGTTGCGTCGGGCGCGGGCGAGATCGTGCTCAACAGCATTGATACCGACGGCGTGAAGCAGGGCTTTGACCTGGAGATGCTTGAAGCAGTCTGCCGCGTCGTGGACGTTCCCGTGATCGCCTCGGGCGGCGCGGGATGTCAGGAGGATTTTGTCAAGCTCTTCCAAACGCTTCCCAAGGTGGATGCGGGGCTTGCGGCATCGATCTTCCATTTCGGAGAGGTCGATATTCACGACCTCAAGCGAACGCTTCGCAAGCATGACATTGAGGTCAGAATGACACAGAATAAGGAGAATTGAGCGAAATGCTGAATCTGGATGAATTGAAATTTGACGAAAAGGGCTTGATCCCCGCAATCGTAGTGGATGCCGAGAGCCGCAAGGTGCTGACGCTGGCATATATGAACCGCGAATCTCTGGAGATCAGCTTGCGTGAGGGAACGACCTGCTTCTGGTCGCGCTCGAGACAGGAGCTTTGGAGAAAGGGTGAGACCTCGGGCAACCGCCAGCACATTGTCAGTATTACGGCAGACTGTGACCGCGATGCCCTGACTGTGCTGGTCAAGAAGGACGGTCCCGCCTGTCACACGGGTACGGATTCCTGCTTCAACGATCTCGTTTATGAAAACCCGGAGCTCACTCCCTTCAGCCTGGAGGGCTTGATGGAGCTGATCCGCGGACGCAAGATCGAGAAAAAAGAAGGCTCTTACACGACCTATCTCTTCGAGAAGGGCATTGACAAGATCCTGAAAAAGGTTGGTGAGAAATGCACCGAGGTCATCATCGCGGGTAAGGCAAACGACAAGGCGGAGACGGTCTATGA
>JAZSJS010000045.1:0-8137 GCA_045534435.1 Eubacteriales bacterium
CCTCGCTGCCATCGATCCAGACGATCTTGTCGGGATTGACCAGCTCGGCCATTTCGTTGATCCAATTCAATACAGACTTGTTATTGGTCATGGGTCTTTCTCCTTTATAAATAAGTAATTTTTTATTTGTTAAAACAGAGACAAAGATGACAAGCCAACTTATCACCCATTATATATTTTACACGCTTTTTCGTGCTTTTTCAAGAGGCTTTCGAAAAGGTTACGATTTGTTCATAATTTTAGAGAAAAATGCAAGATTAGAATCAAAAGATGAAGGAAATCCTTCAAAAAACTTGCAAAAAAGCCTTTTCAAAGACGATGTTTTATGCTATAATGAGATCAGTTGCGAAGGAAGGATGGGACGGATATGCAAAAACGGAACGAAAAAGAACAGGCGATGCTGGAGGCGATCGAGGATTCGATCGCGAAAAGAGGATACGCGCCGAGCGTGAGAGAGCTTTGCGACAGGCTGGGCTATCGGAGCACCTCGACGGTGCAGATGTATCTGGATCGCTTGGAGCAGCGCGGCTATATCCGCCGTGAGGACGGCAAAAGCCGCTCGATCTCGCTTTGCCGCGAAACGACGGCACAGATTCACAAGATCCCCCTGTTACGTGCCGATGTATCGCTTGATGCACCCCTGAACGCGGAATTTGTTGCGCAGACACTCGATTTTTGCTATTGCGGAGAGCTTCCCGACGGTGCGGAGCTTTTCGCGCATGAGCTGGCATCAAAGGATGGACGGGAGGTCGCGGTCGTTCTTCGTCGGAGGGGTGAGGAGAGGCTGCAAAGGATTGCCCTCATCAAGCTGCTTTGATAGAGATAGAAAATTATGGAAATGCCGAATTTCTTTGGCATTTCCTCTTTTTTTGTCTATAATAATTAACAGACAGTCTGTTTTTCATAACAGATCTTCGAAAAACGCTTCCTTTTATCAAAGTACTTTTTCCAACCAAACGGAGATTTTTTAGCCCGGATAAATCTCCGTTTGTTATCTTTACTTCCCGATACGCCCATGATATAATTATAGTTACAAAATCAGCTTTGAATTTGTATGTTTAAGGAGAATACGTATGTCTATTGGTAAAAATATCGCTTTTTTGAGAAAAGAAAAAGGGTTTACACAGACGGAGCTTGGAGATATGCTTGGCGTTTCCAATCAAGCTGTTTCCAAATGGGAATCCGAGATGACGATGCCGGATCTGATGCTTTTGCCGAAAATCGCAAAGGTGTTTCAGATTTCCGTTGATTCACTTTATGCCGAGATAGAGGATCTGATCTCGATGGAAAAGAAAGATATGCAGGTGGGTTCCGAGAATGAAGAACGGAGGGAAAATCGAATGGGGAAATACTTTGGTACGGACGGCTTTCGCGGAGAGGCGGGTGTGACGCTGACATCCGAGCACGCGTATAAGATCGGTCGCTTTTTGGGGTGGTATTACAGCGACGGCGGACGCCACCGCGTGCGCGCCGTCATCGGCAAGGATACAAGACGCTCAAGCTATATGTTTGAATATGCCATCGTTGCGGGATTGACCGCATCGGGCGGTGACGCCTATATGCTGCACGTCACCACCACACCGAGCGTTTCCTTTGCTGTGGCGGAAGACGATTTTGACTGTGGCGTGATGATCTCGGCAAGCCACAATCCCTACACCGACAACGGGATCAAGCTGGTCAACAGCCGTGGGGAAAAGATCGACGATGCGACCATTGAAAAGATCGAGCTGTATCTGGACAAACACCTGGAGGCGCTGGGGATCACGACACCCGACATCCCCTTTGCCACGGGGGCGGAGCTTGGTCGGATCGTCGACTATGCAGCCGGCAGAAATCGCTATATCGATTATCTGATCTCACTTTCGCGCTTTTCCTTCAAGGAGTTTCGAATCGGACTCGATGCCGCAAACGGAAGCGCATGGATGATCGCGAAGAGCGTGTTCGATGCTTTGGGAGCAAAGACCTATATCATCAATGCAGAGCCCGACGGACTGAACATCAACCGCAACGCGGGCTCGACGCATATCGAGGTGCTTGCCGAATATGTTCGACGCAAGCAGCTGGATCTCGGCTTTGCCTTTGACGGAGACGCCGACCGCTGTATTGCCGTGGATGAACACGGAAACGTCGTCAATGGCGATCATATGCTCTATATTCTGGCGACCTATCTCAAGCAACGCGGTGATCTTGTCAATAACACCGTCGTGACGACGGTCATGTCCAATCTCGGACTCTACCGAGCGCTGGATGCAGCTGATATTGCCTATGAGCAGACCACCGTGGGAGATCGGTACGTCTACGAAAATATGCAAAAGAACCGTCACTGCCTCGGAGGAGAGCAGTCAGGACACGTCATTCTTTCCAAATTCGCGACCACGGGAGACGGTATCCTGACCGCCATCAAGGTGATGGAGGCCGTTATCGAAAGCAAGCAATCGCTTTCCGCGCTGGCGTCTCCCGTCGTCATGCTGCCGCAGGTGACGAAAAATCTCCGTGTTTCGGATAAGAGGGCGGTGCGGGAGAACGAGGCGGTGTCGCGTTGTGTTGCCGCGGTTGCGCAAAGGCTGGGAAAGAGCGGCCGTGTCCTTTTGCGAGAGAGCGGGACCGAGCCGGTGGTTCGTGTGATGGCAGAGGCGGAAACAGAGGAGATCTGTCTTGCCTGCGTGGATGAGATCATCGACGTGATCCTGCGCGAGGGCTTGAATTGAAGGAACTTGACAAAAAAGGGGATTGATTTTATGGCAAACAAAGAAGATTTGAAGATCTCATCGCTCTTTCATCACACAGAAGCCTCCTTGGCGTCTCCCTTGCTTGCGCGATTTGTCTATCCTTGGGAGGTGCTGGATGAGCTTTCGGGTTTTATTTCGGAGCTCGGGGAGGCTCTCCCGCTTTCGCAGTACGAAAAAAGAGGGAGTGCCGTTTGGGTGGCAAAAAGTGCCGAGATCGCGTCAACGGCTTCGATCACGGGGCCGTGTATCATTGGAGAGCGCGCACAGATCCGACCGGGCGCGTTTATCAGAGGAAGCGCTCTGATCGGTGCGGATTGCGTGGTCGGGAATTCCACCGAGCTGAAGAATTGCATTCTGTTCGACGGCGTTCAGGTGCCGCATTATAATTACGTAGGCGATTCGATCCTCGGTTACCGCGCACACATGGGAGCGGGTGCGATCACGTCAAACGTCAAGAGCGACAAGACACCCGTCACGGTCGATCTTGACGGGGAACGCATTGAAACAAGACGAAAAAAATGCGGTGCGATGCTGGGGGATTTCGTGGAGGTGGGCTGCAACAGCGTGCTCAATCCGGGGACGGTGATCGGAGCTCGCTCCAGCGTCTATCCGCTTTCCTCGGTACGCGGCTTTATTCCCGCCGACAGTATTTACAAGGCTCGTGATCAAATTGTGAAAAAGCGAGTATAAGATATCCATAAAAACCGATGCGCACCTTTCCAGGGAAAGGTGCGCATCGGTTTTGTCGGTTCTGCATTCAACCGAATTTTCCGGTGATATATCGCTCGGTGCGTGCGTCCTGCGGCTTGGAAAAGAGCCGCTCTGTTTCTCCCATCTCCACCAGCTCGCCCGAGAGGAAGAAGGCTGTTTGATGAGAGATGCGTGCGGCCTGCTGCAGATTGTGTGTGACCGTCACAATGGTCGTGGTTTTGACCAATTCCCGACAAAGATCCTCGATCTTACCCGTGGAGATGGGATCGAGTGCCGCGGTCGGCTCGTCCATCAAGAGGATCGAAGGCTTGACGGCAAGTGCACGCGCGATGCAAAGCCGCTGCTGCTGTCCGCCCGACAGACCGAGCGCCGAGCGGCTCAGGTGATCCTTCACCTCATCCCAGATCGCCGCCTGCCGAAGAGCGGCCTCCACGATCGCGTCCAGGTCTGCGCGCTTGCGGATACCGAAGGTGCGAGGGCCGTAGGCGACGTTGTCATAGATGCTCATTGGAAAGGGATTGGGCTTTTGAAAGACCATTCCCACGTTTTTTCTGAGTGTGTTGACGTCGATCTTGCCGTAGATCGATTGCCCGTCAATTTGAAATTCTCCGGAAATACGGCATTTTTCCACCGTATCGTTCATGCGGTTGAAGCATTTGAGCAGCGTGGATTTTCCGCAACCGGACGGGCCGATAAAGGCGGTCAGCCGACGTGCGGGAATGTCGATGCTGATGTCCTTCAGGGCGTGAAACTCTCCATACCAAAGATCTGCATGGCGCACGTGGATGCTTTGTCCGAAACGGATCGGCGCTTCACTTGCTTTTTTCATGCTCGCCCCTCCTTTTTCTCGCTTTGACGAAGCCGTGCAAGTACCGCACGGGCCAATAGATTCAGACTCAAAACCAACAGGATCAGCACGACTGCCGTGGCATATGCCTCCTCGATGTGCCATCCCTCTCCGGCAAGCTGATAGAGTGCGACCGACAGCGTCGCTCCGCTGTCCAGATAGGATCGCGGAACCGCCGTGAGGACCGATCCCATCGTGTAGAGAAAGGGGGCGGATTCTCCGATCACACGTCCGATCGAAAGGATCACGGCAGAGAAGATCCCCGAGAGCGCCGAGGGAAGAACCAGGCGCAGGATCGTGCGAAGCTTGCCTGCACCCAAAGCAAGACTTCCTTCGCGCAAGCCCTCCGGAACGGCGGCAAGGCTTTCCTCGGTGGTGCGCACCACGGTCGGAAGCAGCATCAGGCTCACCGTCAAGGCGCCCGCCAAAACCGAGGACGAGCCTCCAAGGAGCGGGACGAAGGCAACCGCGCCAAACAGACCGTAAACGATCGAGGGGACACCGCCGAGCGCGTCGACCGCGCCTCGGATCAGACGCACGGTGAGGCTGGTTTTTTTCGTATATTCGTGCAAGAAGATCGCGGTCATCACTCCCAAAGGAACTGCCACCGAAAGGCTCAGAAAAACCGCCATCAGCGTTGCGACGAGGGAGGGAAGAAGCGTGATGCGCGCAGAAGCAAATTCATATTTTCCAAGGAGCAGATGCGGTCTTGAAAGGAGAGGGGGGATCCCCTTGAAAAGAATGAAGCCGAGAAGAAGCGCCAGGATCACGCTGCAGAAAACGGCGGAAAGTGCCGCAAAAAGTCTGCCGATTGTGGCGGTGTGAGAAAGAATGAGCTGCTTGATCAGAGGCTCGCGATGAGCAAAGCGATTTCGTTTTACCGTGCTTTTTTTGACGGCTTGGGAGGAGAGAAGGAGAAAGAAAAAATTGATGAGAAGCACGAAGAACAGCAAGACCACTCCCGTCGCGACGAGCGCGCCCTCCTGCACCTCTCCCGCGTATCCCATTTCCATGACGATGTTGGCGGTCAGCACGCGAAAGCTGTGGAACAATCCCTTTGGATAGGTCGGGGAGTTTCCTGCAACCATCACGATCGCCATGGTTTCTCCCAGAGCGCGTCCGATGCCGAGGACGAGAGAGGCGGTGATGCCCGAGCGCGCGGCGGGAACCATGATGCGAAAGACGGTTTGCGTATGAGAGCAGCCGAGCGCGCAGGATGCGTCGTAATAGCCTTGAGGAACCCCCTCAAGAGCACTTTGAGAAAGGGCGGTTACGGTGGGAAGGATCATGATGCCGAGAATGAGAGAGCTTGCGAGCAGACCGCTTCCGTTGTTGGAGGAAACGCGGGAAAGGAGTGGCAGCAGGAAGGAGATCCCAAAGAATCCGTAGACAACAGAGGGGATTCCCGCCAGAAGATGAATGACCGATGCAAAGCCTGTGCGAAGTGCTTTCGGGCAGAAAAACACGAGGAAAACCGCTGTGAAATATCCCAGAAAGCCTCCGAACAGCAAGGCCCCCGCAGTTGCGGCAAGCGTGCCGACGATCATGGTGAAGATGCCGTAGTATCCGGAGAGCGGTGCGGCATAGGTATCATGGCGGCTGGGCGACCAGACCGTTCCGAGCAAAAAGTCCGAAAATCCGATCTTTCGAAGCGCGGGCATTCCCTTGACGGTCAGAAAGACGAAGATCGCAAGCACCGAAAGCGTGCAAAAAAATGCCGCTGCACCGAACAGAAGCCTTCCGGCCTGTTCTTTTAGGTTTTCTTTTTTCATGATTCCTTGTTTCCTTGTTCGATACTTGAAAAATACTGCGTTTTTCCGCAAAAGATATCGTAAAGCTCCGCGAGAGTGAGATCCGACACCGTCGAATTGGTGGGGTGGACCACCACTGCGATGGCATCAACACAGAGAAGAAAGCTGTCGATCCCGTCGGCATCGACAGCAACGGATGAGAGACCGATGACGTTTCCGGAGGTGTCGTTTTCCACCGCCCTTCGGCCAACCGACGACCCCTCCAATTGAATGTCAAAGAGATTGGAGGGCTCGGTGTTGTAAAGTTTGGCATAATCCCTCGCGGCGGAAAGGATTACCTTTTCCACCGAGGTCGAGCCGCGAATGACGATCTTTCCGCCGTCGGGAAAAGCGGGGAGCGGAGAAAAGCTCTGAGGAGACCTCTGAGCATCCTGCTTTGGGGAAAAACAGCCGGCCGCTTCGATGTGTGTCCTGACGTCGTCGCTTTGCAAATAACGCAAAAAATCCGCGCTGCGAGGTGAGAGCGGTCGCGCAGAGGATGTCATGATCACGTAGGGACGCTGCAGGGGATAGGAGCCGTCAAGAAGAGAGGTTTCCTCAGGGAATACCCCTTCCACCGAGATCGGTCGCACGCTTTCGTTGAGCGAGGAGAGCGAAAGATAGCCAATGGCATTGACGTCCGATGCCACAGAGGTGAGCAGCGCGCCGTTTTTGGTTTGGACAACGGCTCTTTCGGTCGTGTTGTGGCGGGTTCTTCCGTTTTCATCGGCTTCCGCAAGGAAATGAATGCCGTCGGTCACCAGAGAGTCAAACGCCTCGCGCGTGCCGCTTCCAACCTCGCGCACCACGACCGTGATCCTTTTTTCAACGCGCGAGCAACCGACAAAAAATGCCAAAAAACAGAAACAGAATGCCAAAAGAACAGAGAATTTGACGGATTTGCAAAATTTCATTTCTTGCCTCCTTTCGTCTTTTTTCTTATTTTGAACCGTGCGGTGCCGATTTTATGTCAGGTGGATCGCGATAACAAAAAATGTCTGCAAATTTTTCGACGTTTCTTGTTGACTTTTGCAAAGGAATATGTTATAATATGGTCGTACAAAAAATCAGCGTTTGCATGACTGACGGGTAATGCGGGTCACCGCAAGGGAATACAAACGTTATAAAGCCGACCGTCTGGGCAATTCAGTTTACAAAAGCTGATTTGCCCTTTTTTTGTGGCAAATCAAGGGAAAGGGAGGAAAAAAGAGATGGAACACAAGAATTGGAACGGTTTTCGATCGGGTGCTTGGCAGAATGAGATCAACGTGCGTGATTTTATTCAGACAAACTATCGGGAATACGTAGGAGAATCGGATTTTCTCGCGAGCGCAACCGCGCGCACCAATGCCATGATGAAAAAACTCAACACGCTGTTCACGTTGGAACAGCAGTACGGTGGCGTGCTGGATATTGACACCGCCACGGTTTCCTCGCTCACGAGCTATTCGCCGGGATATATCGACCGGGAAAACGAGCTGATCGTGGGAATGCAGACCAACCGCCCGCTCAAGAGAGGCGTCAATCCCTTTGGAGGAATGCGTATGGTGCGCCAGGCCTGTGAGGCTTACGGCTATCAGCTGAGTGAAAAGGTGCAGGAGGAATTTCGCTTCCGCACCACGCACAACGACGGTGTCTTCCGCGCCTATACCGAGGAGATGCGTCAGGCGCGCAAATGTCACGTCATCACGGGTCTTCCCGATGCATACGGACGCGGCAGAATCATTGGTGACTACCGTCGCGTCGCGCTCTACGGCGTTGACCGACTGATTGCGGAAAAGAAAAAGGACAAGGACGCCCTTGCCGCTGACACCTTTAACACCGAGGAGATTCGTCTCGACGAGGAGCTGTTCCAGCAGATCGCGTTCCTCGGCTACCTCAAGGAAATGGCGGCAATGTACGGCTTTGACATCAGTCAGCCCGCATCGAACGCGCGCGAGGCGATCCAATGGACTTATTTTGGCTATCTTGCTGCCATTAAAGAGCAAAACGGTGCGGCAATGTCGCTCGGTCGTGTCAGCACCTTCTTTGAGGTGTGCAGGGAGCGCGACCTTGCAAAC
>JAZSJS010000163.1:0-6263 GCA_045534435.1 Eubacteriales bacterium
TTTCAATATCACGGCGAACGAGTTTTGTAGCACGCCTATGTCTCTAATCAATCACAACGAGTTGCCGACAGCGCAATTCAACATTAAAAGATCAGAAATAATTTGATTAAGTTGAAAAATTATAATAATTGATTACTTGCCTCGCCTCACGCGGGGCTTCCTTCGTTATAAACTAATTCACAACTTTATGATATAATAATAATAAAAATTTCATTTCAAGTTCGAACCACAAGCAAACCTTTACGACTATTTAGGTGAACGTTCAAAAGCATTCCGGAAAGCAGGTAAATTTATGACAAACGAGGAAATCATTCAATACTATGATTATCTGATAAGACTTGCAACATCAAAATGCACCTCGCAAAATGATGCCGAAGATCTTGTGGGAGACACAATGCTTGCGGCTTTTGCCTATATGCACCGCGGAGGGGTAATAGAGCATCCCAAAACTTGGCTCACCAATACACTCTATCATAAGCATAATGATAACCTAAGAAAAAAGTATCGAGCTCCCGTTACAGTATGTTTGGACGAGAGTGTAAAGATTGCGGAGGATGAAGACGAAGAATACTTCACCTCCGAAGAAGCATCTAAGGTGCGTAAGGAGCTAAATCATTTAAGCTTTATTACGCGCGAGGTTCTGATACGCTTTTATTTTGGAAATCAAAGTGTTTCGGCTATTGCCGAGGATCTTGGTATACCCGAAGGAACGGTAAAAAGCCGATTGTCAGCAGGTCGCAATCAGATGAAGAAAGGACTTGAAACTATGGAAACAAGAGAAAACTATTTGCCCGGCGAGATGTGGCTGTCTTTTGGTGGCTCGGATGGACTCAAGGGAGAGCCTATATCCCTTGTAGGGGGGATTTGATTGCACAGAACCTTTTGATTCTTGCATACGACAAACCCATTACGATCAGTGATCTTTCCAAAGCGATTGGTATTCCTGCCGCATACATTGAGCCAATCATCAAAAAGCTTGTAGATGGCGAACTTATGGTGCAGATGGATAGCGGCAAAGTATATACGGATTTTATCATTACAAGACCGCAAAACTCGCTCAATAACTTCAAGCCGCAGCTTGAATTTACTCATAAGCATTTTGAAACAGTATGGAAAATTATCGAAAGAATGTCCGATAAGATTTCAAAAATGTCTTTCGTACATGAAATGAGTACCGAGGAAAGAACAAGGCTTGATAGATATGCCGTTTTGAAGGCTTTGCAAGATTTTCAGCATTTTGGGACAGGCAAGATTGAAGCACCAAAGTTTCCGAAACGAAAGGATGGCGGTTGGTGGTTTGCGCAAGCTACTGTGTTTGATGCGGGATACAATATGAAAGAGTATAAAGAAGCATCTGAATATTGCATTCACGGCGGTCACCGCACCTCAGAAGCGGTAGCGGTAGGACGAACCAAGCGTATTCGTTTCTATGAATTTGACACTACGTTGTGGGATAGCCCTCATCGTTTCGGTGGCGCGTATAAACTGTATTTTAAGCATATCATTCCGCTACTGTGGAGCATCTACGACAGCATTTCACTTGAAACATTAGATATTCCCAATGAGTTTATCTCCTATATTCCAACTCTTGAACGCCTGGGTGTAATAGGACATGCCAAGGATAGGCTGTGTGTTAAAATCCCCGTGTTAAAGAAAACGGAATATGATGAAATGTGCGTGGTAATTAAAAACGCGACCGAAGAAATAAAGACGGCTATAGGAGAAGAATTCACAACCTTTATTGCTTCTATGAAAACGCCTATTCCTAAGCACCTCACATCCGTTCCCGATCTTTTCAGATATCACGAAGCGACGAAATATTTTGTTATGTCTATCGTCAGGGAAGCATATGACAAAGGATTGCATCAGAAGGGTGTTGATTACTGCTGTCCGCCCGTGGTGTTGGTGTACGAATAATAAATTCCAAGAAGAAACCGCCGAGAGCTACCATTTGTTCGCGCTCGGCGGTATTGTTGTGAGCTTTACAACCTGCTTTATCGCAGGTGCACCAAGGGGTGTCTTTTTTGCAATCTCTTGACATTTCACGTGATTCGTGATACAATAGAATCCCAAAAACATCCAAAAAGGAGCGCCCATGAAGATTGTGACTTTGACCCTCAATCCCGCGTTTGATCTGCACTGCTTTGCCGAGAATTTTAGGCCGTTTCATGAAAATTTGGCGAGCGTCACTGCTTTTGATGCGGGCGGCAAGGGGATTAATATTTCCCGCGCACTCACCGCCAACGGCATCCCGAACACCGCGGTGGCGGTGCTTGGAGAGGAGAATGGGGAGCGGTTTCGCCGTGCATTGGATGCGGAAGGCATTTTTTGCCGTGAGATCACGGTGGCGGGACGGATCCGCGAGAACATGACGCTGCATACCGACAACGCGCCCGAGACGCGCATCAGCTTTGCCGGCTTTTTTGTGGGCGATTGGCTGATCGACCGCGTGGAGCCTGATCTGGACGTGCTTCTGGGAGAGGGGGATATTCTTACCTTTACGGGAAGAAACCCGGAGGGACTCGGCATGGATCGCGTCAAGACGATGCTGAAAAAATACAGAGATCGGGGCGTGAGGATCGTATTGGATTCGCGCTCCTTTGGCAGACAGGACGTGATCGAGGTTTCTCCCTGGCTGATCAAGCCCAATGAGGAGGAGGTCGGCGCATATGTTGACACAGAGGTTCGTGACTTTTGCGATGCCAAGTGGGCGGCGGAGGTACTTCGCGCCCAAGGAGTTGAAAACGTGATGATCAGTCTTGGGGGAAAAGGTGCCATGCTTTGCTGCGAGTCGGGATGCTACGTCGCACACGCTCCCGGGATCGAAGCCGTTTCCACCATCGGTGCCGGAGACAGCGCGATCGGCGGCTTCTGCGCGGCGGCAACGAAGGGCATGGAGTATGCCGAAATGCTGCGTTGGGCGGTGGCATACGGAAGCGCGGCGTGCATGAGAGAGGGAACCCGTCCGCCTCTGCCGAGCGATATACAGGCACTGCTGCGGGAAATCCGTGCGGAGGTGCTTTGAGAGAGGCAAGGGAGCCTGTCTTCGGCTTTTTCGGAATGTTGTGCTCCTACCTTAATATATTTATACTAACCTCGATAAAAGCAAAATAAAAATAGGGAAACGTATTGACAAAATTATCTAATTATGATAAAATGATAATGGTAATCTGTATTTTACATCAATTGACAAGAAAAGGAGTCATGATGATATGAGTAACTTGTTTTTGATTTTAGGAGTGGTTTTGATTCTCGGGATCAGCATCGGTTGGTCGATTCTGCGTGGCATCTCAAAGGCGCGTATCCGCGGAATCAGTTTGATCGTTTGTGCGATCCTTGCCGTCGTGCTTGCTGCGGTGACGCGCGGAGCCTTTGTTACGGATACCTTTGTGGAGGATGCGCTGCTTCCCGTCCTCAAGGAGGCCGGTGTCGATGACATGGTTGCCGAGATTCTGGGCGTTTCTCCCACGCTTGACACCGTGTTGGTTAATTGTGTTGTTTCCTTGGCGATGCCGATTTTCAGCCTTGTTTATTTCTTCGCTCTTTCCTTCCTCTCCTGGATCGTATTTCTGGTTGTGACTCTGGTCTTCCGCGAGGCCTTCAAGGAGCAGACTCAGAACACCAAATTCCGCATCTGGCGCGCAGCCGCTTGGGGCTTGGGACAGGGATTGGCATTTACCTTTATCTGCTTGCTTCCGATCTCGGTATACATCGGCTTGGCTTCTCCCGTTGCAAACGGGATCCTGGAGTCCGACATTCTGTCTGCCGATCAGGAGGTGGTGGTCCAAGAGGTGTTGGACACCAGTGTCACCCCTTTGGACAATGGATCGCTCAAGGTGTACCGCGTTCTTGGCGGCGAGCTTGCTGGCAATCTTTTGACCGATTTCAAGATCGACGATAAAAAGATCGATTTTTCCAAGGAGATGGGTGCGATCTCTTCGTTCGCTTGCAATATCGTCAGCCTCGGTCAAACCAAATTTGCGGATTATGGCGAACCGCAGGCGCTCGTGTTCATTGCGGTCGCGGATGCCTTTGACGAATCCGAGCTGCTTCCCACGATTGCGGGAGAGATTCTTTACAGTGCAACCGACAAGTGGCTTGCAAACGAGACATTCCTGGGGGCGGCAAAGCCGACCTTTGGTGAGATGGACGAGATCTTCGCGCCCTTCTTTGAAACCCTGTTGGAGATCATACACACCGATTCGAAGAATACGAAGACGCTGCAGGCCGATTTCCACACGGTTGCCGAGATGGTTTCCGTGTTGGCAAAGAACGGTGTTTTTGCAAAGATGTCGGATCCCGATGCGCTGATGACCGCACTGGGCAGTGAAGGTATCGTGGAGTCGCTGATCACCACGATGGGACGCAATCAAAGCATGAAGGTGCTGATCCCCGAGGTGACCAACATGGGACTTCGCGCGGTTGCAACCACGCTGGGAATCCCAGGTGACGTGAGTGTGGTCTACGGAGACTTCCTGAATGACGTGGCAGGCGCGGTCAATTATGCAAAGGGCTTGCAGGGACAGGCGCGCGACGAGCAGCTGAGTGCCGACCTGAAGAAGGCATTCGACGAGGCAGGCGTTCCGGTCGATCCCGAGATCATTCAGTGCTATGCCGTCAGTATGTCGAAGGATTTGATCGATCATACCGATAAGGATCGAATCAACGCAGATGACGTCAAGGCATTTTTCGCGGTTTATGCAATGAGCGTGACCTCTGCGGAGGCACAGCAGGCCTCCGACGATTCCACCGAGGAAATTGCTTTCGCGGGCTCTTTTGCTCTGGAGGCTGCCCCCGAGCTGTTCGCCGGAACGGTCTATGACGGCAAAACCGAGGAGGAGTTGCTTTCCAGCGGTGCCGCTGTCCTGGCGCGTGCTTACACCGAGCTGGTGAGCCTGGACTATACCGAGGACTATGCCGCACAGGCGGTCACGATCCTCACCGATGCCTATTCCGATCTTTTGCAGAACGACGAGGCCGGCCTTGCCGTGATCTCCTCCGTCGTGCTGACAAAAACCGTGACGAAGGATGCGCTTGACGCAACGGCGTCTCTGAAGTCTGCGGATGAAATGGTGACGCAAAAGGTCACGCTGGATAAGATGCTGATCGATTCGAAGGCAGCTGCCGAGAAGATCAACGAGGAGACCCTCGCGAATGAGTCGAAGGCGATCGCCGTGATCTTCGGAACGGCAAGCGAGCTCAAGCGCGAGCTTGACCATTCCTCCGAAATGAAGATCGAGGACGTTGCTTCCTCGTTCGGCTCGATCCTTGATGCGCTGAATCAGGCCGATTCGGTGGGAGAGGATAAGACTGCAAGCCTCTTCACGGCAGTGCTGCAATCCGAGACCGTGCGTAATGCTGCGGATCTGGATATGGCAACCGCAACGCAGATGGCACAAAAGGCAACCGAGGGCGAGAACGTGAATTACTCGCAGACGATGAATGCGGTGTCGGGAAGCGTGACGGTTCTGACCAAGCTCGGCAAGGACGGTGAGCAGGTTCCCGAGGAGGATCTGATCGCGTTGATTCGCAACATCAATCCTCAAACCGCCGGAATGATCGAGGTCTACGCAACTCCCGAGAGAATCGAGAGTTATCGCGTTTCTCCCAAGTATTCCTCCACCTCCTCCGAGCTGATCTGTGCGATCTTCCACCACATGGCCAATACGTCGATGGGTGAGGAGCAATATGAAAAAGAGGCAAAGGCACTGAATCAGGTGCTGACCATGGCACTTTCCGCAAAGGATCATTCCTCCGAGAGTCATCTGTTCACAAAGGATGGACAGAACGGTATTTTACCCGGAAGCGCAGAGGAGAGCGTGGAGACCTTCATGAGCTCGGGTGCGATCTGTGAGGCGCTGAGAAAGACCATGCTGGATGAAAACGGCAACGTGAAGGAAGAGAAGTTCGACGCGTTTGGAGTCGGCTCCAAGATCCCCGAGACCTCCACGGACCGCCAGGATTGCGAGGCTGCGATCGCGGCATATTACGCACAGCACAACGACGAGACCACGAGACTTTCATTGGTTGCTTCTGCAGCTCTGCTCGGTGTGGATGCGGCAGATATTCTCGGATAAGACGTCCGTTTGGGAAGCATTGATAACAAACGATCGTTGCTCCCCGCATTTTGCGGGGAGCAACTTGTTGTATAACGAAAACCCCGCCATAGTGGCGGGGTTCAAAAGAGGTTAACCGGTGAGAAGAAATCCTCCAAATATGCTATAATAGAAAAGACCTGCCAGTCGAAACTAAAAAGCATATTT
>JAZSJS010000120.1:0-5584 GCA_045534435.1 Eubacteriales bacterium
ATAGCTTCCTGTACTATTTCTTCGAGAAGAATCTGCAAGGAGACGTCGTTGCCATCTATAATGAGTACGGCACCAAAATTGCTACCTATTCCTATGATCCTTGGGGAGCTTGCACCACAACCACGCTGGTCAACGGAAGCACCGATAAGGCGATTGCAACCACCTACAATCCGTTCAGATATCGCGGTTACTACTATGACGTAGAAACCGGTTGGTATTATTTGCAGAGCAGATACTATAATCCCAACTGGTGTAGATTTATTAATGCGGATGGATATGTTTCTACGGGAACCGGCTTGTTGGGTTATAATATGTTTGCATATTGTAATAACAATCCAGTAAATGGTTGTGATCCTTGCGGAACTTGTTTCCATCGTTGGGATGTTTGGAATGATTGTGAGAGATGTGGAGGACAGACGATAGGTGACAAATTTGGTAAACTATGTGATACCGTTTCTGAATATGTATCTGTTCAATATATTTCTTCAAAAATTCAAACAATAAAATCTAAGGATATAGATCTGTATTTTGTGAACTATAGTTATCGAGAAACTAATGAATCTGATAGCCCTTTTGGAAAAGAGAAAATGTTTACCGCTTATTTAGAAAATCTGGATTCTTTTGGTTTTAAATTTAACTTGGATTGGTTTTCTTTAAAAATTGACCAGGAATTTTTGGGGAAACGATCTTTACATTTAAGTGGGACATTTGATGATGCAACATATTCGGTTTCTCATAATAGTTTTGGAAACATTAAGGACTCAGTGTCTTTTTCATATTCTAAAAATGGATATAAACAAACGCATACTTTTGATGTAAATGAAAGAAGGATAGTAGAACTAATTTTGATTATGTTTGGTGTTCCGATGCCACAATCGTCGCCGATTCCAATAGGAGCTCGGTGAATAAGGAGATAATATGAAAAAGAAATTTTGGTTATGGATAGCTCTGTGTATATTTGTGTTGGTTGATCTCGTGGTTTTTGGGATATACACAGTAAAACACATGAAGGCGGCAGATACGATTGAAGAAGCTTTTTATAATGATTATGGAGATGAGTTTCCAATTGTTGATATATTAACAGATCAGGATATATCACTTGTGACCTATTTTAATAAGGAAGGTACGTTAGCTTACGACTTGTTTATAAAAGAGGACAAGAAATGGACATCTTTACCTCTATATCACAAAAACGAAAGTTTTTTTTCGTTGGAAAGATTCGAGTGCTTTATTTTTGAAAAAAAAGTGAATGAAAGCACAGTTCTTTACTTTTTTCATTCGTGTAATGATGCGCAAAAGAATATTGAAATTTCTGATAGTTTAAATTCAGAGTTTTTACTTACTTCTGCTGTTTCTCCGAGTGGGGTTCATTATGCCTATGGATTATTGGTGTTTGAAACGTCTTTGCCTAATGATTATATTTTAACAATTGATGGTGAAACTGTAACATTTAATTAAGCGAAACACAGGTGACGGTTCTGTGTGCCCTTTATAACTAACCTCAAGAGGCACCGAATGTTGATTTTCGGTGCCTCTTTTGGAATATGAAACCAACCGCCTCAGCAAAATTACCACCGATTCGAAGCTCTCTCCCCATTTACAATACGAGCCTGCGGCAATGCCAATGCCGCGGGCTCGTATTGTTTGGTGATTTGAGTTTTATTTTTTGACACAAGGCTACGGTGTTTTGAAGGGCTGTGTTTTACGTTGGTTTTGTGAAAGATATTGACTTTTTGGCGAAAAAATGGTATAATTAACAAAAAACGAAAATTATCTTATCAAACAATATAAAAAATCCGCTTGTAACAGGAAACTGCTTGGTGAGCGGTTTGGATCAAGCGCAAAAGGGATTACATCTATGACAAAACAACAAAAAAAGAAAATTGACTGGCGGCGCACGTGGCGAAACAATCTTTATATGCTGCGCCTGCTCTGCAAAGCCTGCCCGGGAATCGTGATCATGTCGTTGCTTTCCACCGTATTGGGGGCGGCAAACAGCTTTTTGCTGAATACCTATCTCTTTCAATATGCCATCAATGCCCTGCAAATGGGCAAGGACGTCAATCGCGTGTTGATTGACGTTGGCGTCATGTTTGGATTCAGTGTGGCTTATATGATCTTTTCCTGTATTCACCACCGCTATCTGACACTGCATTCGCCGCGCGTGGAGCGTTATATCCAAAACCTGTTGCAACAAAAGGCGGTTGCCGTGGAGCTGGCTTGCTTTGAGCGCCCCGATTTCTACAATACCTACGTCAAAGCCACGGGCGAGGCGACCGACCGCGCCTTTGCCGTGCTGAACAATCTTTCCAACGTGCTGTGGGTGGTGCTGAACGTACTTGCGGTCGGCACGCTGATCATCACCATTGATCCCATCTTTTTGCTGTTTGCGTTTTTGCCGTTGCTCTGTACGCTTTTGGTGGGCAAGCGCAGAAACCGCCTGAACTACGATTACAACATGAAAACCAGGGAAGGCGGACGCAAAAAGGACTACGTCAGGCGCACCTTTTATCTCAAGGACTTTTCCAAGGAAATGCGCATGAGCGAGATGTGGCGCGTGATGCTGCGTCAGATGCACGAGAGCGTTGTGGAGTTGAGGGGTTACGTGAAGGAGTATGGTTACACACTGATGTGGTTTGCCTATCTCTTCGACTTCGTGTTTGACGTGGTTGTTTATGTCGGCTCGATCGTGCTTGCGGCATTCAAGACCCTGGTGAAAAAGAATATGCTTTTGGGCGACTGCTTTGTGGTGATCAACTCGATCACAAACATTGCGGGGAACGTCAATTATGCCGGAAACGTGATTTTGAAGCTGGACGAAAACTCGCTTTATATTGACAATCTGCGCGTCTTTTTGGACTATGAGGTGCAGATCTCCGAGGACGAAAAGGCGGCGGAGGCTCCCTGCATGCAAGTCTTGCAGCTCTGCAACGTGGGATTTTTCTATGACGGACAAAAGACCGCGGCGTTGCAGAACGTGAATCTGACGGTGCGCGCCGGGGAAAAAATCGCGATTGTAGGTCACAACGGCGCCGGCAAAAGCACATTGATCAAGCTGCTGTTGCGGTTGTACGACCCTAGCGAGGGCGAGATTTTGCTCAACGGCGAGAACGTCAAGAACTATCGGCTTTCGTCCTATCGCGAGATGTTTGGCACAGTTTTTCAGGATTGCCGTTTGTTTGCCACCGACGTTGCCGAGAACGTGATGCTGCGTGGGCATTTGACCGACGAGGACGAAAGAGCGGTTGAGGACGCGCTCCTCCAAAGCGGCATTTCGGAGAAGATCGATTCCTTGCCGAAGGGGATCCACACCACGGTGACAAAGGAATTTGACCCCGACGGCGCGGTGTTCTCGGGCGGCGAGGCGCAAAAAATCGCGATTGCCCGTGTCTTTGCGGGAAATCATGAGATCGTGATTCTGGACGAGCCCACCTCGGCGCTCGATCCGATCGCCGAGCAGGAGATGTATGCGAATATGTTCCGCGCCTGCGAGGGCAAGACCGTGATCTTTATCTCGCACCGCCTGTCAAGTGCCGCCGCGGCGGATCGCGTGTATCTGTTTGAAAACGGATGCATCAAGGAAGAGGGAACGCACCGCGAGCTGCTGGCACTCAATGCGTCCTATGCCGACATGTGGCACAAGCAAGCCGACACCTATACGATGGACGAGGCTGATGGGGAGGTGATGGCATGAAGCGCAAGACCAACACCAAAAAGCACAGCCCCGCACGCGTGACGAAAAACGTGTGGTTTATGATGCGGTTTGCCTTCCGCCATACGCCAAGCTATATCTTCGTGGAGCTTGGAGAGGGCATCGGGCGCGGACTGTACCATATCTTTGGGATTTTGTATACCAAATATTTGTTTGACGCCATTGAAAGCGGCATTGATTTTGTTGAGGTGCTGACGGTATCTCTGATCTTTGCGGCATATAACGCCATGTTTGAGCTGTTCAACAAATGGCGGCTCTGCGTTTACCGTCCGCGCGCCTCGCTGATTTTGCACGAGAAAATGCAGAGTGAGCTTTACCGCAAGGCGCGGGAGTTGGATCAGTGCTGCTACGATGATCCCGCCTTCTACAACGATTTCATTTGGGCGATCAGCGAGTCGGACAAGCGCGTGGATGCCATTATGGATAACATTGCGCTGTTTATCAACCGCGTGCTTTCGAGCGTGGTGATCCTCGGCGTGCTTTTCACCATGGATTGGATCGTCGCCATTGTGCTGCTCGTATCTGTTGCGTTGGGCTTGATCGTCAAATTCATGGCGAACAAGGTGCGGTATGCGCGCTCGTTGGAGCTCAATCCCATCAATCGCAAGTTGGCGTATATCGGAAGGATCTTCTATCTGCCCGACCACGCCAAGGAGTTGCGTCAAGGACAGATCGCAGAGCGCATGCGCGAGCAGTACGACGAAGCCACCGAGGAGAAGATTGCATGCTTTGAAAAGTTCTCGGGAAAGCTGTTTGTTTTGTCATTGCTTTCCTCGCTTTTCACCAACGCGTTGCCTCATGCGGGCGTCACAGGCTATCTGATCGCGCGCTATCTGACCGATCCCACGCTCTCACTCGGTAGCTTTTCCGCAAGCATCAACGCCACGTTCAAGCTTTATTGGACGCTTGACGATATCGGAAATTACGTGACGAAATTCAACGAGCACAGCCTTTACGTCGAGAAGTTTCGTCGTTTTCTCGAATACGAGCCGCAGATCAAGGGCGAGATCACAGACGTGCCCGCCTTTGAGTCGCTGACGGTGAAAAATCTTTGCTTTGCATATCCGTTTTCCAAGGAATCCTCTCGCTCGGTGCTGAATCACATTGATCTGGAGATCAAAAAAGGTGAGAAGATCGCCTTGGTGGGCTACAACGGCGCGGGAAAGACCACGCTGATCAAGCTTTTGATGCGGTTGTACGACCCTGTGGAGGGCGAGATCCTTTACAACGGAAAAAGCATTTGTCACTATGATCCCGAAAGCTACCGCCAACACATCGGGGCGCTGTTTCAGGATTATAAGGTTTTTGCCGCCACGCTTGCCGAAAACGTGATGGGGGCAGAATACACCGACGCCGATGAAGCCACGGTTTTGCACGCGCTCGGTGCGGCATCCTTTGATGACAAGCTGGCGACGCTGCCGAACGGAATCCACTCTCAACTGACAAGAGAGTTTTGCAAGGACGGCGTGGGCTTGTCGGGCGGTGAAGCGCAAAAGGTTGCGATCGCACGGGTGTTTGCGCGTCCGTATGAGCTGATCGTGATGGATGAACCATCCTCGGCACTCGATCCGATTGCCGAATACAATCTCAACCGTTCCATTGCGGAAAACGCGAAGGATAGAACGGTGATCTTCATTTCCCACAGGCTTTCCACCACACGCATGGCGGATCGCATTTATATGCTCGACCAAGGTGCCGTCATCGAATGCGGATCGCATGAGGAATTGATGAAGCAAAACGGGAAATACGCGGAAATGTACCGCGTTCAGGCACAAAAATATCAAACAAAATAAGAATTGCGGAGAAGTGCTCTGAAAAAGAGAACTTCTCCGCGATTTGTATTTTTACATCCATTCCCGGTTGACGCGTACC
>JAZSJS010000023.1:0-5207 GCA_045534435.1 Eubacteriales bacterium
GACGTTGACCTTGAGGATCAGATGCTCCATATCCGAGCCTTCTTCAAACATATAGGAAGAATATTTCTTGCCGTTGAGCGTGAACGACAGGATCTCAAAGCTGTCGGGGTTGTCGATGTGGATGGTGATGTAGATGTCCTCATTGGGCTTTGCGTAGTAGATTTCTGCCGCGCTGCCCTCGACCTTGAGGCTATCGTCAGCGGCATCCTTCACGGCAGCGCCGTCGGTGTCGAGTCTATCCTCGCGATGGGCGGGACCGCCGACAAGATCGCCCTTGGGCGGCTTGTGGTCCTGCGCGGGGGCAAGTGCCTGCTCGACGAAGCCCTGAGAAGCGAGCGGCTTGAAGGTGGCCTCACTTGAGAGGGCGGTCTGCGGCTCGACCGAGGAGATCGTCATGCCGCGATAGACCGGCACCTGCTTGCCAAAGAGGAGCAGAGCCCAAAAGATGCCCATGCAGACCAACAGAAGCGCGGCAACCGACGACGGCACAAACCATTTCTTTGCCCAAAACGGACGCTTTTCAAGATATTTCGCCAGACGGAAGCGCTTTTTCGAGACCTGCTCAATCGTTTTTTCATCAATGTTGGACATGACGTCCAATTTCAGCTTGTCTTTTTTATTCATAGCGGAACCCTGCCTTTTCCAACAATTCTTTCAGCTTTGCCCTTGTCTTTGCCAGCGTGCGGAACACCGTTCGCTCGGAGACCTGGAGCATTTTGGCGATATTGGAAACAGAGTCGGAATAATAATACCGACAAACAAAGGTGAACCTCTCACGCTCGGGGAGCGTCTGCAAAAAGGTGTTCAAGACCTTGCTGATCGTCCTGACCGTCTCCTCCTCGTCAAAGCTCGACTCGTCGGCGATGCAATCGTTCAATTCCTCCAACGAAACCGTCATTTCCGAGGGAATCCGCTTGCTCGCGGTGTTTTCACGATACTTGTCCACCGCCACGTTTCGCGTGATCCGTGCCAAAAAGACCTGGAAAATGCTCGGTCTGTGGGGCGGAATGCTATTCCAGGTTCCCAGATAGGTGTCATTCAGACACTCCTCGCAATCCAAACGGTCGTGAACGATGTTGTAGGCGATGGTGAACAGATAGCGACCGTATCTCACGTCGGTCTCCTGAATCGCTCTTTCCTCGCGCTTCCAATACAGCTCGATGATGTCCTCGTCCGCCAGAACGGTGGGCGTCTTGCGATGTTCCTCTTCTCTCATAATATTCTCCTGTTTGAATTAGATTTGTTACTTCTAAATGTCGTAAAAACGGAGAAAAACTGACAATATTTTCAATTTTTTTAAAAAACAAGCTGCACCAGCAGCATATAACACACCGTTCCCCCGATAATACTGATTAACGTATTTCTTTTCCAGACGTAAAGAACACCAACCAGAGCGCACGCGATCAGCTGCGGCAGATAGCCCGACGTGCTTGCAAGGCTCACGTCCTTCAGGCAAAACACGACCAGCATGCCCATAATGGCAAAGGGAAGAAGCCTGCCCAGCTTTTCAATGATTTTCGGCGTTTCTCTTTTTCCGCGAAACAGGATAAACGGCAAAAAGCGAAGCGCAACCGTAACCAGGGAAATTACAGCAACAACACACCAGGTATGTAAATCAGTCATTTTGTTGTTTCTCCTTATACAAGCACAGAGCAATCGAAATTCCCAGCATGGTGGGGATCAAAAAGCTGTCTTTGCCGAACAGGATCAGACAGATCACGGAAACGGCAACCCCGACAATGGCGGGAATATGCTTTTTGGAAGAAAGCCACTGCTCCAGGAATACGGTGAGAAAAAGTGCCGTCAATGCAAAATCAATACCCTCGCTGTTGAAGCTGACAACAGAGCCGAGAACGGCACCCAGCACCGAGCCGAGGACCCAATAGAAATGATTGAAGAGCGACACAAAAAAATAATAATGATTCCGCTCCTCCCCCGACATGTTCAAATCGGGATTGCACACGAGAGAATAGGTTTCGTCGGTCAGCGCAAAGATCAGATAGGGCTTTCTTTTGCCGGTGTCCTTGTAGCTTTCGAGCATGGAAATGCCATAAAACAAATGTCTTGCATTCACCATCAGCGTTGTAAGCGCCACCGTGATCAAAGAAGCGCCGCCGCTCAGCAAGCCGATCGCAACGTACTGCATCGAGCCAGCATAGATCACAAGGCTCATCACAAATGCCAAAAGCACGCCATAGCCACCGGCCTTGAGAATGATCCCGAAGCCCACGCCGAGAACCACGTATCCCGTGAGAACAGGAAGCGTGGCAACAAACGCTTGTTTCGCCGTTTTTTTCATTTTGTTCTCTTCCCCAATTTCAAGTTTATCTAACAGTTACATTATAGCATAAAAATCCAAAAAAGCAAATACTCTTTGCGAAATTTGCCTCTTACGAGGCGGTGCTACGCACCTTAGGGGACTGCTCTCCCCTCCCGCAAAACAAAAAGCCCTGCCGAAGCAGAGCTTTTCGTTGAGGCAAATGAAGCAGGCTCTTCCCGTACCGTGCGCTTACTTCCTCAACACCTTTTTGCACCAAGTGCGTTTGTTGCATTTCGGACACTTCAAGTACCGAGTCGTTCCTCTGTGCATCGCATTCAGTGCCTGCTTATAGGTAGGCACGATCTCGTAACCGCAATTTTTGCACTTGTAAGCACCTACGCTCACTTCAAGCTTTAATGCATAGAAGCACGGTATCAGAAAGACCGCACAGAGCGCAAATATTGCAACGAGCATCCAAGGCCCCTCGGGCATGAAAAACGCGATGATCGCAAGACCTCCGATCAATCCAATGATACTCACCGTCATGATCGTCCACATTGCATTCCAGATCGTTTTGTTTTTCTTTTCTAATTCCTTTGCCATTTCAAGCAAAAGCCGTTCGTTTTTTTGATCGTTGTTTTCCATACTGATTTTCTCCCCACTTAATAATTCGTTTACACTGATGCCGAGAATATCACACAACTCCAGCATGATCGAGGTATCGGGCATTGAGATCCCTCGTTCCCATTTCGATATTGCTTTGTCGGTGATACCCAACCTTTCTGCCAACTGCATTTGTGTGAAATTTGCCTTCTTTCTGCACTCGGCAATGAATTTTCCGATCTTGATTTGATCCATAAGTCCCCTCCTTTCGCATACAGTATAACCGATATTACAATCAAAGTACACCCACCAATGGTTTAGTAGGGAGAATTCCACCATTGATAGAGCAAAAACTGACTGTCAAACTCAAGTTTATCTAACAGCTACATTATATCATAAAAGTCCCAAAAAGCCCTGCCAAAGCAGAGCTTTTTCATTTTTTTAATTCACGTTGCACCAAATTTGCACCAAGATCACACCGACATTCAACGCCTATTCAGCTCGACAATTTGTTGAACTTTTATGATTTTTGAGATTGGTTATCAAGTTTCCAACCCCAAATAATTCCTAAGATAAACAAGACAAAAGAAGCGGGAATTATTAAAAACATTAACCACAAAAAGGCTCCACCGCACAATGCGATACCACCCAAACATACTAAAATCGTAGCATCAATAACAATACCCGGAAAAACCAACTTATTAAATCTCTTGAATTTTAAAACAAAATAATAGAGGTATGTTGTAGCCCCAAAAGACAATATAATTGGAATAAATAACAACATAGATTTTATTATTTCTTTCAGACTTGGGGCGACATGTTCACCCGAATAGCCTTCACTTGTCAGACACATTGGATACACAAAAACGGCTATACAAAAAATAGCAACTAAAATCAGCAAATAACAAAAAAATCCCAATAAGTCTCTTTTCTGAATTTTATTCATTTTAATCTCCCATATATTGAAATTTTTGATCAATTTGACTATTTGTCAAATTCAAGTTTATCGATTAGTTAGATTATATCATAAAAACGGTAAAAAGTAAATAGGACGGCAGAGTTTTTACAAATTGACCCGCCCCACAAAACAAAAAGCCCTGCCGAATGGGTGCTTTCCATAAAGCAGGTTGAAAACCACCTGCGAGATCCGAACGGCATAGCCGTTCGCCCTTCGGGTTTCGACTGCGTCCGCCCATTTCGGCAAAGCCGAAATATGTCATTCTGAGCGAAGCAAAACCGCAACGCGGTTGCGAAGTCGAACTGCGAAGCAGCACCGAGCGTCAGCGAAGGAGGAATCTCGGGCGGACTCCGCTCAAGATGACACGCAGGGCAATACCTGCCGAAAAGAAAAAGGAGTACGGACGATTTGTTCGTACTCCTTTTCACATTCCGCGTAACTCGGAAAAATATTAGATCTGCCTCGGAGAAAACAATTTAAATGCAGCTTCAGACATAACGTAAATATCAGTTTTATTTTTGAGTTCGCCCCGGCTTGAAACAAATCCATTCTCATCAAGACCTGTAATAACTGCCGGCTTTCCCTTGATCAACACGATCGCAATCTCGTCGATACTTTTACAAGGCTTGATTAAAAGTGTTTTTTCGGATGTAGTGGCAACTGTTCCTATGGCATAAAAATTCTCCCAATATACACCTCCATCGTTTTCGCAATGAATGTGGGTTGACTTGTTTGCCGCTTGGTTTGATTGATAGATCTTATATTTTTGATCTGCCACCGTGAATTGAACAGTCTTAACCATCTCGTTCTTCGCTACACATTCGCCATATTTTTTGTAGGTACCATATACCGATAGTCGTTCCTCGCTGGCACATTCCATAATGTCGCCCACATCGCAGTTAA
Source organism: Eubacteriales bacterium (assembly GCA_045534435.1). Lineage (GTDB taxonomy): Bacteria > Bacillota > Clostridia > Oscillospirales > CAG-272 > UMGS1865. Next base: position 4,725 of record JAZSJS010000023.1, read on the forward strand.
GAGCGAAGCATATTCTGGCTATCGTATCGGTGGTAACCGTCTCATTCTTTGATAATTTCGCCAAAACTCTTGAACTGATTCCGGTAATCTCCATCAAATCGGTCTTGCTCATACTCTTGTCAACTAACAACTTCCATAGTTTGCTGTAATCAATATACATACATTCACCGCCTTTCTGATAACAGTATATCACAAAACAACCAAAGTGTCAATATTAATTTACGATTGTAAATAAATATTTTGTTTTTTAAAGGAGTACAAACAATTATGTTCGTACTCCTTTTCACACACCTTGCTCGAAAGGTATAGTGTGTTATACCTTTCAGGTGTACTGTCGGGGAAAAATGAGCCTCCCTTGTGCAAAGGGAGGTGGCACGGCTTGCCGTGACGGAGGGATCGTAAAATGTTAGATTTTCACTTAAAACAATGCCTCAGTCGCCTTCGGTGACAGCTCCCTTTACACAAGGGAGCCTTTGGTTTGTG
>JAZSJS010000030.1:0-59247 GCA_045534435.1 Eubacteriales bacterium
GAAGGTTGAAGAGGCAGCACGCGTGCTGGATATCACTCACTTGCTGGACCGTAAGCCGAAGGCTCTTTCGGGTGGTCAGAAGCAGCGTGTGGCACTCGGTCGTGCAATCGTCCGTGATCCTCAGGTATTCTTGCTTGACGAGCCGCTTTCCAACTTGGACGCAAAGCTTCGTGCAGCAATGAGAACCGAGCTGACCAAGCTCCATAATCGCGTTGTAACCACGTTTGTATACGTTACCCACGACCAGGTCGAGGCTATGACGATGGCAACCAGAATCGTTGTTATGAAGGACGGTCTGATCCAGCAGGTAGATACGCCTCAGAAGCTGTACGCCGAGCCTGTCAACATCTTCGTTGCAGGATTCATCGGAACGCCTCAGATGAACTTCCTCAACGGTACGCTTGAGAAGGTTGGCGAGGACGTATTCTTCAACTATGAGGGCAACGCACTCAAGCTGCCCGCAGACAAGGCAAACAACCCCGCTCTTGCAGAGTACATCGGCAAGGAAGTAGTTGCAGGTCTGCGTCCCGAGTGTATCCATGACGATGAGCTGAACATCTCCAAGTGCGAGGGCGCTACGCTGGACGCATTCGTTGACGTTACCGAGCTCATGGGTGCAGAGATCTATCTCTACCTCAACGTTGGTGAAGAGGGCAAGCTCACCGCTCGCGTTTCCTCCAGATCCACCACCCGTGCAGGCGACACCATCAAGATCGGCTTCGATATGTCCAGACTTCATATTTTCGACAAGGACACCGAGCGTTGCGTTCTGCACTGATCTCATTTGAATTGTTTCCGTTGTCGGGCATTTGCCCGACAACGGTTTTTTTGTTCTTTTCTCTTGAATCTGTTGAAAAACTCTTTACTTTTGGTTGGATTTGTGATACAATATAAAGGATAGAAACAAAAAGGAAAGGAGAAGCGCTGACGTGAATCTCAATGAGCTTTATTATCGCCGTGTGATCGGAGCGATCGGCGGCTCGCTTCTGTTCTTTTTGCTGTTTCTCAACGTCTTTGGCGTGCTGGCAGTCTTTTTTGAGGAGATCCTGTTGTTCTTTTCTGTGACGCAGTCGATGGGAACAGTGATTTACCAGCTCTTCTATGCGGCGGGATATCTGCTTTCCTTCATGATGCCGGTTTTGATCCTGAAGGCACTTTTGAAGCGAAACGGAATTGCGTATCTGCCGATGCGCGCGGAAATGAAGCTGACCCCCTGGATCGTGCTGATCGTGCCGGCGGGTATTTCTTTGGTTTATTCCATGGCATATATCAACGGCGCGTTCGTTTCGATCTTTGATTATTCCAAATTTTCCTCCGATGTCTTGTGGGGAAGCGTTTCGGATGAAAGGCCCGAGCTCTATCATTGGGTGCTGGAATTTATCACGCTTTGTCTGGTTCCCGGCTTTTGCGAGGAATTTTTCTTCCGGGGTGCGATCCTGACCAACTGTCTGCCCTTCGGACGTACCAATGCCATCCTGATCAGCTCCTTTTTGTTCGCCATGATGCATCAGAATGCCGAGCAGGTGCTCTACACCTTCGTTGCGGGCATCGTGTTGGGTCTGATCTATGAACGGACGGGGAATCTTTGGGCCTGTACCGTGATGCACGTTTTGAATAATTTTGTCTCGATTTATCAAGGCGTTCTGGGGTATCAATTTGAAACTCTGTTTTCCGCCAAGGCTGCGGTCGTGGCTGCGGAGGTGGTGCTTCTTCTTGTGGGACTGATCTCGTTGGCAATTTTGATCGTTCGCTTCTTTTCTCAAAGGCCGCGCTTCGGAGACGGATTTTTCGGAAGATCCTTGGAGGCGGCAGACGGATACGCACAGTATCCCATCGAAAGACGCCGTGCGGTGAAGCTTTTTTTGACGCCTTGCATGGTGATCTTCCTTGTGGCGTGTGTGTTGCAAATTCTGCTTTTGCTTCTGTTGGCGGTGGCTTATGGAATGCTTGCATGATGAAAAATGGATGCGCATGGCGCTGAGTGAGGCAGCCATGGCGGCAGAGAAGGGGGAGATCCCCGTGGGCGCGGTCATCGTTTGCAACGGCGAGCCGATCGCACGCGCGCAAAATCTTTGCGAGGCCGAGACGCGCGCCACGGCACATGCCGAGGTTTTGGCGATCGAGGAGGCCTGCCGACGGCTTGGTCGCTGGAGACTTTCGGATTGCACGCTTTACGTCACGCTTGAGCCCTGTCCCATGTGTGCGGGCGCGGCGATCAATGCGCGCATTGGCCGCATCGTTTTTGCGGCAAAGGACGCGCGCGCCGGTGCGTGCGGAAGCCTTGTGAACCTGCCGTCCTATCCCCTGGAGACACGCCCCGTGTGTGAGTGCGGCTTGATGCAGGAGGAATCTCTTGCGCTGCTTCGTGCATTTTTCGCGGATCTGCGAAAAAAATAACGTTTACAATTGTTTTATTTTTGAACCATATGGAAAGGCTTGGTAAAAACTTATGTCAAAGCTCATGATTCCCGAAGGCTACAAATCCTTCCTCTCGCTTCGTCAAACCGAATACGCGATCAAAAAGGTGAAGGACTTTTTTGAGAGAGATCTCTCCACACAGCTCAATCTCATCCGTGTGTCTGCGCCTTTGTTCGTGGATCCCAACAGCGGATTGAACGATGACCTCAACGGCGTGGAGCGTCCCGTGCGTTTTGATCTTTTCACGGGCGAGGATCTGGAGATCGTGCATTCGCTTGCAAAATGGAAGCGTTTTGCGCTCAAAAAATACGGATTTGAGGTTGGAGAGGGTCTTTATACCGATATGAACGCGATCCGCCGCGACGAGGAGACCGACAACATTCACTCGATGTTCGTGGATCAGTGGGACTGGGAGAAGATCATTACCCGAGACCAGCGCAACGAGGAGACCTTGAAGGAGATCGTCAACTGTATCTATCAGAGCCTGCGCCATACCGAAAATTATATCGTCAACGAATATTCCTTCATCGGACGTCTTTTGCCCGAGAAGATCACCTTCATCACCTCTCAGGAAATGGAGGACCGCTGGCCCGAGATGACCGCCAAGGAGCGTGAATATGCCGCGGCAAAGGAATACGGCGCTATCTTCCTGATGAAGATCGGTGGAAAGCTCAAGAGCGGAAAGATCCACGACGGCAGAGCGCCCGACTATGACGATTGGAGCCTGAACGGAGACATCATCGTGTATTATCCGATCTTGGACATCGCATTGGAGCTTTCCTCGATGGGAATCCGCGTGGATGAGGAGGCACTGCACCGTCAGCTTTCCGAGCGCGGCTGCACCGATCGCGAGAATCTGCCGTTCCATCGCGCACTGCTTGACGGCGAGCTGCCTTATACGGTTGGCGGAGGCATCGGGCAATCGCGCATGTGTATGTTCTTCCTGCGCAAGGCGCACATCGGAGAGGTCCAATCCTCGCATTGGCAGGAAAAGGACATCAGGCTTTGTGAGGAAAAGGGCATTCATTTGCTTTGATCATCAAGGGGCGGCTTCATGAATTGCAGAATTGCTTTTCCATGAGCCCGCCCCTTTCATTCACGTTAGGAAAGAAAAGAGGATGGATATGAAGCTGTTTCGCAGCGTTTTTTGTTGCTTTTTGGCAACGGTAACGCTTTGTCTCTGTCTGCTCTCCTGTCAAAATGAGGAGGCCGTTCCACCGTTGTTTTCTTGCCGCTCCCTGACATGGGGCGTTGGCGGGAGATTGCCGGAGGCAGAGGATTTTGTGGAATCCTTGCCACAGGGATATACCGTGCGCTTTGCAGAGGACTATGCGTTTTCCAATTTGGGCGACTATTCGCTCAAGCTGATTTTCACCGACGAACGCGGAAGGGAGACCGAGCGTGAGGTCGCGCTGAGTCTGATTTTGGACGCGGAGCCGCCCACCGTCACGGGTGTTGCGGATCTTTCGGTCTGCGTCGGAGACGGCATTTCTTACCGTGCCGGAGTGCAGATCTCGGATAACTGTGATGCTCCCGTCACCCTGACGGTCGATTCGTCCGCCGTCAATACCGCGGCAGAGGGAAGCTATCCCGTGATCTACACCGCGAAGGACGGAGCGGGGAACGTCACCACCGTGACCGCAACCGTCTACGTCTATTTGCAGGCGGTGACAGAGGAGATGCTTTGGGTGGAGATCGACCGACTGATCGCCACCAATATTCCGCAGTCGGCAACCGTCGAGGAGCAGGTGCGCGCGGTCTATCACTGTGTTTACGATTCGATCGAATATACCAGCCATTCGGACAAGAGCAATTGGGTGCGTGCCGCATACGAGGGAATCCGGACAGGACAGGGCGATTGCTACACCTATTTTGCGCTTTCCAAGGCATTTTTGATCCGACTTGGCATTGAAAACATGGATATTCAACGCACGAAGGGGATCGTGGAGGAGCGTCACTATTGGAATTTTGTGAACGTCGGAAGCAAGGACGCGCCGAGGTGGTATCACTTGGATGCCTGTCACATTCTCGGTGAGCCCAAGCCCTTCGGATGCTTGATGACCGATGCGCAGATCGCCGCGTTCAGCGCGGAGAGGACCGATAGCAACGGTGTTTCCGGCTATTTTTACGCCTATGACACCACAGCGTATCCCGCAAGTGAGACAAGGGTCATCACCCCCACTTTTTACGACTGACGAGGGAGAGGCAATATATGCAAACCAACATTCTTGAATATCTCGAGGCGACCGCTCCGCGCGTTCCCTCGAAGATTGCCTACTCGGACGGAAGCTACGACATGTGCTTTTCCGAGCTTTTCGACCGTTCGCGACGACTGGGGAGCGCGCTTTTGCACCGCGGCTTTTCAGGCGAGCCGATCGCCATTCTGATGACCAAGCATCCGCGTCAGATCGCGGCTTTTTACGGCTGTGTTTACGCGGGCTGCTACTACGCACCGCTCGACACCGATATGCCCGCGCACCGCATGGAGGTCATTCTTGAAAGCGTGGGTGCACGCGCGGTGATCGTCGATGAAAAGGGAGAAAAGCTGATCTCCAAATTGAATTTTGACGGCGAGATCCTTCGTTATGCCGATCTCGCGGAAGAGAGTGCAGACGATCTTGCGCTGCGTGCGGTCAGGGAAAGGCAGATCGACACCGATCCCATCTACATTGTCTTCACCTCGGGCTCTACGGGCATTCCCAAGGGGGTGATCGCCTGCCACAGATCGGTGATCGACTACGTCGAGGCACTTTGTGATGCACTCGGATTTTCCGAGGATACGGTTTTTGCCAACCAAACGCCGCTCTTCTTTGACGCACCGCTCAAGGTGCTGATGCCGGTCATCAAGTTCGGTGCGACGGCATATCTCGTTCCCAAGCAGCTCTTCATGTTCCCGATGAAGCTTTGCGATTTTCTCAACGAGCACCGCGTCAACACGGTCTGCTGGGTGGTTTCGGCACTGACGATGATCTCTTCGCTCGGCGTGCTGGAGAAAAATCCGCCGCGCTATCTCACCACGGTTGCGTTTGGCAGTGAGGTGTTTCCCATTCGTCAGTACAAGCTTTGGAGAGAGGCACTTCCGGGGGCACAGTTTTTCAATCTTTACGGTCCCACCGAGGCGACGGGAATGTCCTGCTATTGGAAGGCAGACCGTGATCTGGAGGAGGGCGAAGCGATTCCCGTGGGACGCCCCTTCCGCAATACGGATCTGTTGCTGATCACAGAGGACGGCAGAAGAGCCGTTGCGGGAGAGACGGGAGAGATCTATCTGCGCGGCACCTGCGTGACGCACGGATACTATCGCAATCCCGAAAAGACCGCCGAGGCATTCGTGCAAAATCCGTTGCATGACCACTATCCAGAGACCGTCTACCGCACGGGAGACCTTGCATATTACAACGCGCATGGGGAATTGGTGTTCGTTTCGCGCAAGGACGCGCAGATCAAGCACATGGGACATCGCATCGAGCTTGGCGAGATCGAAGCCGCAGCCGCGCTTTGCAAGGATATTTTGCGCGCGTGTTGCGTATATGACGGCGAAAACAAGCGCATTTTATTGTATTATACGGGAGAGGTGAGCGGCGAGGCTTTGATCGCCTTTCTCAAGGGATATCTGCCGCGCTACATGCTTCCCGCGGAGTGCATCGCACTCTCTGAGATGCCGTTGACCCCCAACGGCAAGCTGGACCGCAAGCGTCTGGCAAGCGGCATGGATCTGCCCAAAAAGATAGAACGTTAAGGAATTTACGGTTATTATGATGATCGAACAGCTTCCGCAAACAAAAGCATTAACCTTTGAACGCGCCGAAAAATTCGGCTTGGAGCGAATTGCGGCGTATTACAGGGACTGTGACTACAATATTTGTGAATATTCGCTTGGCATCAAGCTGATGTGCGCATCTCTTTACCGCTATCGCTTTGCCGAGGTGGCGGGATGTCTCGTTTGCCGCGACGAATATGAAGGGATCGTGTATTTCGATTATCCCGTCGTTGGCCCCGAGGGAAATCTCGAGGAGGCGCTCTCTGCCATTGAGAGCTATTGCATGGAAGAGGATCTGCCTCTGCGCTACACCACACTCCCGCCGTCTTCTCTCGGACTTTTGAGCGCCCGCTACGACGGAGTGCGTCTGCGCAAGACCTATGAATGCCGCGATTATTGCTATCGCACGGAGGATGTTTTGGCGTTTTCCGGCAAAAAATATGCCGGACAGCGCAATCACATCCGCCGATTTTACCGCTCCTATCCAAACGCGGTCTTTCGCAAGATGACCGCCGAGGATATTCCCGCGCTCGAGGTGTTTGCCAACCGCTTTGACGCCACCTTCCAAAAGCGCGGCGAGGATGCGGTCAATGAGAGGGAAAAGGCGTTTGCGATGCTTCGCATGGACCGCGACGATCTGTTTCGTATCGGATGCATGGAGCTGGACGGCGAGATCATCGGCGTGGCGCTGGGCGAGAAGTGCGGTGACGTCCTGCTTGAGCATATCGAAAAGGCGTTGTCGTCCGAATATGAGGGCATCTATCCCGCGCTTTTTCAGGCGTTTGTCACAACCTTTGGCGGGGATTGTACCTACGTCAACCGCGAGGACGATGCCGCCGATCGAGGACTCAGAACCTCCAAAATGCAGTATCATCCCGCGCATATTTCGCAAAAATACGACATGGACGTTCTCAATCTTCTTTCCTTTTTGGAGGAGATCCCGACGGTCGAGACCGAACGTCTCACCTTGACCGCCATTGAGGAGTCGGATGCCGAGGACTATCGCAGGCTTTGCCTCGACGATGCGCACAACCGCTATTGGGGATACGATTATCGCACCGATCTTGGTGACGCGAGCACCGACGGATCCTATTTCGTTGACGTGGCACGCACCGATTTTGACGGGCGGCGCACCTTGAATTTTGCCATCCGTGCCAATGGTGTATTTGTTGGGGAGACGGTGCTGTATCGCTTTGACAACCGCGGCGGTGTCGAGCTTGGTGTGCGGATCCTACCCGCCTTTTTGCGTCGCGGCTACGGCAAGGAATCCTTCGAGGCAACGGCAAATTGGGCAATTTACGGGCTCGGTGCCGAGCGAGTGGTGGCAAAATGCTTTCGCGAGAATGCGGCATCGGTCGCCATGCTCTCGTCTGTGATGCGACAGGTTGGAGAGGATGAAACTATGTTGTATTTTGAAAAGACGGTTTGACCGTAGCTTTTTTCAAAAATGGACGGAAATGATTGACAAGAAGATCTTTTTATGATATAATAATAAAGTTAACAAATGACAGAAAGCTTTTCCGAGAGGTGGACCATGAAAAGAGAACTGATTAAAAGCGTATATGCCGATCAAGCGGCTTATTCCGAGCGCGAGATCACGGTTGGCGGATGGGCGAGAAGCATCCGCGACAGCAAGGCATTTGGATTTATTGACCTGTATGACGGCAGCTGCTTCAAGACCATGCAGGTGGTGTTTGAGCGCGAGAAGATCGCCAATTATGACGAGATCGCGAAGCTGAACGTTGGCTCGGCAGTCGTCGTGCGCGGCAAGGTCGTCTTGACGCCTGAGATGAAGCAGCCCTTTGAGATGAAGGCGATCGAGATCACGGTGGAGGGTACCTCCACGCCCGATTATCCGCTGCAGAAGAAGAGACACACTGTGGAGTATCTGCGCGAGCAGGCGTATCTGCGCCCCAGAACCAATCTGTTTTCGGCAGTCTTCCGTGTGCGCAGCGAGGTAGCATATGCCATTCATTCCTTCTTCCACGATCGCGGATTCGTTTACGTGCACACGCCCTTGATCACCGGATCCGACTGTGAGGGTGCGGGTGAGATGTTCCGCGTGACCACGCTCGACGTCAGCAATCCGCCAAGACTTGAGGACGGCAGCATCGATTGGTCGCAGGATTTCTTCGGAAAGAGCGCGAACCTGACGGTTTCGGGTCAGCTTGAGGGCGAGACCTATGCCATGGCGTTCGGAAATATCTATACCTTCGGTCCGACCTTCCGTGCCGAGAACTCCAACACCGCGCGTCACGCGGCAGAGTTCTGGATGATCGAGCCCGAGATCGCGTTTGCCGATCTGGATGACAATATGCAGCTTGCGTGGGATATGATCCAGTATATCATCCGCCACGTGCTCAAGAACTGTGCGCAGGAGCTGGAATTCTTCAACAATTTCGTTGATAAGGGATTGCTTGAAAGACTGAATAATCTTGCAAACAGCGACTATGAGAAGGTGACCTACACCGAGGCGATCGACCTCTTGAAGAAGAGCGGCGCCGAGTTCAAATATCCCGTTGAGTGGGGCTGCGACCTGCAGACCGAGCACGAGAGATACCTGACCGAGCAGATCTACGGCAAGCCTGTGTTCGTCATCAACTATCCGAAGGAGATCAAGTCCTTCTATATGAGATTGAACGACGACGGCAAAACGGTTGCCGCAATGGATATGCTGGTGCCCGGCGTCGGTGAGATCATCGGCGGTTCTCAGAGAGAAGAGCGTTTGGATATGCTTCTGGAGAGAATGCAGGAATGCAACCTCAAGGAAGAGGACTATTGGTGGTACGTCAACCTCCGCAAGTACGGCGGCACGAAGCACGCGGGCTACGGTCTGGGCTTTGAGCGCATCATCATGTACCTGACGGGTGTTTCGAACATCAGAGACGTCATTCCGTATCCCCGTACGGTTGGAAACGCAGAATATTGATCCAAATCAAAATGGGTGCGCCGAAGGGCGCACCCATTTCAAAAAAAGGAAGGGAGGAGACGCATCGATGACCCATCCGTTTCGTCATTTTCATACGATTACCAAGCACCGCCACCGTGTGATCGTTCACTGCTTCCGTGCCGGGATCGGCTTTCAGGGATTGTTTCACGATCTTTCCAAGTATGCTCCCACCGAGTTTTTGCCGGGCGCGCGCTATTATCAGGGCACACGCAGTCCCAACGAGCGGGAGCGCGAGGTGTACGGATATTCGGTGGCATGGATGCATCACAAGGGACGCAATCGCCATCATTTTGAATATTGGAACGACGTCAATCCGCAAACCAAGACCTATGAGCCGGTGCCCATGCCGATGCGCTTTGTGAAGGAGATGTTTTGTGACCGCATCGCCGCAAGCAAGATTTATCAAGGGAAAAACTATACGGATCAGCACCCCATCACCTATTTCCGTCGCGGAAGCGCACGCAAAAAAATGCACGTTGCGACGGCAGATTTGTTGGAGGAATGGCTTGTGATGCTTGCAGAGCAGGGTGAGAAGGCAACCTTTGCACACATCAAAAAAATCCCCAATCGGAAGGTCTATTACGAAAAAGACGAGCGCTTTTCAAAAGCAAAAGAGAGAATGTCAAAATGACATTCTCTCTTTTTTGGATCAGCCTCGGAGCTCCAGGCCCATCTTGAACTTCAGATCATTCAAGATCTTCTTGGAAACCTTGTCGGCTTCTTCCACGGTCAGCGTGCGATCTGCGGCACGGAGCGTGACACGCAGGGAGACCGACTTTTTGTTTTCACCGATCTGCGGACCGCGGTAAATGTCGAACAGCGCGACGTTTTCCACCAGCTTTCCGCCGGCCTTTGCCATCACGCCCTCGATTGCGCCAACCTCCATCTCCTCGTCACAAACAAAGGAGAAGTCACGCGTGGTTGCGGGATATTTGGGCAACGCGCGGTATGCCTTTTCGGTGTTTGCAAGCGCGAAGAGACGGGCAAAGTTGATCTCTGCCACGAAAACAGGCAGATTCATATCGTAATTTGCCGCCATCAGAGGATGTGCCTGACCAAAGACCGCAATCTCGGTGCCATCCTCGGCAAAAATCTTTGCACATCTGCCGGGATGGTAAGCGGGATTGTCGGTGCAAGCCGTCACGGTTGCATGCTTGATGCCTGCAAGACGGAGCAGATTTTCACAAACGCCCTTGAGTGCGTAGAAATCGGTGTTTCCGTAAGCACCGATCGTCAGCACTGCCGGCTCATCGGGAAGCTCGTTGGCGGATTCCTTGGGCAAATAAATCTTTGCAATCTCAAACAGGCGAACGTTTTCGTTGTTGAAGTTGTTGTTGCGCGCCAGAACCTCCATCATGGAAGGAAGGGCGGTGGTGCGCATCACGCTCGTGTCCTCTCCCAAGGGGTTGGAGATCACCACAGAGCGACGAAGCGGCGAATCCGCGGGCATACGAACCTTGTCGTAATATTTCGGGCTGATGAAGGAGAAGGTGTGGATCTGAGAATAGCCCATACCGACCATCGCAGCCTCGGTATCCAGTTCGAACTGCTGGCTTTCGCTTCTGCCGCCCAGAGTGGTTTCTGCGTTCATGGTGGAGGATTCGATCTTGTCGTAACCGTAAATACGGCAAACCTCCTCCGCAATGTCGTTCATGCATCCAAGGTCGGCACGGAAGGAAGGAACGTAGATCTTGCCATCCTCGACGCGGCATCCGAGACCTGTCAGCGTGGTCAGCATTTGCTCCTCGGGGATGTTCATGCCGAGGAACTCGTTGTAGCGTGCGGGAGTGAAGGGAAGCACCGTGGGAGTCCAGGGCGTGGGATAAACATCAATGATGCCGTCGACCACGTCACCCGCACCCAACAGCTCAACCAATTCGCAAGCGCGCTCCAGGCCCGCCATGCAGTTTTCGGGATCAAGTCCCTTTTCAAAGCGTGCGGAGGATTCGGTGCGCATACCGTTTTTCTTTGCGGTGACGCGGACCGATGCGCCGTTGAAGCAAGCCGATTCAAAGACGACGGTTGCGGTCTTTTCGGTGATCTCAGAGTTTGCACCACCCATCACACCTGCCAGAGCGCAGGCCTTTTTGCTGTCTGCGATGACGAGCATCGAGCTGTCCAGCGTGTGATCCTGATCGTCGAGAGAACGGAAGCTTTCACCTTCTGCCGCACGGCGCACGTCGATTGCCGAGCCCTCAAGCTGCTGATAGTCAAAGGCGTGCATGGGCTGACCGTATTCCAGCATGACGTAGTTGGTGATGTCTACGATATTATTGATCGGACGCACACCCGACGCGCGCAGACGCATCCTCATCCACAGAGGCGAGGGTGCAATCTTCACATTTTTGACCACTCTTGCCGCATAGCGGTAGCAGAGGTCGGGGGCAGAGATTCCCACCTTGAGATAGTTTTCGATCTTGTCGCCGTCACCCGCACCCTTGACAACGGGCGCCTTGACGGTCAGTTCTTTTCCAAAGGAAACGGGGGGCTCGCGTGCAAGACCGATGACGGAAAGACAGTCGGGGCGGTTGGAGGTGATCTCAAACTCCACCGAGGTGTCGTTCAGCATCAGCACGTCGCGAATGTCGTCGCCAATGCGATCCTCAAATTCCTCATCAAGGATCAGAATGCCGTTTTCCTCCTTGCCGGGGCATTCATGCGCCGTCAGCTTCAATTCACCCATGGAGCAGAGCATTCCGTCAGACTCCACGCCGCGCAGCTTTCCTGCCTTGATCACGATGTCACCCGGCAGCTTTGCCACGGGAAGAGCGGCGGGCACCAGCGCGCCGACAAAGACGTTTTGCGCGCCGGTCACGATCTGAATATCATGTCCGTGCTTCTCGCCCGCATCCAAACGGCAGACCCAGAGGTGATCCGAGTCGGGGTGCTTTTCCATTTTGGTTACCTTTGCAACCACCACGTTTTCAATATCCTCGCCAAGGACCTCAAAGCCCTCGACCTTCGATCCCGTGATCGTCAGCTTGTCACAGTAGGTTTTATTGTCGATCTCGTCGACGTTGACGAAATCGGAAAGCCAATTTCTTGAAAGATTCATATGCTTGCTCCTCCTATCAGAACTGTTCGAGGAAACGCTCGTCGTTTTCGTAGAACAGACGGATGTCGTCGATGCCGTATTTTGTCATGGCGATACGCTCCACGCCAAGGCCGAACGCAAATCCCGAATATTCCTCGGGATCGATTCCGCAATTGGAAAGAACGAAGGGGTGCACCATACCGGCGCCCAAAATCTCGATCCATCCCTCGCCCTTGCAAAGTCTGCAGCCCTTGCCGCCGCAAACGAAGCAGGAAACGTCAACCTCGGCAGACGGCTCGGTGAACGGGAAGTGGTGAGGACGGAAGCGGATCCTTGTGCTTTCGCCAAACATCTTTTTTGCAAAGATCTCAAGCGTTCCCTTGAGGTCTCCCATGGTGATTCCCTTGTCAACCACCAAGCCCTCCAGCTGATGGAAGAGGGGAGAGTGCGTGGAGTCCAGCGCGTCGGAGCGATAGACACGTCCGGGGGAAATGATGCGGATCGGAGGCTTTTTGTGCTCCATGGTGCGCACCTGCACGGGAGAGGTCTGAGAGCGAAGCAGGACGTTTTCCGCGATATAGAAGGTATCCTGCGTATCGCGTGCAGGGTGATTTTCCGGAATGTTCAGGGCCTGGAAGTTATAGTAATCCAGCTCCACCTCGGGACCCTCAACGATCGAAAAGCCCATGCCGATGAAGATGTTTTCAAGCTCTCTTTGCACCTGCGTCAAGGGATGAATATGTCCCACGGGAGTTTCCTTGGCGGGCATGGTAACGTCCAGCTTTTCCGCCTTCAGCTGCTCCTCGAGCGCTTTTGCCTGCAATTCCTTGTTCTTTTCCGCCAGCATCGCCTCGATGTCGGCACGAACCTCGTTTGCCAATTGACCGATCATGGGGCGTTCCTCTGCGGAAAGCGCGCCCATACCGCGCAACACGGCGGTCAATTCACCTTTTTTTCCAAGATATTTGATTTTGATCTGTTCCAGATCTGCATTTTCGGCTTGGATCTGCTCCAAAGCCTCGCTGCGAATTCGTGACAGCTTTTCTTTCATCCTCACTGTACATCCTTTCCGTTATTTCTTGCTGTGCGGAGGGCAACAAAAAAACGCCCGTCCAACGATCAGGACGAGGCGCAAAACCCCCGCGGTACCACCCGATTTTCGGCTCAAAGCCAACACTTTGACGGCGGATAACGGTGCCTGCCGTACCGAACTGGGCCCGGAAACGAGGGCGTTGATTCGGTCTGCTCCAAAGGGAAATGCCGCACAAATCGGTATATGCCGCTTTCAGCCGAGGCGGCACTCTCTGTGATACGGAATGATCTGCGGGCGAACTTTATCATCGCATTTCAACACCGAATAGTATAACATATTTTCTTTTTCTTGTCAAGAGTTTGTCGAAAAAATCTTTCCTTATTATATTTGCAAAAAGAATGACGGAAAACAAACGTTTTCCGTCATTCGGATGATTGATTTTATTTGCCGATCTTGTCCCAAGCGATCGTGGGGAATTCAGAAAAGATCGAAACGGTCTCACCCTTGGAATCTACGTAGGTGTAATCCTCGAAATCCTTCAGGTTTGTCTTGCGGAAGTATGCGGGGATATAATAGGTGTTGGTCACGTTGGTGATCTGATCGCTGACGATCACTGCGTTCTGGTTGAAGAGAACGGGGATCACAGGAAGATCCTGCATCAGAATCAGCTCTGCCTTGTGGAGGAGAACCATCTTCTGCTGGGTCCAATCAGAGGTCTTTGCAGAAGGCGTGATGCCGTTTTCTGCGTAGATCTTGCTGACGATTTCATAAAGCGTGCTGGAATCTGCAAGCTTTGCAGCCTCCATCGCTTCCTGTGCGGCAGTGTTGACAGCATTTGCTGCAACATAGATCTTTTCTGCTGCTGCAACGTAAGCGGCATTCAGCTGGGAAGCGGTGAGGTCGTCATCCTCGGTTTTCTTGAGTGCGGAAATGACGTTTGCGATTGCCACGTTGACGTTATCCTTGGCAACGAAAACCTGCTCGGAAACCTCATAGGATCTGGAGAGCTCCAATGCAGCCTCCTGGAGGGAGAGGAGCGCGTCCTCAAAGTGTGCGATCTTTTCGGTTGCGATGATGGTGTTCAAGCCGGCAGAAGCGGAAACCTTGGAATCGTTTGCCAAAGCACGTGCGGACTGAGCCAGCATGTTTGCCATATCAATGTAGGGCTGCTGGGTCTTGATTCTGCCGAGCGTTGCCGAGGTGGTGGAATCAAGCGTTGCGAAATAAGGAATATAGTAGATTGCTTCCATCAGGTTATTGTATTCCATGCACATATAACCGGTGGAGTTTTTATCAAACAGATAATCTGTTGCGTCAAAGCCGGTCTCTTCGTCCTTGTAGGTCGCGATCTTCAGACCCATGCCGGAGAATGCGGTTGCATAGTTGGCGAGCATGGAGTATGCGTCTACGGAGAAGGCATTGTAATCAAACGCGATGACCTCGTAGTCATTGCTTTGCAGCGCCTCGATGAAGCGGTCGTCACAGACGTCGTTCGGGGTATCGTTGACTTCCTTGAGATAGTCGTTGTTGGTGATCGGAGTCATTTCAACAACGGTTACGTTGAAGCCGAGCGTCTTCCAAGCCTCGGCAACCTGGGTTGCGATCTTGACGTTTTCTGCGTCGTAGGAGGGAACCTTGATGCTGAAAGAGTACTTGGATGCGTCGATGCCCGCATTGGTCAGCAGCGTCTTTGCCGCGTCGACGTTTGCGGTGGTCTGGAGAAGGTTACCGCCCGTTGTGCGGAAATCGGTCTTCGAGATCTTGCCGCCTTCAAAGACACCGGGGCAAACGAGAGCAGATGCGGCAGTTGCATAAACAACCGACTGTGCGATCGCCTCGCGGTCGATTGCAAGAGAAAGTGCCTGACGGACAGCCTTGTTTGCAAAGAGCATCGAGCCGTTTGCGCCGTCGTCGATTACTGCATATTCATTCAGATAGCAGACGAAGGTGGAAAGTGCGTTGCTGACCTGAGCCTGCTCGCTGACAAACGCATCGCCTCTGAGAGAGAGCGGAATGCTTCCCATATAGAAGAGCTTGCCGTTTTTGTAGTCCTCAAGCAGCTGCTCGGGGGTCTTGGTGCAATCCACGAGGATACGGTAGTTGGTAACCGCTTTGTCGATCGAGTCGCGTTTTACGTCGCGCATATAGTAGGTGTTGCGCTCCAGATAGAAATAACTGACCGATTTGAGCTTGGAGGATGCGCTCTTGATTTCTCCGGCAGAGTTCTTCGCGTTGTCGTCCATTACCTCGATGGCATTGCCCTTTTCATTCAGGATCTCGGAATAAATGATCTTTCCGAGCTTGTAGGGACCGCTGGTGACCATGGTGGAGTTCTTCTTTGCCCAGTCTGCATTCTTGGTGACATAGTTTTCCAGAAGGGGAGCGGTTGCGACGCTGGTCAGATTGAGAATGAACTGATCGTAGTCGATCGGGCCCTCGAAGGTGATCTTCAGCGTGTCGATTCCGACTGCCTCGATACCCACGTTGTCGATGCTTTCATCGCCTTCCTTCACGGCGCGGGCGTTCTTGATGTCAAACAGAAGGGAAGCCGCCTCATAGTTGTTGGTGGAGGTCAGCAGACGTCTCCAAGCAAACGCAACGTCATCTGCGCTCAGCTGAATGCCGTTGCTCCAATAGGTTTCCTCCAGAACGATTTCCATATAATGCTCGCCGGTTCTCTTGTCGACGAGGAAATCGTAATCCTTTACCAATGCTTTCTTTACCTTGCCGTTCGCCTCAAGCTTGAACAGCGTCTCAAACATCATGCTGACGACGTTGAGTGCATCTGCGTTGTAGTAGGCATTTGCAGGGTCAAAATCATAGATGTCGTCGGTCAGATACATGGTGATGTACGCGCCGGGATCTTCTTCTTCCTCGGTTTTCGCACAAGCCGTGAAACAGAGAAGAAGCATAACGGCGGACAAAAGAAGTGCAATGATCCGTTTTGACATAGTGGTGTAAATCCTCCTCATAAGTGAAAAATCGGAATGGCCGCAATTGCGCCATAAGTGTACCCCTATATTATAAACTATTTCATATGAAATTGCAATAGATTCCCAAATTTTTTAATGTATATTTTGTTAATTTTCTTTCCAAAGTAAGTACAAACGGCATTTTTTCTCGAAAAGAGAGGGCAAAAGAATGGATTTTTACGTGCGAAGCGACCTGGCTTGTGAAAGCTGCGGTGAAAATATCGGTGAACTGGAGGGCACGGATTGGAGCGTCGACGAAAGCTCGGGGTTTCGTGTCAGTCGCCTGGCGGTCAGAACGGTCGAGGCGGCGAGGCGGCTTGAAAAGGAGGAGGGAACCTATATTACCGTGGAATGCGGGAAAATGAACGGCATGAGCGAGGATGATGCAAGGCTTTTGGAAAGCCTGCTTGCGGAGGAGCTTCGGGAAATGGCAGAACGCCTGTGTCGGAAGTCGGTGGGGAGTGAATTCGGGGTTTTTGTGGCAGGACTCGGGAACGTCGAGATGACTGCGGATGCCATCGGGCCAAAGACGGTGCGACGGCTGACGGCAACGCGGCATTTGAAGCAATACGAAAAGGGGTTGTATCGGGAAATCGGATGTGCCGCGCTTTCCACGCTTGCACCGGGGGTATTGGGGCAGACGGGCATTGAGACGCTCGAGCTTTTGCGCGGTGCCGTCCGGTGCGTCCGTCCCGACGTGATCGTTGTTGTCGATGCCTTGGCGGCGCGCAGCTGTGATCGCTTGGCGTCAACGGTGCAGATCAGCGACGTCGGGATTCGTCCCGGGGCGGGAGTGGGGAATCATCGCGCTCCGATCAGTGCCAAAACTCTGGAGATCCCCGTGATCGCGATCGGTGTTCCCACCGTCGTCAATTCCTCCACGTTGGTTTACGATGCCCTGCATACGGCGGGAATCCGTGAGATCGACGATTCACTGAAAAGGGTGCTGGAGAACGGAAAGAGCTTTTTCGTTTCACCAAAGGAAAGTGACGTGATCACAGAGGCGGTCTCAAGCCTGCTTGCCAACGCCATCGGTTTGGCATTTACGGGAATCGTCTGAGATCTCATCGGGCTTCATATTTTGATCCGTGGCGGCATATAGTAGAGCGAGAACAGGAGCTTTTTGAAAGGAAACGGAATGCGCTTATGGAACAAAAGCCGATACAAAATGCACTGCCGCCAAATCGGCAGGAGATATCATTGGAAGGAACTTTTTGCGGAAAATACCGCGTTTTTGCGGTGTTTTTGATCTGTTGCGCCCTTTTGGTTGCCGCATTTGCCTTCAGTGCGGTCTGGATGAACAAGGGCGGTGAGGATTGGTTTTTTGGCAAGGGCGATCAGGAAACGGTCTCGGGCGGCGAGGAAACCAAAGAGCCTCCGCCGGAGGCGGAGACCGCGGGGAATTTGAAAGAGGATCCTCCTTCCACCATGATTCCGGAGAATGCCACCCCCGTGATAGCAAAGGATCTTGCGGCACTTTCCTTGGGCAGGGGTTATTTACATAATGAAACGGCATACACTCCGAATGTCGGGCAATTGCTCGAAATGGATCTTTCGCGCCCGACCTCGCCCGACCGGCCGATCGTTCTGATCCTGCACACGCACACAAGCGAAAGCTATCTGGCAAAGGGAACGGCATATCTCACCGAGCCGATCGGAGATCTGACCTATTCACGCGAGGAAACGGAAAATATCTTGTCTGTCGGAGAAACGCTTTGCAGGGCCTTGAACGAAAAAGGCATCACCGCACTGCACTGTACGGTGATGCATGATGAACCGAGTCTTGGTGGCGCGTATCGCCGCTCGGCAGAAACGGTCAAGCAATATTTAGAGCAATATCCCGAGATCGAATACGTGATCGATCTGCATCGCGATTCGGTCACAACGCCGGACGGCAAGATCGTTCGCTCTCTCGGAAGAACCGAGGGCGGGGAAGAGGTTGCACAGATCATGGCGGTTGTCGGCACCGACGGGAACGGAACGCGATTGGATCATTGGGAAGAGAACCTTGCTCTGGCCCTGCAGCTGCGCGAGAAGCTCAACGGGGAGGGCGGCTCTGTCTGCCGTCCGGTATCCTTGCGAAATGAATCCTTCAATCAGGAGCTTGCCGAGCATTCTCTGTTGCTCGAAATCGGCACCTCTGCCAATTCGATCGAGGAAGCCAAGCGAGCAGCCGTGCTCTTGGCGGATGCGCTGGCGGCACTGATTCAGCCTCTGTCCTGACGGCATCCGCGCAGGCAAAGATACTCCGCACCGACCAGAAGCGCACCGATCAAAAGGCCGCTTCCCAGCCCCAGCATTCCGCTTTCCATCGCACCGATCACGCCGACGAATCCGACCAGACTCACAGCCATGCCGAGGAGCCTTGCCACGCGAATGACCTTGGCTTTGTTCTCTGCTTTGGAAAGCGCACAAAGAGAGGAAAGCAGGGCGTCCAGTGCTCTTTGCAGCTTGCCTGCCGGCTTTCTGACTTCTTGATAATATGCCTCGAAAATTCTGTTATTGGAATTGAAACTCTCGTTTTTGTCAAAATAAGTATTCATAAACATCCTCCGAAATACCAAAAATGGAACTTTCTTGCCTGTATTATAACACAACAAAATCGAATTGTCAATAGATTTTTTCCAAAAAAAGAAAAATTTTTTCAAAAAACTATTTACAAAGCCGAAAATGCATGGTATAATATTATCGTAAACGGAAAAACGGAGGTAAGAAATGGAAACCTATCTGGACCGTATCAAGAAATTGAAGAACGAGCAGAAGCTGACCAACGATCAATTGGCGGAGCGCTCGGGAATCCCTTTGGGAACCCTGAGCAAGATCCTTGCGGGCATGAGTGACTCGCCCAAGCTTTCCACCATGATCGCACTTTGCGGAGCGCTCGGATGCTCGGTGGAATACATTGTCAACGGAACTCCGGAGAATCATCATAATTATACGTTGAGCGCGGAGGAGATCTCCATGATGGAAGGCTATCGTCGCCTCGATCAATGGGGAAGGTCGTTGGTCGACACGGTGATTGCCAAGGAGCTTGAGCGTCTGCAGGCAACCGAGAGCGCACCGACGACGCTTCAGACCGAAAAGCCGACTGCCAGGATCCTGGCACCGATCGGCTCGGTCAACCGCTATGCGGGAGAGCCGAAGGCACGCACGGGGAAGCGGCAGATCTCGCTTTACGAGCTTCCCGTTTCGGCGGGCAGCGGAGCCTATCTCGATGCGGCGGATGCCTCCCTGATTACCATTCCGGACAGCAACAAGACCGCGGAGGCGGACTATGCTCTGCGCATCAGCGGCAACAGCATGGAGCCGAAATATCACAGCGGAGACATTCTCCTGATCCAAAGCGCCGATGCGGTGGAGGATGGAGAGCTTGGCATTTTCCTCTTGGACGGCGCGGGCTTCTTCAAGCAGTTTGCAGGGGATCGCCTCATGTCGTTGAATCCCGAATACGGCCCGATTCTGCTCAAGGATTTTTCCGACGTGCGCTGCAAGGGACGCGTGGTCGGCCGTCTCAAGCGCAGATAACGAAAATCGAATTTCACAAAGCGAATCATTCCTTATTATAAGAGATAGAAAACAGTATTTTGAGGAATGAGTTTCGTGGAGAGCAGCATGCAAGAAAACAATATTCATAAAAACCACAGAAAACGAGTCTTTGAACGAGGCTTGAAATACGGATTGGAGTCCATGACGGACGTTCAGCTCTTGGAATCGCTTTTGTTTTACGCGCGTCCGAGGGTGGATACCAATCCCATCGCGCACGCGCTCCTGGAGGAGTTCGGTTCGGTCAGACAGGTGCTTCAGGCAAGAACCGACGAGCTTTGCCGTGTGGACGGCGTTGGAGAGACGAGTGCCTATCTGCTTCGGTTGATCACCGAGCTGATGAAAAGATATGAGCAGGAGCCGATCAAAAAGGGAACCTCATTTCGCGAGCTGCATCAGATCGGTGACTATATTCATCCGTATTTTATCGGCTTGAACGTCGAGCGCTTGTATTTGATGATGTTCAACAACCGAATGAATCTGATCGATTGCGTGCTGATCTCGGAGGGCGTGATCAACTGCACCGACGCATCCTTGCGAAAGATCTCCGAGATCGTTTTGAACAAGGGCGCGGCGGCAGTGGCTCTGGCGCACAATCATCCGAACGGCGTTGCCTATCCGTCGGCACAGGATCTGAGCATGACCTCAACGATCGAGGGCTTTTTGAGGACGATTAACGTGACCCTTTTGGAGCATTTTGTATTCAATGAACGTCGTTATTATCCGATCATGAAGAATCATTACAGCAATTTTCGTGCCTCTCCAATCACGGGGGAGATCGAGAATGAGTTTTACGATCGGTTCTATCGGGACGTCGACGGTGTCTGTGAGGTTGCTCCGCTTTTTGCGGAAAATACCGAGAAATCGACGTGAAAACAGGGCGAGCTTGAGAAGCTCACCCTGTTTTTTTCGCTTTATTTGACTCCCATCTTTTTCTTCGAGGGAACTGTCGCTCGGTCAAGTCCGTAGCGCGCATTGGCGCCCAGAGAGGACTCGATGCGGAGCAGGCGGTTGTATTTTGCCACGCGTTCGCTGCGGCAGGGCGCGCCGGACTTGATGAAGGGCGCGTTGAGTGCCACGCAAAGATCGGAAAGCGTGGTATCCTCGGTCTCGCCGCTGCGGTGGGAGGGGATGAAGCGATAGCCCGCGTCTCTGGCAACGCTGATGACGTTGATGACCTCGCTCAGCGTGCCGATCTGATTCGGCTTGATCAGGATCGTATTCGCCGCACCGCGACGGATGCCCTCTCGCAGCCGCTTTTCGTTGGTGACAAACAGATCGTCTCCGACGAGCATCAATTGATCTCCGAGCTTTTCGGTCAGCTCGCGCCAGCCGTCGAAGTCGCGCTGGTCCAAGCCGTCCTCAATCGAAAACAGAGGATATTTTTTCGCAAGAGACACCCAATTTTCGATGAGACCGGAGCGGCTGTAAATCTTTCCTCTTTTGGAGAGGTGATAGCTCCCATCCTCGTGAAACCATTCGCCCGCGGCACAGTCCAGGGCGATCTTGACGCGCTCGGTGTCATAGCCGCTTTCCTCAATGGCGCGGCAGATCAGTTCAAGCGCGGCCTCGTCGTCGTTCAGATTGGGAGCAAAGCCGCCCTCGTCTCCGACCGTGGTGGCAAAGCCTTCGGCACGCAGAATTTTTCCGAGCGTATGATAGATCTCACATCCGATGCGGATGGCCTCGGCAAAGGAGGAGGCGCCCACGGGCGCGATCATAAATTCCTGGATCTCCACGTTGTTGGAGGCGTGCGCACCGCCGTTGAGAATGTTCATCATGGGGATGGGCAGACGCTCGGCAGAAGCGCCGCCGAGGTATCGGTAAAGCGGGAGATGATACCAATTTGCGGCGGCTCGCGCGGCCGCGAGAGAGACCGAGAGCATGGCGTTTGCGCCGAGTCGGCTCTTGTTATCCGTGCCGTCCAGATCGCAAAGAATGTTGTCGATCTCGGCTTGCTCGGAGGCATAGATTCCCGAAAGCGCGGGAGAGATGATCTTGGAGACGTTCGCGGTCGCGTTCAGGACTCCTTTTCCGTGATAGCGTCTGCGGTCGCCGTCTCGAAGCTCGCATGCCTCGTAAATTCCGGTAGATGCGCCGGAGGGAACGCTCGCCACTCCGACGGTTCCGTCCGTCAAAAATACGGTGGTTTCAACGGTCGGATTGCCGCGCGAATCCAGAATTTCTCTGGCGCAACAGCGAATGATTTGCGGTTTGTTCATATCAAGCTTGTCCTTTCGTGGAAAATTTTCGGGGATAACCATATTATGGACTCGTTTGTCATCGGATATTCATTTGAGAGGGGGAAGATCGCAGCGATACTCCGCGATCGGTCTTTTGTTGGAATTTTTTTGGTGAAATTTTGCAAGAAATCTTGACTTTTTTTTTGAAGTGTGCTAAACTGAAAACAGGAGAGAGGATGCTCTCCGAATTTTCAGAAGGAGGTTGTTTTGATGGATTTCTTGAAAACACTTTGGCCCACACCCTTCAAGATCAAGGAGAAGGACGTTGTTTCGTTCCTCGTTCAGTTGATCATCTTCATTGTCGTTTGCGCAGTTGTTGGATTTGTCATCGGACTTCTTGCAAAAATCGCAATCATCGGCATCATTTTCGGTCTCATCGGGGCGTTGATCGAGATCTATAGTGTTGTCGGTATCGTTTTGTGTATTTTGAAATTTGTCGGAGTGCTGAAATAATCACGGCATCAAAGCACAAAAATCCGCTTGATCGTAAGGTCGGGCGGCTTTTTGTTTTTTAGACTTGGTTGAGAAAAAACAATATTTACCAAGACAAAAGCTTGCAAGTTTTTTCTTGACTTTGTAGGCGAAATATGATATGATATATGTATTATAAAAATTTATCATTAATATAAGAATCTTTCAAATAAAGGAGCATTCCGAATGAAACGGAAATATCAGTGGACTGCCGTGATCGCGGCGGTACTTTTGGCGAGTATTCTGCTTTCTGCAGTGCTTTCCGCGCAAGCAACAGAGGATATCAATCATCACCTTCAATATGGAAATCCGACCGACCGAGAGCCGGAGGAGTTGTCTGCATTGGACTTTTTTGAACTGCTTTTTGACGTGACACCGAGCGAAGCGGAACGGACCTATTTGGAGCAGCTCTCCTCGCTGACCTTGACGTACAGTGCCACGAGTGCGGTGCTCGGAGACGGCATCTCCGCCTTTTTTGACAAGGAAACCAATTATCTCAAGGTGGTTGTCAAGTCCTATACATATACCGCCGAGAACGGAGAAACGGTGGAATGGATTCCGCAAAGCGCGCGGATCGAGCTCAACGGAACGCTTTTTGAGCACTCGTTTGCACATGAGGATGGATTCTACACGGCCTCCTTTTCCGAAATTTACCATTCGGGAGACTTTGACGTGGAGGTGACCTTTGCCTGGGAGGAAGAGGTGTCTGAGGAGGTTGCCGAGGCGCTTCTCAACGATGCTTACCGTGCGGGAAGGGAAGCCCTGGATGTGATTCTTGAGGACGAGGCAAAGCAGGCGGACTATGACGCACGATTGGCAGCATATGAGGCATATCAGGAATATCTCCGAAAGAAAAAAGAATTTGACGACTATACGGTGGCACTTCGGTTTCACACGGAGACCGCTCTGCCTGCTTACCGCGATTATCAGGCCTCTGTGTCCTCTTATCAAGCCGACACTGAGGCATATGAGGAATGGCAACGCTACTTTAACGTGATCAGCAGCGGAGCCACCTTTGAGGATTACGTAAAATATCAGAATTATCTGTTGCAGATCGATCGCATAAAGCAAAGGTTGAACGTGCTTGAGGTGCTTTTCCTCAAGGACAGCAACAACTGGCATTTTTATGATTCCTTGATGGGAGGCTCGGTGACGGCGGCGCTGCTCGGCAACAAGGACAAGCTGGATGCTGCCGGCTACAAGAACGAGGTGCAGGCAGCAGAGGAATCGACGGTCGCGCTACGCACCCTGATGAAGGGATACAGCGATCTTCGTGATGCCCAATATGCCTCCGAGCATGACAAAACCGTTGCGCTTTACCGTTATTATTTGGCAAATTACACCGCGCTCTGTAACAACTTCGTCAAGCTGACGGATGCGCTTTATACATTTTTGTGCAGTCCGTCGATCAGTAGCGGAATCAAACTTCAAGGAGGCGAGAAGCGCTTTGCACACTATGAGCAATTCGTCGCTCTGTTGTACACGACGAGTACGGCGCTTGACGACGGAGTAAAGAGACCCGAGCAGTGGGGATATGCCGCCGGGAATTATACCGCGTTTTTGGATGCAGAGATTTTGGTGAGCGACAACAACAAAGCAACGCCTGCCGAGGCGGATATCCCGGCGGCAGAGGTTCCTTTTGTGGATTGGATGGATGCACCGCCCTCACTTCCGCAGATCATGAAAAAACCGGTTTTGGAGAACTATTTGAGCGACGCGGTCAAAGCATATCTTGCCGAATACGGAAAAAATTCCTTGGATCAAGAGCCCAAGGCTCCCAAGGTCGTGGAGGATCCGAACAAGGGAACGGTTCCCGCGTCTGCGGAGCATCCCGGCACAGCACCCACACCCACCCAAATCGACACTCGATTGCGCAATCTGGCGAGCGAGGTGAGAGCGGGGCGCTTGCGGGAGCGTTCTTTGACAGATTCCACACCACTCCTCCGCCTGGTGAAGAGAGTGGAAAAATTGGTCTCTTCGGTTGAGAACAAGCGCGTGATCATCTTCTATTCCTATGACCGTCAAACGGTTTTGGACCGTCAGGTTTTGGAATATGGACAGAGCTTTGCCTATCAAGGTCCCGAATCTGTCTACACGAGAGAGCCGAGCGACTCTCATACCTATAAGTGGCACGGTTGGTTTTTGGCGGACGGAGAAACGCGAGCCGAAATGGTGGCAACCTCCGATCTGTCGCTTTACCCACAATACGAGGAAAAGATCCGTTTTTATCCTGTGACCTGGATCTTGGATGGTGTTTCCAGCACTGCCGAGGTGAAATACGGAACCTTTCCGAAATGTCCTTTTCAAACAAACAAAGCACCCGATGAAAGGTATACCTACACCTTTTCCGGCTGGCGAGCCGAGGGGGCAGAGGAGCTCGGTGTGAACATGGTGACGGGTGCCGTGACCTATGTCGGCTCGATCACGCGGACGCCCAGGCCCTATACCGTGACATGGGATCTCGGAGACCGTACGGAAAGCGTCAGCGTGCCGTACGGAGAGCGCCCTGCTTACAGCGGTGTGCCGCAGAGAGCGCCCGATAAATATACATATAATTTCCTTGGATGGGACAAGCCGCTGGATTGGGTAAGTGGAGACGTGACTTACGTAGCGGAATGGGAAAAGACGGGATTGGCGACCTCGATTGATGGCACGACGATGGAGATCCTCCACACCGAGAGCGAAGTGACCGTTGTTGCTACACATTCGCAGGTGGATATTCGTGAAGCGGCAAAGCTGGCACAGGCGAGTGGAAAATCGCTGTCAGTACAGTGGGATCAGTTCCGTTTGACCGTGGAAAATGCCGAACTCGGACGGCTGACGGCAGGGGGCTGCCGCCGCGTGCATTTGATCGAAAGACGCGAGGCGGCTGACGGCATCGTTTATACCTTTGGTTATTTCAACAGTGCGGGACAAGAGCAAAGCATCGATATTTCCGCAACGCTTTGCGGCGTGACGTTGGAAAATGAATCTCCCTTGGTCGGATACCTTTTGGAGAACGGTGAGTGGCGCTCTGTCGGTACGGAATCGATTGCGGTGAAGGGCGGTGCAAGCTTCCGCTTGAACCGAACTTATCAAATCGAATTTTTGAATGCGGACAAGTGCAACATCGCAAGCTTCCCGGAGCAGATTGCTGTTGGCACAAGAGTTGACCTGCGCCTGGGATGCGTTTTCGGCTACGAGATCTCGGCGGCAAGAGTCACGATGGAGGACGGAACAGAGGTCGCGGTGGAGGGACTTTCCTTCCTGATGCCGAGCGGAAACGTCAGCGTGGAGCTGACCGTGACGCCGATTCTCTATCACGTCACCTTCGTTTCTGACGGTGTTGTGATCGCCGAGGGAGACTATCTGCTCGGAGAAAAAATCACGCTGCCTGCAGATCCCACCAAACCCTCCGACGGTGTTTACGACTATACCTTCGGCGGTTGGTCGCAGGACATTACCGTTGCCTACGGGGATGATCGCAATCCCATTTATGAGGCGGTCTTTTCGGCAACACCCATAGCGGTTTATCAGACCAAGCTTTCGGTGATCGACATCATTTTGTTGATCGTTCTGCCGATTGTGGGTGGATTGGCGCTGGTTGGAGGAGGTGTTTTGATCACGCTCCGTGTGATCAAAAAGAAAAAGGTCTCCGCATCCGTCGCAATCGAACCCGAGAGCGAGGTTGAGGAAGCTGCCGATACAAAGGCAGACAAGTCCGAGGCCTTCGACGAGGAAACCTCCGACGGCGAAGATTAAGCCTGATTTTTGGGGAGGGGAAATCCCGCGCGGAGCTCCCCTCCTTGTTTTGATTTGGCGTGAATTTGGATCAGGAAAAGAACGACCAGGGTGCATCGGTTGGCGTATAGGAAAACTGCATTTCCTTGCCTGTGATCGGATGCGGAAAGCACAGACTGTGAGACGCGAGTGCGATGCCGCAGCGGTCGTGTGCGCCGTATTTTCCGTCGCCGAGCAACGGGTGGAGGCGGGAGGAGAATTGCACGCGGATCTGATGCGTGCGTCCCGTGTGCAGTCTGATCTGTAAAAGAGACAGGATGCCGTATTCCGCATGCTCGGTAACACCGAGCGTGCGGTAGTCCAGAATCGCCTCCTTGACACCGCGCCGCTCACGGTCGACCACAAAGGTCTTGTTGCGGCTGCGGTCATGGAAGAGCAGATCCTTCAGCGTGTCCTGCTCCTTGACGGGCATGCCGTGGACAACGGCGAGATATTGCTTTTCGACGGCGTGCGTCCGAATTGCGTCGGAAAGCCTTGCCGTGGCTTGCGGCGTCCGTGCATAGACCATGACACCGCCAACTCCTCTGTCAAGGCGGTGGACGACACCGACGTAGCCGTTTGGATTGCGCTCTGCCAGGAGATCGGCAAAGCCGCTTTTGTCGGGTGCTTGCTCGGAAAGCAGCTCGGGTGGCTTGATCGCCACCGTGATCGAATGATCTTCAAACAGTATGTCCATAAAAAATCCTTTTTGAAAGCGTGATAGAGTATGGAAAAGCATCAAGCATCAAAATTTCATGACGCGCTCACGCGTGAGCGGATGCGAGAGGCACTCGGCGATGCGTTTGACGAGGTCTCCGTCATCACCCTTGAGGAATGCGGATCGACCAACGACGAGGCAAAAAAGCTGGCGCTTGAGGGCGTATCGCGCCCCGTGCTGATCGTTGCCGACAGACAGCTTGCGGGAAGAGGACGGCTGGGACGCAGCTTTTATTCGCCCTCGCAAACGGGGCTTTATTGCAGCATTCTGTATCCCACGAACGAGCCTCTGCAGAATGCGGTCTCGGTCACGGGAGCGGCTTCGGTCGCCGTCATGCGCGCCATTCGAGGCACGGCGGTCAAGGAGACCGAGATCAAGTGGGTGAACGATCTTTATCTGGATGGAAAAAAGGTTTGCGGAATCCTGACCGAGGCGCTGACGGGCGTTGGAGCGTACGAAGCGCACCTGATCGTGGGGATCGGAGTCAATCTGACGACCGATGCCTTTCCCGAGGAGATCTCCTCAATTGCCGGCGCGGTCGGAGGCGCATGTACGTCACGGGCTGAGCTGCTGGCCGCGATCTGGCGGGAGCTGTCTCCCTATCTGAAGAATCCTTCGGACCGGTCGTGGCTGGAGGACTACCGCTCGCACTCGATGGTGCTGGGACGGCAGATTGAATGGATCCGCGGTGAAGAGCGGAGGCAGGGAATTGCCTCGGAGATCACCGAGGAGGGCGCGCTTGTCGCTCTGTTGCCGAACGGAGAGCGCGAGCTGCTCCGCACCGGAGATATCTCGGTCAGAGTCAAGAATTTTGCGTCGGGTCGTTGAGCGGACTGCTTCGCTCTGCGTTCTTGAGGCGGTATTGCGTGGGAGAGAGCCCGACCTTGCGGCGGAAGAGGCCTGAAAAATAGAACTCGTCCTCAAAGCCGAGATAGGAGGAAACGTCGCGTACGGACATACCCGTTTCGGTCAAAAGCCGACAGGCAAGCTCGATTTTCCGATGGAGCACGTAGCGATACGGCGGCATTCCCACGGCGGCGCGAAAGAGCCGTTCGGCTTGCGAGGGCGATTTGTGGCAGACCGCGGCAAGCTGCTCCAGACGGATCGTGTCGGTTTCGTGCCGATCGATATAGTCCAGCATGGCTTGCACCGGTGTCGGCTCTCCCGAGGCCTCCTTGGAGAGCGTTTTTGACATCCGAAAGAAAATGCTGTGGATGAGTGCCATGCATTTTTCGGCGCTTCCCGGAAGCTCGGGGTGTGTGGCATAATACTGAAATTTCTGCAAAAGATCCGAGGTGTCGAGCTTTGGAAAATGGAAGATGCTTTCCACACCGTAGGCTTTTGCAAGACAAGAGACAAACGAGCCCGACAGATTGATCCAGATCTTTTCCCAGGGCTCTTTTTTGTCGCTTGAATAGAACTGATCCATACCCTGAGACAAAAAGTAGGTGTCTCCCGCACAGGGGGAAAAGTGCTTGTCTCCGATCTGTACGTGACCGCGCCCGCTGACGATATATTCGATGCAGCAGACGTCGGAGGCAGGGCGGTTGATCAAATAGTTACGGTTTGGGTAGGTCGTTCCGCACATATGAAAGCGCAGATCCAGATGCGGCGGAAGCGCGTCCGAGATCGTTTTCATTTGAAATATTGTTTCCTTCATGCGAGCCCTCCTCCCGTCTCTTTTGAACGTATCTATTATAACAAATTCTCCCCGACTTGTCAAGAATCAAAAGGGAGACGCCTTGATTTTGGAGGCGTCTCCCCATTTGATTATCTAAAATAGTACAAAAAGCTCATATCCTGCTCGGCGTATTGCTCGGGGGTGAACCATTTTTCGCTGTAGTAGTCATCGGTCCATTCCCGGGTTTCCTCGTTATAATAGGCAACCGAATAGAGATAGCGGTTAGTCTCGGAATAGAAGGTGACGGAGGTGCGCATCTGGGGGAGGAGCTTGCCGTCCTTCCATACGTATTTCGTGGCAATATCGCTGTCGATCGTGGCGGCGGGAACGTCGAGGTATGCTTTCTCGTCCTCATGTGCGTGAGAAAAACCGAAGACCGCCTTCAGCTCGGCGTTGGCTCTGACGTTATACAAGCCGCCCAGCTCCTCGGAAAGCAGGTAGTCGTTTTGCTTCGCGTCCCAAAGATAGCAGAGATAGGAAATGCAATCGCCCTCGACCTCGCTCGCGATCATGAGATCGGTCACACCGTCAAAATTCAGGTCGGTCGCCTCGAATCCGTAGGAGCCGCCGAGCGCGCCAACCTCTCGGTCGACCTTCACCTTTTTCGCCCAAAGGATCTCGTCGCCCTTTTTCACAACGAGCTGCTTGGCACGCGCATCGCTTCCGCGCACGCAGTATGTAGTGTCACCGACGTCGACCGAATAGAGAAGATCGTATTTTTCCCGCGCACAGGAGGCGAGGGAAAGCAGGGTGATGGCGCAGAGAAGGAGACAAAGAATTGATTTTTTCATGATGATGGGAGGATCCTTTCTCAATGATAGGGGACTGTTGACGGGCAACAGTCCCTGTGACAGCTTCGTCTGTAAGCCGGGTTCTGTCTTGAACGGTCATCAATCTGCGCGACTTGTCACCAAGCCGCTTCGGAGAAGATTCTCCGTGCCACCTCGGGCGCTGTGTCGGACCGACGTCCCTTGAGGTGTTGCTTCGGATAGGGTTTACAGCGGACCTATGTTACCATAGGAACGGGTGAGCTCTTACCTCGCCTTTCCATCCTTACCGCTTGCGCGGCGGTTTCTTTCTGTTGCACTTTCCCGACGGTTACCCGTGGCTGACGTTATCAGCTATCCTGTCCTGTGAAGCCCGGACTTTCCTCACGGTAATACCTTGCGGCAACATACCGCGCGACCGTCCGGCGAAGCTGTACTCATATATTATAATGGAAAAACGTCGATTTGTCAAGAGAAATCGCAGAAAACCCGAGCATAGTCAAAGCTGCTTGCGGATCTTTTCCAGGGTTGCCTTTTCCAGTCGGGAGACCTGTGCCTGGGAGATCCCGATCTCGTCTGCGATCTCCATCTGGGTTTTATTTCGGAAAAAGCGAAGGTGGATGATCTTTCGCTCACGCTCACTCAGACGGGCAAGCGCCTCCTTGAGTACGATATTCTCCAACCAGGTCTCGTCGCCGCCCGAGGTATCGGCAAGCTGATCCATCAGATAGAGCGCGTCGCCGTTATCGTTGTAGACCGGCTCGTAGAGCGAGATCGGCTCAACGATCGCCTCCATGGCGCGCATCACGGCATCCTTTTTCTCGCCCAGACGAGCGGCGATCTCCTCGACGGTCGGCTCACGCTCGTTTTTCGCGATCAGCTCCTCGCGTGCCTGCAGAGAGCGGTAGGCAAGATCGCGCATGGAGCGGCTGATGCGAATGGCGGTGTTGTCTCTCAGATAGCGTCGGATCTCTCCGATGATCATGGGGACGGCATAGGTCGAGAATTTGACGTCCATTTCGACGTTGAAATTGTCAACCGCCTTCACCAAGCCGATGCAGCCCACCTGAAAGAGGTCGTCCATGTTTTCCCGCCGCCCCGTAAAGCGCTGAATGATCGACAAAACCAGACGCAGATTTCCGCTGATCAGCTCGCTTCGCGCATTTTCGTCACCCGCTCTTGCTCGGAGCAGAAGCTCCTGCTTCTCTGCATCACTCAGAACCTTCAGCTTTGAGGTGTTCACCCCGCATATTTCCACTTTGTTATAATACATCCGCAATATCCCCGTTTTTGTTTTCAAGAAAAGTATTGCCGTGTCGCGCAACAGGTTATTCAAGCCAGAAAATGGGAGGCGGACAGGGAAGCGCCGGATTGGAAAAGGAAAACGGAAAAATATTGTTCAAAAATAAAATATTTTTCAAAAAGCCCTTGCAATTTTGAAAGTTTTATGATATAATTATCAGCGTTGCCGATCAAGTCGCAACGTTTATATACGGAGAAGTACTCAAGAGGTCGAAGAGGCGTGACTCGAAATCTCGTAGGACGTTAACGCGTCGCGTGGGTTCAAATCCCACCTTCTCCGCCAACAAAAACAGAACATTTGTCTACCGAAAAATGTTCTGTTTTTGTTTATCCAAGCCGCAGGCTTGGTATATCATCGCCGCGCGAAGCGCGGTGCATATCATCAGCCCCAAAGGGGCTGTATCTCATCACGCGCCAGCGTGTATCTTTCCTGCGGCTTGATGATATACAACACTTCGTGTTGATGATATACCGCAATAACTTGCGGATGATATACACGCCTTCGGCGTGATTGGGATGCGAGATGGAGGAAAGCTCTTGACTAGCTTTGCTCAATGTGATATAATATATGCAAAAGTTTATATTTCCACGAACAAAGAGAGGCAACAGAATGACTGAATATGATGATCCGATTGTAGGTGCAATAAAAGCAGCGGTTTCTTTTCCCGTCGATGTTGAATGTGAAGGATATCCTGATGTGATTTTTAACATCATATTTGAAATGCATCCTGATCAATCAATGACGGAGAAGAGTGTTTCTGCCTTAGAAGGTTACATGAACGCATATAACAGAAAACATTTTTTCAGGCCAATCCACTATGTTTCGGATATTGATAGTTTGCCAGAGGCATCCTCCGTTTTTTCTGTTTGTATTCATGTGGATTTTGGCAATGCCAATCCCAAAGCATTGATTAACGCCGTTAAAGCAATTTCAGACACAAATCTCCCAATTTATCGCCTTGTATTAGAATGATTACACAGCTTTTTACTGTTCTTACCTACATTTATACACCTTTTTACTGCTCTTTCGCAAAAAAATTCCTCGGACTTGTTCCGAGGATATTTTTTGCTTCTTCACTTTTCACTCTTCACTTTTCTCCCTCCGCCGAGGAATTTTTTTGGAAGTAATAAGTAATAGTGAAAAGTGAAAAGGTATCTTATGGAAGACGGCCTTTCAATTTTTATTCTTTTTATTCTCAATCGCTCTTTCGGCTGAACCTTTTCGGGTTTAGCCGGTTTCTATTCTTCCGTTTTTGTCCAATGTCAAAAATTTTGAAAACCTCTTTACTTTTTGCACAAAACGTAGTATAATGTCAATATAGGGAGGTGCTTTATGAATTCCATGATTTACAATCCCTTGGAGGAATACGACAAAAAATTCAGAGATCTCCATTTTGAAAAAACAAAAGAATATCTTCGGACACTTGTCGAGCAGTCGGGTGTGAATATCGAAGAAAACCGAAAAACCGTCGCGCAGTGCGACGAGGCCGACAATCGCCTGAGAAAGCTTAGAAAAAAGCTGACGCTTTGGAAGGCTTTGAGGGTGTTGATGTGTATTACGCTCGTGCTCATTCCGCTCGTCATTTTCAAGATCAATCCCATGATCCGGGAATTGAGAGCCAAGATCGAACAGGCAGAGAAGGAGCATGCCGAGCTGCTGGCTCTCGCACATCGGCAAATGGCACCGCTCAACGCACTGTTTACCGACAGAGACGCGCTCAAGATCATCGAAACCGTTCTCCCGCAAATTTCCTTCGCGCCCTGCTTCTCGGTAGATCAAGAGCAAGATATGATCGCGAATTATGATTTCCATGACCGTGACAATAACGAGCAGTCCACGATCGACGCTTTGGCAGGGAAGTACAATGAAAATCCTTTTTTGTTTGAAAAGCGTTTGATTCACAAAATGGGTGTCGAGACTTACCATGGCTACAAGACGATCTATTGGACCGAAACCTATCGAGGAAGCGATGGCAAGACACACACGCGAACGCGAAGTCAGACGCTTCACGCCATGGTGACCAAGCCCAAGCCCTTTTATCACACGCAGGTAGTTTTGAATTATTGTGCGCAGGGAGCGCCCGACCTGTCCTTCACCCGAGATGCCACGCATCTGGAGCAAAAGAGCGAAAAGGAGATCGACAAATACGTCAAAAAGGGCGAGAAACGGCTCAAGAAAAAGACCGATGAGGCACTCCGTGAAAACCGTGATTTCGTGAGCATGTCCAACACCGATTTCGAGGTGCTGTTCGATGCTCTCGACCGTACGGACGAGGTGCAGTTCCGAACGCTCTTCACCCCCTTGGCGCAAACGAATATGGTGGATCTGATCCGCTCGACGGTCGGCTATGGAGACGATTTCCATTTCATCAAGCAAAAAAGGACCAACCGCATCGTCACGCATCACAGTCAGGGGCGCGCGGTCAATCTGCTGCCGTCGGATTATACATCGTATTCCTTTGACGTCATTCAAAACAATTTTACCACCAAAAACACAAGCTTTTTCAAGGCGGTCTATTTCGACTTTGCACCGATCTGGGCAATTCCCGTCTATCAGGAGCGCCCGGTGCACTCGCTCAATTCCATTCCCGATTACGCGCAGAAATATTCTGATAAGGAATGCGAGGCGTTGGCGAATCTGGTTGCCAAGGAACACGTGGTGCATCCCTCGACCAAGACGCAGGCGATCCTCAAGGCATCCTTCAAGGGAAGAAAAAATGTGTTTGACGAGATCTCCGTCTCCGCGTTTTCATATGATATTATCTCCCGCATAGACGTCGTTCCAATGCTCGGAGGCGACGGACGTATGCACGGTGTGCCGGTTCCGTGGGATGATTATATTCCCTTGAAAGCCACCAATCGCTTCCTCGTCGGCACACAGGATGCCGCAGGGGAGACGCCAATGATCGCAAAGCGAAACAATCTATGTATGATCCATTAAAATCATAAAAAAGAGAAAAGGAGAAAAAGAAATGGCAAATCAATTGGACGAACTCAATCCTGAAATCAGAGAAGAAGGACTGGACACGAACGTCATCGTCAAGAAGCTGCCTGCGGAGGTGGGTGTCGGATCGAAAATTTTTGAGATCCTTTTGTGGGTGTGCGGAATTATCCCCGGCGTGGTCTTTCTGTTTATGAAGATCAGTGCGCAAAAGCACTTCGATCAGCTGCAGCAGAAAATCCAGAGAAACGCATCGCAGATCGACAACTATCTCGAACAACGCGTGATGGTTCTTCAGAACTGCGCACGTCTCTTGGATAAGGCGATCGACCTGGACAAGAGCACCTTTGAAAACATCGCAAAATACAGATCCGGAAATGCGGGGGACTCGGATGAGGCGCGTAATGCACTCGGCGGACAGATCGACACGCTTTCCAAGAACATCAACATTGCTGTCGAGAACTATCCAGACCTTGCCGCACACAGAGAGATTGCCGATGCGATGCAGCAGAATATGTATCTGCAGAGAGAGATCACCGCGGCAAGAGAGCTCTACAACGACACGGTCAACGAGTGGAACAAGGATATTTTCGCATGGCCCACGAAGAAGATCGTGGCAGCCAAGAACGGATATACCACTCGCATTCCGTTCGTCGCATCCAAGGAGATCAAGGAAAAGGCAAAGGGCGTGTTCTTCTGATCCCGCAAGTGTCAATGAAGAGGAGAGGTTTTTGAAAAATCCTCTCCTTCTTTTTTGATTTCTTCCAAATTCGACAGAAAAAATTTTTTCCTCGAAAAAAACGTGGAGTTCACATAAAGTTCATACAAATGGATTTTTTTTGTGGTATAATGAACGCAGAAATTTCGAATTCATTATGTAATAATGAACGCGAAAGATTTATCTTCATGGAGGTTCCATATGAAAGAGCTGAAAATGCTTGCCATCGACCTTGGCGCATCCAGCGGACGCGGCATTGTCGGTTGCTTTGACGGTGAGAAGCTCACCCTGCGTGAGAATCACCGCTTTTCCAACGATCCCGTCATCGTGAACGGCAGAATGTATTGGGATATTCTGCGGATTTTCCACGAGATCAAGCAATCGATCACAAAGACCGTGCTGGAGGGCGACAACGTTTCCACCATCGGTATCGATACGTGGGGCGTGGACTATGCGTTGCTTGACAAAAACGGCAGAATGCTTGCCAATCCCGTGCACTACCGTGACACCAGAACCGACGGAATCATCGAGGAGGTTGCCAAGACGCTTCCGCTTTCCGAGCTTTATGCAAAGTGCGGCTTGCAGTGCATCAAATTCAACACCATTTTCCAGCTCGCGGCAGACAAGGCGGATGATCCCGAGATCTTCGACCGCGCCGACCGTATGTTGAATATTCCCGACCTGCTCAACTATTTTCTGACCGGTAGCAAGGTGAATGAATATACCGTCCTTTCGACCGGCGGATTCCTTGACGCAGTCACGCGTGACTATGCCTTTGAGCTGACCGACAAGCTCGGCATTCCGCGCTCGCTCTTCGGCGAGGTGACACAGCCCGGCAACCGCTTGGGCAAGCTTTTGCCGCAGGTGCTGGAGGAGACCGGAAAAACCGACGCGGAGGTCATCAACGTGGCCTCTCACGACACCGCAAGCGCAGTTCTTGCCGTTCCCACGCAGGAGGATGACTTCATCTTCATCAGCAGCGGAACCTGGTCGCTGATGGGAACCGAGCTCAAGCAGCCGCTCATCAACGATCGCTCGGAGGAGCTCAACTTCGCAAACGAGGGCGGCGTCAACGGCACGATCCGTTTCCTCAAAAACATCATGGGACTTTGGCTCATTCAGGAGTCCAGACGTCAGTGGAGACGCGAGGGAAATGAATACAGCTTTGCACAAATGGAGACCTGGGCGAAGGAAAGCAGGCCCTTCCGCAGCTTCATCAATCCCGACGACGCTTCCTTTGCGACGCCCGGAAACATGCCCGAGCGCATTCGTGAATACTGCCGCCGCACGGGTCAGCCGGTTCCCGAAACCGTGGGCGAGGTCGTCAGATGCATTTATGAAAGCCTGGCACTCAAGTACAGATATACCGTTGAGTCGATCAACAGCCTGATGGGCAAGGACGCAAAGGTCATTCACGTGGTTGGCGGAGGCACGAAGGATAAGTTCCTGTCTCAGATGACCGCCGATGCTTGCGGAATTCCGGTCGCGGCAGGTCCCGAGGAGGCAACCGCCGTCGGAAATCTGATGATGCAGGCAATTGCCTGCGGCGCTGTTGCCGACGTCAAGGAGGCGCGCCGTGTCATCGCCGCATCCTTTGAGATGAAGCACTATGAGCCCACCGCAGAGAGAGCGGCTTGGGATGAGGCATACGCACGTTTTTGTAAATTAAACTGACAAAAAATCACCCGTCAGGTCGGTGTGCTGCAAAACACGCCGATAATTGGGGACTATACAAAAAATTGGGGAGGCTTATCATGAAGGACAATCATTATGGAGAAATTGCGGTAATCGCGATGCGCGGATGCGAAAAGTTCACGGAGCAGGTCGATTACTATTTGAAGGACTGGCGCAAGCACAACGGAAACAAGCAGACGTTTGTGATTTCGGCAGACTGTCCCAGATTCGGCTCGGGTGAGGGAAAGGCGATCATTCACGAATCGATGAGAGGCAAGGATGTTTACATTATTTGCGACACCTTTAACTACGGAGTTACTTACAATATGTACGGCATGACCGTGCCGATGAGTCCCGATGATCACTTTGCGGATCTGAAGCGCATCATTGCCGCAATCGGAGGCAAGGCACGCAGAATCACCGTCATCATGCCCATGCTTTACGAGGGCAGACAGCACAAGCGCTCGGGCCGTGAGTCGCTCGACTGCGCAATGATGCTGCAGGAGCTGGTTGCAATGGGTGTTTCCAACATCCTCACCTTCGATGCACACGACTCGCGCATCTGCAACGCCATTCCGCTTGCAGGATTTGATAACGTCCGTC
The DNA here is from genome assembly GCA_045534435.1 of Eubacteriales bacterium. Lineage (GTDB taxonomy): Bacteria > Bacillota > Clostridia > Oscillospirales > CAG-272 > UMGS1865. Next base: position 36,588 of record JAZSJS010000030.1, read on the forward strand.
CCGCATATCAGATGATCAAGGCGCTGGTTCGCGCCGTTCCCGACGTGCAGATCGACAAGGATCACATGGCGATCATTTCTCCCGATGAGGGTGCGATGGGCCGTTGTATGTATTACAGCTCGGTGCTGGGTCTTGACATCGGTATGTTCTATAAGAGAAGAAACTATTCGATCGTCATCAACGGCAAAAATCCGATCGAGGCACACGAATATCTCGGACAGGATCTGCACGGCAAGGATGCCATCGTCGTTGACGATATGATCTCCTCGGGTGAATCCATGCTTGACGTTTGCAAGCAGCTCAAGGAAAAGGGCGCCAATCGCGTCTTCTGCTTTGCCACCTTCGCTCTTTTCACCGATGGATTTGATAAGTTTGATGCGGCATTCCGCGAGGGAACGCTGGATCGTGTCCTCTCCACCAACCTCATCTATCGCCGTCCCGAGCTCCTCAAGAAGCCTTGGTTCGTTGAGGTCAATATGTGCAAGTACGTTGCATATCTGATCGACACCCTCAACGATGATGACACCATCAGCTCGCTCCTCAACCCTGTGAAGAGGATCCAGGCTTTGATGGAAAAGCATCGCAGTGAGCTTGCTTCGCAGATGAAAATGGACTTTGACGAGAAATAAAATTTCATATTGAAATGATTCGACGAAATGCTCCCGAATCGATCAAACCGTTGCAAAGTTGCTTTTGCATGACGTTTTTTCGATGCGGGAGCATTTTTATTTCTTGAAATGTCTGAAAAAACGTCTTTTTGCGCTTTTTCTGTGAGAAACAGTTGCATTTTTGGTGGAAATGTGTTAAAATAATAAAAGGTATGCTCCCATAGAAACATTCGACGTTTTCAAAATCGGATAGAAAGCACGCAAGGAGTGAAATCAAAGAATATGCAAAACAATAAAAGCTATCGTTATATACTTTCCGGCCTGGACAAGCTCGCTGACTTTGTGATCAATTTTATGATCGCCTATCTCTGCCTTTGGATCGCCAAGGGAATCAGTCTGATCAATTACGGATATGAATTTAACGTCAATAATGTGCGGATGTTTTTCATCGTCTGCGTCCTGACGTTGGTGACCTCGTTCTTCTATAATTACCATCGCGCCTATCTTCCCATGCGTACGCGCAAGCCGATCTATTTTGTCAGCCGCATTTTCTTCGCGAATCTGGAGGTCTTTGCGTTGTCGGCGGGCATTGCGCTGCTTTTGCCGCAGATGCCGGTTCGTCCTTCGCTGATCTGGTTGGGTGTGACGATGAGCATCAGCTTCCTTGTACTTTGCGCAAAGAAGCTTGCCATGATCTCGGTTTTGTACAATCTGCGCATCAAGCGACGCAACATCAAACACGTGCTGCTTGTGACGGATAGCCAGGAAATGGCAGACGTATATATGGAGGAGATCCTTGAGAATCCGCAATTCGGCTATTCCGTGATCGGTTACGTTGGAAATCTGAATGTGATCGGGCTTCCTCATCTTGGAACGACGGGAGATCTTGACCGCATTTTGAAGGAGTATCGCCCGGATGAGGTGGTGCTGGCGTTTGACACCGTCAGAAAAAAGCTGATCTCGAAATATATCACGATTTGCAACAACAACTGCGCGAAAATTCTGGTCGTTCCCGCAGTTTGCGGGTATTTCCGTTCTCCCCGACAGGTCACGGAGCTCGGAAATCTGCCGATCATTGACATTCGAAGCACGCCGCTGGACAACGCGATCAATCAATTTTCCAAGCGCCTTCTGGACATTGTCGGATCGCTTCTTCTGATCCTTATCACCTCGCCCCTGATGCTCTTTACGGCAATCGGAGTGCGACTCTCCTCACCCGGACCAATCCTGTTCCGTCAAACGCGAGTGGGAAGAAACAACCGCGAGTTTACTATGTATAAATTCCGTTCCATGCGCGTCAACGACTCCGAGCAGACCGGGTGGTCGACCGAGGGAGATCCGAGAAAGACTCGCTTTGGCGCGTTTATCCGTAAATTTGCCCTGGACGAGCTTCCGCAGTTTTTCAATGTGCTCAAGGGAGACATGAGCCTTGTTGGACCTCGTCCCGAGGTGCCGTTTTACGTCGAGAAGTTCCGCAAGGAGGTTCCGCTGTATATGCTCAAGCATACGTTGCGCCCCGGCATCACGGGACTTGCTCAGATCAAGGGCTTGCGCGGCGACACTTCGATTCAGGCACGCATTGACGAGGACATCAGCTATATCGAAAACTGGAGCTTCTGGGGAGACATCCGCATCCTGCTCCTGACACCGTTCTGTGCGATCAACCGTCACGAGAAGTATGCGGCACAGGACGAAAAGCAAAAGCAGAAGGAAGCACGTCGCGGCGTCCGTCCGCAGACCAAGGAGGAGCATGATGACGAGGAGACCTAAGCTGCTCTACGTTGCCTCCACCGCTTCACACCTGAAGCGCTTTCACAAGCCCTATCTCGAGGCGCTTGCCGAGGAAGCCGAGGTGCGGACAATGGCAACGGGGGAGAGCGTTGATTTTTCGATCCCCTTTGACAAGCATTTCTTCAGCCCTTCCAACGCTTTGAATATTTTCAGAATTCGGAAAATATTGAAGCGTGAGCGCTTTGACGCAATTCTGCTCAACACCACACTCGCCGCATTTTTGGTGCGGAGTGCCATGATCGGGATGCGTCACCGTCCGTACGTGCTCAACGTGGTTCACGGTTATCTTTTTTCCAAGCATCCCGCAGGACTGAAGGATCGGGTGATGCTTTGGTGCGAAAAGCTGTTGTGGAGAAAGACCGATGACATTGCCGTCATGAATGCCGAGGACCTTGAAATCGCGCGCGAAAATCGTCTCTGTCGGGGACGGGTGGAGTTCATCAACGGAATGGGGATCCCCGGATTTGGGGAGATTCCCACACCCAATGCCGATCTGCGTGCGTCGTTTGCGCAAGAGGGCGAGATCCTTTGCAGCTTCGTTGGAGAGCTGAGTGCGCGAAAGAATCAAGCCTTTCTGATCCGCGCCGTCAAAAGACTGCGCGACGAGGGTGTTCCCGCAAAGCTTTTGTTGATCGGAGAGGGCGCGGAGCGTCGGACGCTTGAGACGCTGATCTCGGAGCTTTCTTTGGGAAATGCCGTCTTTTTGACGGGAAACCGTGAGCCGGTCATGCCGTATCTTGCGATTTCCGACCTTTACGTTTCGGCAAGTCGCTGTGAGGGACTGCCGTTCAACGTCATGGAGGCGATGGATTGCGGATTGCCGATCGTCGCCTCGGCAACCAAGGGACAGACCGATCTTTTGGAGGGGACGTCGGCGAAACTTTATGCTTTGGATGATGCCGATGCCTTTTGCGCCGCGCTGCGAGAAGCGCTGAAGGGCGGACGGCTTGGCGTTGCCTCTTGCTCCTATCCTTCCTTGGAACCCTATCGCCTGACTGCGGTGCTTGAGCAAAACAGAAGGCTGTTTTCGGATTTGCTTTTCAACGAAAGGACGTCGTTATGATAGATTACAGATCCCCCCTGCGCGCCTTTTACGGTAGCGCGTTGTATCCGATTTTGGTGATCTGCCTGGCTTTTTTGGGGCATATCACGGGCCTTGACATTCTCTTTATCGCCCTGATTTTGCTTTCTTTTGCCCCCGCACTGTGGGTTTGTGACGATATTCGATTTGCGATCATGCCGATTCTGAGCATTCTGTTCACGGTGTCGGTCAAGGATTATAAGCCTTACGATACGGGCTATTCCGAACGCTTCCTGAATCCTCGCGTGCTGATCCTGTTTGCCGTCGTTGCCGTTTTGCTGATTCCTTCGTTGGTGCTTTTCCTGGTGCGCCACCGAAAGAGCTGCAACCGCATTTCCGGACGGGGAATTTGGCTCGGATGCACCGTGCTTTGCGTCGGAATGCTCTTCAACGGCGCGTTCAGTGCCAATTACGAATGGAAAAATCTGATCTTTGCTCTGCTCGTTTCCGCGGCATTGCTCGCATTTTATTTCCTGTTCGCGCTCTATATGCGCTTTGACCGTTCGGCGGTGGATTACATGATGTATTGCTTTTTGCTGGCGGGTGTTCTGATCTCCGCCGAGCTGATCGCGGCATACTTCACCACGGTTCGGATCGTGGGCGGTGAGATCGACAAGGGAAGCGTCGTGCTTGGATGGGGAATTTGGACGGCGATCGGCGGAATGCTAGCCTTTTTGATGCCCGTAGCCTTTTATTTTGCAGCCTCGCACAAGCGCGGATGGATCGCCTTTGGAATCGGTCTTTTGGAATTTGTCTGCATTTTCCTGTCGCAGAGTCGCGGTGCGCTGCTCATGGGTGCGTTGGGCTTTGGACTGTGTATGCTTTATCTTCTGATCAAGGGCGAGAATCGCAAGCAAAATCGCATTCTCATTCTGTCTCTGGCGGCAGTCGGAGCGGTCGGATGTATTTTTCTTTGGGACAAGATCCTCGCGCTCCTGCAGAATTTTCAAAGCATGGGGCTTGCCGACAACGGCAGATTTGAGATCTGGGGCATCGGCTGGCGGAATTTCCTCAAATATCCCGTCTTTGGATCGGGCTTTTACGATTCCTTCGTTGATCCTTCCTTTGAGCATGAGTTTGATCCGTATTTGTATCATAATACTCTCATTCAAATGCTTGGAGCCTGCGGCTTGATCGGCTTTGCGGCATATCTCTACCACCGTTGGCAAACATTTTGTCTGGTGGTGCGAAAGCCGAATCCCTGCAAGATCTTTTTGGGGATCGCGATTTTGACGTTTTTGCTGTTCAATTTGCTGGACGTGCTGTTTTTCAAGTTTTATCCGAGCTTTTTCTATTCGCTCATGCTGCTCTGCATGGAAAAAAGCGAGCTTGCGAGCGGGGAAGAGTAATCTCTTTTGGAGGTATCTGTGATGGACATTTCAAAGATCGACCGCAATTTTGCACTTCCGGGACAGATCGAGCGTGACGACGTGGTTTGGTACGATGCCGCGGAAGCCCCCTTTGTTATTTACGGCGCAACACAGACCAATCCCTACGCGCGTATGCCGAAGGAGATCGCGGAAAAGGTCAACGCGGGCGTCGCGCAGCTCTATGCAAACACTGCGGGTGTGCGCGCACGCTTTTGTACCGATTCTCCCTTCGTTGCCATTCGCGCCGAATGGGACGCTTGGACGACCTTTGCGCACATGACGCACGCAGGCGTCAGCGGCTTAGACCTGTATGCGGTTTCGCCGCAAGCGCACCGCCAGACCTATCTGCATTCGTTTCTCCCATCCTCCAAGCGCAGTCAGAACGGCTTTGAGTGCTTGATGCCGGTCAGTGGCAAAATGAGTGATTACGTGCTCAATTTTCCGCTTTATAACAACGTTTCCAAACTTTATATCGGTGTCAAAGAGGGAAGTCACTTTGAGGAGCCGATGAAATATGCCAACGCTCTGCCAGCCGTGTTCTACGGCTCGTCGATCACGCAGGGCGGTTGTGCCTCACGTCCCGGCAATTGCTATCAAAATTACCTCTCGCGTGTCTTTGATCTGGACTATGTCAACCTCGGCTTCTCGGGAAGCGGTTGCGGTGAGGATACGATCATCGAATACCTCGCGAACCTGGAAATGTCGGCGTTCATTTCGGATTACGACCACAATTCTCCCAATCCCGAGCATTTGAGCCGAACCCACGAAAAGCTTTACCGCGCCGTGCGTGAAAAGCATCCCGACGTGCCGTACATCATGCTTTCGCGTCCCGACTACAGAGGCCGCGAGGAGGATGACCGACGCCGCGCGGTGATCATGCAGACCTATCAAAATGCCCTCTCGGGGGGAGATCGAAAGGTTTGGTTCGTGGACGGTGCTTCGATCTTCTCGGGGGATTGCGCCGATTCCTGTACGGTCGACGGCACACACCCCAACGATCTCGGCTTTTACCGATTCTTCAAGGCTTTGCAGCCGATCTTTGAAAAAATCTATTAAGGAAAAAACTATTGCGGTGTCTGTGATAAAGCAGTTCTTGTGGAAAATATATGACAAAATAAATTATAGGATATTCAAAGGAAAATCGAACGGACAGGAGAATAGAGCCGTCACTCTTGATTTTTAGGAAGGGAAACCACATGAAAAAATCGATTGTGTTCAGAATCATCGTTTTAAATCTAATTGGATTACTATGTTTTCCGTTTCTTGTCAGTGCGTTGTTTGGCAAGCCCGCGGTGATAAAAAACAAGCCCCCGCTGGTCCATCAAGTTGATGAAATTGCGGCTGACGGAGACTGTTTTTACACTTTGGACCACACTTTGAAATATATCTGCAAATATTCCAATGAAGGTGAATTTCAATATGCGATGTCTTTTTCCTCGACTGGAACGAACTATATTTTTATCGATACGGAAGGGCATTTAAACCGTTATGATTTGAGATTGGAAATTTTATTTGCTTACGATGATGATGGACAGCTACTTTCAGAAAAATCCCTGACATATCAGGAGTTTGACCAAATTAGGGATAGAAAGTCAAACAAGTATGTTACGGCAAAAGGTGTCGAATACATTTTTGCAAATCGCCTTGTGGGAAATAGCTACGTGCAAATCATCCATGAAAACAACACAACGAAAAACGTAAAAAACGTAACGGTTGAAACCGCATTGGGACATGCAATTTGGAATTTTGTAATACTTGCATTTCTTGCGTTTTTTGCAGCATTTGCGTATTCTATTTTTCAGCTTGTGTGTTGTGTTAAGGGAAAGAATTTCAGCAAATGACACAGAAATCGCTGTCGTGTGTCAGAAACTTTTCTAAAAAAAGCAAACACAAGATAACCGTTCAAAAAATTTACTTATAAAATCAGAGAAAGCATGACACGGTTCGGCACCGTGTCATGCTTTCTTTTTTTCTTTTTTTTAGAAAAGCGTTTGAAAGGATCGAGACGGGGGAAGCAAGAAGCTTACCTTCCCCCGCAGCGTTACATCGATCATTCGCTTCTCAGGGCTTCCACGGGGTTTCGTCTTGCGGCGAAGCCGGAGGGGAAGAGACCTGCGATGAAGGTCAGGAACATACTGATCGCCACGAGGATGATCGCCGCGCCCACGGGCAGTACTGCCTTGAGCGAGGGAAGTCCGGTGAGGCTGAACAGGATGATGTTGATGATGAAGTTGAAGAATAGCGTTGCCAGAATGCCGATCATACCGGCAACAAATCCAACAATGAGTGTTTCGGCGTTGAATACGCGGCGGATATCCTTTTTGGAGGCACCGATGGCACGCAGAATACCGATCTCCTTGGTACGCTCCAGCACCGAGATATAGGTGATGATGCCGATCATGATCGAGGAGACCACGAGCGAGATCGCGACGAATGCGATGAGGACGTAGGAGATGGCGTTGATGATGGTCGAAACCGAGGACATCATCAGACCCACCATGTCGGTGTATTTGAGCTTGTCGGCTTCCTCAACGCTGTCGTTGTATTCACTGATAAAGCCTTCGATCACATCCTTGGATTCAAAATCCTTTGCATAGAAGTTGATCGAGGAGGGGGCAGCCTTTTCGGCGTCACCCAGCTTTTTGAGGGTGGAATCGTAGGTCGCGTCGGTCTGCGGGGCAAGGCTGTAGAGCATTTCCTCCATGCTTGCAAACTGATCGTCGGGAATGAATCCGCCCTGCAGAAGCAGCTTGAAGCTTTCCTCGGTGATGGTGAGGGTTTTGATGCGATCGGTCATGCCGGCGTAGATTGCCTGCATGGAATCCTCACCGCAAAGCTCGATCAGACCCGGCGCGGGGAAGGGCATTTGCTCATTGGCCTCCATTCCCACGAGGGCAAGCATGATTTGCTCGGTCGAGAGAATGGGCATCAGCTTGACAAAGTTGTCGGGAGTCACGGTCACACCGCCGGTGGTGAAGCTGATCACACCCATGATCGGCTTCAGGCTGTCCCCGGAGGGATCCTTCTGCTTGACGACGTTGAGCATGGTGGAGAGCAGCTCGGTGCGGAAATCGTTCGGCATGATCGAGAAGAAGCCGAGGAAGGATTCCTGACTGTTGACCTGCAGCTGATCCGCAAACTCGGGATTTTGCAGAATTTGTTGAGTCATATAGGCATAGAGCTTTTCCATGGTGGCGTCGTCCACCTTGTCGATCAGCTCCTGGATGTTTTCACGGGTATATACCGTTCTCTCAAACTTCAAGCCGGTGAGCACGTTGTAGTCGGGGGTGGCTTTTTGTTGTGCGATGACCTCGCTTTGTGCGTTCTTTTCCAGAATGAGGTCGGTCAATCCCTTGGTATATCCAATCGCACCCGAGATCGAGGTTGCGGTTGCGCCCTCACGGGGACGAACGATACCCGAGATCCTGAGCTTGGTGCCATTCTCGGTCACGAAGGTCTCCTGATCGAAGAGTCCCTCGCGAAGATCCTCCCAAACGGGATATTCAACACCGTCGACTGTGTAGGTTGCGTTTTGCTTTTTGGCATAGAAGTCCGAGGTGTTGAGCAGCATGAATTCCATGCCGAGGAAGTCGTTCAGATCGTAGGGCTCCAGCGGCGTGGTGTCGTATTCACCCTTGGTCATCAGATCGTTCATGATCTCTTCCAGTTCACCCTGGTCGAGCACACCCAGCATATAGAGCGCCATCTTGCTGATCTGATTGTTCTTGCTGACCACGAGAACCACCTCGTCGGCGCTTTGCGGCCAATGGCTGTCCTCACCGACCAGCTCGTACTGTTCATCCAACAGATCCTGGTTGTTGATCATTTCCGACATGACGTTGAAGCCCATGCCGGATCCTCCGCCCATCGAATCCATCATGTCGCCGATGCCCGAGAAGGCGTCTCCCATGTTGTCGAAGATCGTGGTGGGGCTGACCTGCGTTTTGCCGTCACCGGTGAAGATCTGCAGATCGAAATCGTAGGTATACTGCACGTCGCTGAGCGAATCCTTGATCTGATCGTAATTTTGATCCAGATATGCCTTGAATTTGACGAGGTTGTTTTTGGTGGTGGCACTCATTGCCGCCATCATGCTTCCCATCGAGTCGTCGACGTAGATCTTGTTGGGGTCTGTCTGTGATGCCTGCAGCTCGCTGACCTCTGTCATGGCGGAGAAGAGAGCACCGTAATCCTGCGTTTCACCCTGAATGGTCAGAGGATAGGTCGAAAGGGTGTCTCTTTGGACGGCGTTGATATAATTGTTCACGCCGGTCGAGACCGAAAGGATGAGCGCGATGCCGATGATACCGATCGAGCCCGCGAAGGAGGTCATAAAGGTACGCGCCTTTTTGGTCATGAGGTTGTTGAGCGAGAGCGAAAGCGCGGTGAGGAAGGACATCGAGCGCTTTTTGCCGCCCTTTCTCTGTGCCTCGAGCTTTGCCGCCTGCTTTGCCGCCTTCTTTTGTGCGCGTACCAGTGATCTTTCATTCGTGACCGCACCGAGATCTGCGGTGACGTCGGCCTCCTCGGAGGTGTAGGGATTGGAGTCGTCGGTGACGCGTCCGTCGAGAATGCGGATGATGCGGTTGGCATACTGATCGGCAAGCTCGGGATTGTGGGTGACCATGATGATCAGCTTGTTTTTGGAAATGCTTTGCAGGATCTCCATGATCTGCTCACTGGTTTTGGTATCCAAGGCACCCGTCGGCTCGTCGGCAAGCAGAATATCAGGATCGTTGACCAGCGCACGCGCGATGGCAACGCGCTGCATCTGTCCGCCCGACATCTGGTTGGGCTTCTTTTTGAGCTGATCTCCGAGTCCCACCTGTCGCAATGCCTCCACGGCACGCGCGCGGCGCTCACGCTTGGAAATGCCCGAAAGCGTCAACGCAAGCTCGACGTTTGCAAGCACGGTCTGGTGGGGAATGAGATTGTAGCTCTGAAAGACGAAGCCGATCGAGTGATTGCGGTAGGTGTCCCAATTGGCATCGTTATAGTGCTTTGTCGAGATGCCGTTGATGACGAGATCTCCGTCGGTGTACTGATCGAGTCCACCAACGATGTTGAGCAACGTCGTTTTTCCGCATCCGGACGGGCCGAGAATGGCAACGAATTCGCTTTTGCGAAAATCGAGCGAAACGCCGTCAAGCGCGCGTACAGTAGAGCCGCCGGTGGTATAATCTTTGACAATGTTTCTGAGCTTGAGCAATGGAATTGCCTCCTAACTGTTTTGAATGGAATTATTGTAGCATGATTTTTTAAATTGAATATGAACATTCAAGCGTTGTTTTTATGATTTTTGTAAACGAAAGGTCGTTATGCGTCGGATGCTGTCAAAGCCCCCGAAAACTGACTGAAATAGAGGTGATGATAGAATCCTTCTTTGGCGAGCAGGGCCTGATGATCGCCTTGTTCAACAATCTTTCCGTCACGCATGACGAGGATCACGTCTGCCGATTCGATGGTGGACAGGCGGTGTGCGACGATGAAGGAGGTACGTCCTTGCATCATTTGTGCGAAGGAATTCTGGATCTTCAGCTCCATACGGGTATCGATCGACGAGGTCGCCTCGTCCAGGATCAGCATCGGCGGCAGTGCGAGCATAACGCGCGCGATGCAGAGCAGCTGCTTTTGTCCCTGTGAGAGCGTTCCGCCGTTTTCTCCGAGCACCGTGTCGTAGCCCTGCGGCAGACGCTTGATGAAGGAATGAATGTGTGCTGCCTTTGCGGCGGCAACGATCTCCTCCTCGGTGGCGTCGGGGCGGCTCATGGAAATGTTTTCCCGTACCGTCGCGGCGCGAAGCCAGGTGTCCTGAAGCACCATACCCCAAGAGGCGCGCAGAGAACTGCGGGTGATCGATCGAATGTCGTTGCCGTCCACACTGATCTTGCCCTCATTGACGTCGTAAAAGCGCATCAGAAGGTTGATGACCGTGGTTTTTCCGCAGCCGGTCGGGCCGACGATCGCGATACGCTGACCCGGCTTGACCGAGAGGTTCAGATCACGGATGAGTTCGCGGTCGGGAGAATAGGAGAACGCCACGTTTTCCAGATCGACGTTGCCTTCGGCAGAGGTCAGGATCCGCGCGTCAGGCTCGTCGGCGGGGATCTCGGCTTCATCCATCATCTCAAAGAGACGTGCTGCACAGGCAAGTGCGTTTTGCAGTTCGGTCAAAACACCGGAAATTTCGTTGAACGGCTTGGTGTATTGGTTGGCGTAGGAAAGGAATACCGAAAGCTGTCCCACGCTGAAGCCTTTGCCGCCAATGACCATCAATGCGCCCGTCAGAGCGACGCCGGCATAGACCAGGTTGTTGACGAATCGGGTGCAGGGATTGGTCAGGGAAGAAAAGAAGGTCGCGCGCAACGCGCATTTGCCGAGACGCTCATTGATCTCGTTGAATTCTTCCTCCGCCTCATCCTCGCGACCAAAGGCAACGACCACCTTGTGATGCGTGACGTATTCATCGATCATCGCGGTCTGCTCGGCGCGCGTTTCGGATTGCTTTTTGAACATCGAATAGGTGCGCTTGGCAATAAAGGACGCCACGAAAAGCGAGAGCGGTGTGACGAGGATCACGACCAGGGCGATGCCGGGATGAATGACGAGCATGATGATCAGTGTTCCGAGAATGGTAAGGATACCCGTGAAAAACTGAGAAAAGCCCATCAAAAGACCGTCGGTGAACTGATCGACGTCGGTCATCATGCGGCTGACGATCTCACCGACCGAGTGAGAATCCAGATAGGAAAGGGGAAGCCGCTGCAGCTTTTCAAAGGCATCGCGACGCAGCTTGCGGACCATTCCGTAGGTGATGCGGTTGTTGATGACGTTCATCACCCATTGACAGATTGCCGACACGATGGTGCAAACGCCGATCTGAACGGCAATTTTTAACACACCGGAAACATCGACCAATCCCTTGTCAACGATCAGGTCGATCGCGTCTCCCGTGAGAAGCGGGATATAAAGCGTCAGTGCAACGGTTGCGGCGGCAAGCAGAAGCGAGAGGATCAGTGCCGGCAGATAATGCTTCAAGTCGTGCAGAATCCTGCGGACGGTGGAGGGATCAAAAGCATTTTTTCGGTTTTTCATGTCTCCTCACCTCCTCTTTGAAATTGAGAGTCATAGATCTCGCGGTAGACCTCGCAGCTCTTGAGGAGCTCGTCGTGTGTTCCCACACCCACCGACTCACCGTCCTCCAAAACGAGGATGACGTCGGCGTGCTGCAGGGAAGAGGTGCGTTGGGAGATGATAAAGACCGTCGGCTGGTTGGGAAGCGATCGGATCGCTTGACGGAGCGCGGCATCGGTTGCGTAGTCCAAGGCAGAGGAGCTGTCATCGAGGATCAGGATCTCGGCTTGCTTCACCAGGGCGCGTGCGATCGTGAGTCTTTGCCGTTGACCTCCCGAAAAGTTTCTTCCGTTCTGTGCGACCGGTGCGTTGAGTCCGCCCTCCTTTTCTTCGATAAAGCCCTTTGCCTGTGCCGCCTCCAAGGCAGCCCAAAGCGTTGCGTCGTCGGCATCCTCGTTGCCCCAAAGAAGATTGGAGCGCACCGTTCCGCGGAAAAGCACCGCCTTTTGCGGTACGATCGCGATCTTACTCCTCAGCTCCTCGATCGGATAGGAACGCACGTCGCGTCCGTTCACAAGCACGCATCCCTCGGTCGCGTCGTAGAAGCGCGGAATGAGGTTGATCAGCGAGCTTTTTCCAGATCCGGTCGAGCCGATGATCCCCACCGTGGCACCACGGGGGATTTTGAGATCAATGCCGCTGATCGAGGGGGCGGCGTTGTTTTCATAGGTCAAGCCGACTCCGCAAAGTGAGACGGAGAGAGAAGGATCGCCGATCACGTTGCTGTCCACGGCTTCCTGACCCGCGGGGGCGCTCAGCACCTTTTCCACGCGGTCGCCGCACGCGATCGCCTTGTTGACCAGAATGATCGTGTTTGCGAATTTCACCAGCTCCACGAGAATTTGCGCCATATAGTTCGTCATCGCCACGACCTCACCCTGCGTCATATCGCCGATCTGCACCAGCTCGGCACCCGACCAAAGGAGCAGAATGACACCGAGGTTGACCAGGATCAGGGTCAGCGGGTTCATCAATGCCGAGATTTTTCCAACGTGATTCTGCGCACGGTTGTGTTCTTCATTGGCGGCTTGGAATCTTTCGTTTTGCGAGGACTCCTTGCGGAATGCACGGATCACGCGCACACCCGTCAGATTTTCACGCGTGACTGCCGTCACACGGTCAAGGCTTTTCTGCACACCCCGAAAGAGCGGAACGGTTTTGAGCATGATCGTAAAGACCACCGCGGAGAGCAGGGGAATGACGATCACAAAGATCAAGGCACTTCGTGCGTTGACGGTAAAAGCCATGATCATCGCGCCCAGCACCACGACGGGGGAGCGCAAAAAGAGTCTGAGCGTCATGTTGACACCCGACTGCAGCTGATTGATGTCTGCCGTCATGCGCGTGATCAGCGTGGAGGTTCCCGCGCGATCGGTTTCTTTGTAGGAAAATTTTTGAATGTGAGAAAACAGATCCTTTCGCAGATCGGTGCTGAAACCCACGGCGGCACGCGCGGCATAATATTGCGCGATCAAAGCGCAGGTCAGTCCCACGAGCGCAAAGGCGGCCAGCACACCGCACATTGCAAACAGATAGGGCTTGTCTCTGTTTGCGATGCCGACGTCAATGATCTGCTTCACCACCAACGGCACGAGCAGATCGAAGATTGCCTCCAAAAATTTGAAAAGAGGACTGATGACAACTTCTTTTTTGTATGGCTTGAGATACCCGAGCAGTCGTTTCATTCGTCTCCTTCGTCCTTTCTCATTCTATATTAAATTATAAATCTATATCTTATTCATTATACCTCTTTTCTTCCTCAATTGATAGCATCTGCTATGAACTATCTGTGAATGATTTATGAAGAAGAACTTCTTCTTTGCTTTGAGAAAGAGAAGAGGGTTGATCGGAAACAGTTGAAAAATCCACCTTTTCAATTGAATCATCTATTGACACCTTTGGATTTATTTTGTAAAATATAGATGCAGGAAGGTGATTTTTCAATCATTTTCGATGGAATTTTTCATAAAAAGGAGTATCCCGGATATGACAACAAAAATTTGGACACGACTTTTGCTGATTCTTTTGCTGAGCTCCTTGCTTTTGGGTGTTGTGGCTTGCAACCAAGAAAAGGATTCGGGTACCCCGGTTCCCGATGGCCCCGAAGAGGAGCAGACCGAGGAACAACAGGATAAAGTCGACGAATATCCCTTTGTCATTGAAAACTGCGGTACCAATGAAGGAAACGTCGGTCGTTTCAACATGGAACCCGAACCGACCGCGCGGATTACATCGACACCCCCGATCTGAACGGAACCATCATCAACGACGCGGTTTACGAACGGAATGCGCTGATCGAGGAGCTTTTCAACGTGGAGATCACCATGTTTGAGGCCGGAGATTCCTCGGTGACGCAGTATTATTCCAACATCACTAACGACGTCATGGGCGGCGTTGGAAAGTTTGATTCCGTGCAGGGCTGGTGGGAGGCAAATCTGGAAACCACGGGATATTTTATGAATCTTATGAGCTTTCCCGAGCTTGATTTTGCCAACGATCCGTGGTGGCTCGACGAATGGCAGGAAAACTCCACCTTCTACGACTGTCTGCTCACCTGCAACGGAGACCTGCAGTTTGAGCTCTACTACAACATCATGATCCTCTATTTCAATAAAACTCTTGCAGAGAGCCTGAGCGTCAAGGAGGAAAACAATCTTCCCATCAGCACGCTGGTCTATCAGCACGTGGATGACAAAACCTGGACGATCGATCTGATGCAGAAGTACGGCAGGATCGCTGCGACCGACGTGGGCGAGGACGGCTATCACTCCAAGTATGAGGAGGGATATGAGAACAGCGAGGATATTTTCGGCACACTGATGAACGAATCGACGCCCTTTGTTGCGATACAGTGCCTTGGCGCAAAGTATTCCAGGATCGTGAACGGGGAGGTGGAATTCACCTTCAACGCGACTCAAAACTACGATGCCTTCGAAAAGCTTTTCGAGGTCTACAACGAGACCGACTATAATCTCGTGGGTCCCACCTCGCAGCGCGGAAAGCAAAGCTATGAGCTGTTCAACAACGGTCAGGCGCTGTTCTGTATCAATTCCTTCTTCAACGCACCCTTCATCAAGGATTCGGGGATTTCCTACGGTATTCTGCCCGTTCCTATGTATGCCGAGGGCGGTGATTACATCACCTCCTGTGACAACTTCAACTATTTCGCATTCCTGACCACCACTCCCGATTATCACAAGTCGGCATTGGTCTTCAATGCGATGAACGCGCTTTCCACCGACATTCTTTATGACAAGTATTTTGGAGAATATCTCGAATTCCGCGTCTCCGACGATCCGGATTCCTCGAGAATGATCCCTCTGATCTACGACAGCCTCTATTTTGACAGCGCATGGACCAATCCCGGCTTTTCCGCAAATGCCGGAAACCAGTTTGGATATTATATCCAGGATCATAACAGAAGCATCTCGTCCAAAATGGCGTCCTATGCCAACATGACGGACTTTGTCAATGAGATCAAAAAGATCCATATGAATATCAAGATGGGTAACTCCAGATAAAAAACCTATCAAAAAAGAAAGCATTATCCGGAAAACGGGTAATGCTTTCTCTCTGTTTATGGAACCAAAAGCGCTCTTTCGGAGAAGGGGAGCTTTCGAGAGCCGACGAGCTGATAGGCCTCGTGGCCTTTGCCTGCAAGAACGAGAAGATCTCCGGCTTTTGCCTCTTTCAGTGCGGCACGAATGGCTTCGGCGCGGTCGGGAATGGTGAGATAGGGCGTTTGGGAGCCCTCAAAGGCCTTTGCGATGTCCCGGATGATGGCATCGGGCGATTCCTTTCCGGGATTATCGGAGGTCAGGATCGCGAGATCTGCATAGGCGGCGGCAGCCGCTCCAAGCTCTGCTCGCCGAAGCTGAGAGCGCTCGCCAACCGAGCCGAAAAGAACGATCAGACGTTCCTCGGTGTATGCGCGGAGAGACGAGAGCAACCGAGAAAGGCTCTCGCCGTTGTGTGCGTAGTCAATGACGGCAATCGCACCGCAGGAAAGACGAACGATCTCCGAGCGCCCCTCGATCGAGGCATCGGCAAGTGCGTCTGCGATGCAAGCGAGCGAAATGCCGAAGGTGTCGCTTGCCACTGCGGCGGCAAGCAGGGCGTTGCTTGCGTTGAAGCTTCCCATCAAGGGCAGACGGCAGAATGCGTGCGACTGCTTGTGGCAGAGGTCAAATTCGATGCCGTATGCATCGAAATCCTTGAATATGCGCAGATTCTTGGCAACAAAATCGGCAGAAGGATCTTGCACGGAGCAGGTACGGATCGTGGCGAGACTCCCGCTCACCGTTTCGGTCGCGGCAGGATCGTCGAGATTGCAAACGATGCTTTTGGCTTCGAACTCCCGGAAGAGTCGACTCTTGCAAGAACGGTAATGCTCAAAATCGGGATGCTCGTTGACACCGATGTGGTCGGAGGAGAGGTTGGTAAACACCGCCGTTTCAAAGCGTGTTCCGTCGGCGCGATATTGCATCAGCGCCTGCGAGGAAACCTCAATGACGGCGGTTTGGATTCCGGCGGCAAGCATATCGTGCAAATGCTTTTGCAGGGTGATGGCGTCGGGGGTGGTGTTGGAGGTCTTTTGGAAAACCTCTCCGTAGCGCACACCGTTCGTGCCGATATAGCCACAGGGAATTCTCATATGATTGAGAATGTGTGAGAGCAGCAGCGCCGTTGTGGTCTTGCCCTTGGTACCCGTAATACCGACCAGATGCATACGGTGAGAGGGGTTACCGTAAAAGGTCGCGGCAAGATGAGCCAATGCCCGTCTGGAGCTGTCGCAATAAAAGATCTGCGCGTCATCCGGAAGCGCGAGAGGCTTTTCGGCGACGAAGTGACGGCAACCGCGGCGATAGGCATCGGCGGCATAGTCGTGTCCGTCGGCGTTTGCGCCCGCAATGCAGAAAAAGAGAGCATTCGCGTCGGCGCACGAGGAGCTTTCGGTCAGCGAGGTGATCTCGGCATCGCAGGTTGGTTTTGCGGGGAAATAGGCTTGCAGAAGCTTTGAAAGAGTCATGAGCGTGCTCCTTCTGCCGCAGGCGTGAGATCGGAGGAGAATCCGATCGGCACTTTTTTGCAGGCCAGGATCGTCTGATAGGCGAGAACCTCCAGCGAATCAAGGAAGATCGGATCGTCCGAAAGCTGCTTTTTGAGCAGAGAAAGCTCGGTGCAGCCCAGAACGATCTTTTCGCATCCGCGCGCACGAAGCGAGCTTACCACACGCAAAAAGGCGGAAAAATCCACGGGACGGTTTTGCTTGACGTCGTCGTAGATGATCGAGGAAATGATCTGTTGCTCCTCGGGGGAGGGAACCAGGCAGCAAAGTCCGTGCTTTTCGCAGATCTGCGCATATGCTCCCGAGCTCACCGTTCCCGCCGTGGCAAGCAACCCAAAGGTCTGAACCCCGTTTCGCTTGAGCTGCTTGACGGTTTCCTCGATGATGTTGAGCATCGGTGTGCGGATGCTTTGGCGGAGTCCATTGTAAAAATAATGCGCCGTATTGCAGGGAATGACGATCAGATCACACCCCGCGCGAGTGAGACGCTCTGCCTCCTCCCTCATGACGGGAAGCGGATCGCTTGCGCTTGTTCCGAGGATAAAGGCGGTCCTGTCGGGTGTGGAGGCGCGGCTGCTGACGATCATGTCAATGTGATCGGCGTCGGAGCAGGCTTGGGTGTGCGAGGTCAGAAGCTCGCAAAAATAGAAGGTAGACATGGGGCCCAATCCACCCAAAACGCCCAAAAGAGAAGTCTTTTGATTCATTTTTGCACCTCCTTGATCTGTGGCTTGTCCTCACCAAACCAAATGCGCAGCATTTCGCGCTTGTTCGCGATCACAAACCGACGCTCCAGCTGCTCCTTGTGAAGCCAGATGAGATTCGTGAAGGCTTCGGTGCAGGGGATCAGATAGAGAATGACGTCGGCATTTTCGAGTTGATTTGCAAAATCCGAGAGCGCGTGCAGCATCAGCTGCTCGCCCGCGGTGTGAGGGACGAGATGAAATTTCATGCAAAGAGAGAGCCGCATGGAAAGGGGGATCTTATCACAAAACACGTGAGATACGATGCCGTATTGGCGGAACATCCGATGCGCGGTCTCCGAGGTCTCGGGCGAGACACCGAGCAGGATCGGCACCAGCTCGCCGCTGATCGTGTCGTTGACGATGAAATCCATGCTTTTTCTCCTTTCTTTGCGACGTATTTATATCAATATTCATATTATATCATGATTTTTCAAAAAAGAAAAGAGTCTTGTGAAAATACTTGCAAGATTTTTCAAAAAAAGTGTTGCTTTTTGGTGCGGGATTGATTATAATAATAATCGACAAACTGAAGGGATCGCTGGAAAATCTATGAAGAAAGAAAAAATTTATCGGGTGTTCTCGCACCTGCCCGAGCTGACGACCGAACGGCTGACGCTGCGGCGGATGATGGTGGCGGACACCGAGGATATGTACGAATATGCCTGCCGTCTTGACGTGACGAAATATCTGACCTGGTATCCGCACCCCGACCGTGAATATACGCGGGAATATCTGCAATATCTCGGAGGCCGCTACGCCGCGGGAATGTTCTACGACTGGGCGGTGATCTACGAGCCCGACTGCAAGATGGTCGGCACCTGCGGATTCACCTCCTTCAATTGCTCCTCCGACAGTGCCGAGGTCGGCTACGTTCTCAATCCCGAATATTGGGGAAAGGGGATCGCCACCGAAGCCCTGACACGCGTGCTGGAGTTTGGCTTCGATCAGCTCAAGCTGCATCGCATCGAGGCGAAGTTCATCAAGGAAAACGAACGCTCGCGCCGCGTGATGGAAAAGGTGGGCATGAGCTTCGAGGGGGTCATGCGCGAGGCGATGCTCATCAAGGGCAAGCACCTCGACATCGGCATCTGCTCGATTCTGCGCTCGGAGTGGAAGGATCAAAAAAAGAAAGAGATCGATTGAATCTTCGCAAAAATGAGAAAGCATTACGCGACTTGATGCCGTGTAATGCTTTCTGTTTTACAAGTGAAATCGACAGATTGTCTGAAAAACAGGTGCGAATGAGAACCCGATCAATCCCAATTGAGTGTTACAATTTTCTTGATTCTCGTCTTGACAAATCCCGACAAAGGTGGTATAATGGGGAGGTTGTGAAAAGGCTTGAAAGGAGGCGTGGAGATGGCGCGAGAAATATCACCCTACCGATACTGCGAGGGCTTGAAGGACGGACTTCCCATTGGACTCGGATATCTGTCGGTGTCCTTTGGCTTTGGCATTACGGCGGTCGGTGAGGGCTTGCGGATCCTGGAGGCACTTCTGATCTCCATGACCAATCTGACCTCGGCGGGTCAGGTCGCGGGCGTGACCGTCATTGTGGCGGCGGGAACACTTCTGGAGATGATCCTGACTCAGCTCGTCATCAATCTGCGCTATTCGCTGATGGGCATCACGCTCACGCAGCGGCTGGATGGGCGGTGTACCACACCGAGGAGAATGCTGATGTCCTTTGGCATGACCGACGAGATCTTTGCCGTGGCGGTCTCCAAGCCGCATCCCGTGGGACCGACCTATTTCTACGGTCTCATGACGCTTCCGTATATCGGCTGGGCGGGCGGTACGCTGCTCGGTGCGATCGCGGGCAGGCTTTTGCCTCCCGATCTTCGAAGCGCGATGGGAATCATGATCTACGCGATGTTCATTGCCATCATTCTGCCTCCCATGAAGAAGGATCGCGGCATTCTGCTCGTCGTTTTGCTGGCGGCGGTGCTTTCCTGTGGGATGTATTTCCTTCCGTTCCTACAATGGATCTCCGAGGGCTTTGCCATCATCATTTGCGCGCTTGTCGCGGCTCTTGTGATGGCTGCCTTGAAGCCGATCGATGAGAAGGATGACGAAACCGATGCGGGAGGAGAACAGACGTGAGGGCAACGATTTTGATTTATATTGCGGTGATGGCACTGACGACCTATCTGATCCGCATGATCCCTCTGACCGCATTCCGCCGACGCATCACCTCTCGCTTTGCGCGCAGCTTCTTTCATTATATTCCTTATGCGGTTCTTGCGGCAATGACCTTTCCCGCGATCTTTTATTCCACGGGAAGCCTGTTGTCTGCAACGGTTGGCTTGGTCGTGGCGATGGTGCTCGCCTTTTGCGGCGCGTCTCTCATCGTCGTCTCCCTTGCCGCGTCTGCGGTCGCGTTTCTGATCGGATTTTTGCCTTTTTGAGGATTGTTTTTTGATAGCTTGTTCTAAATTGAAGAAACCTCCCATATAGTTTACCAAACAGCTATATGGGAGGTTTTATCATGCCGGAGCATTCAATTTACAAGGACATCGCCGAGCGGACAGGCGGGGATATTTACGTTGGAGTGGTGGGACCGGTCCGCAGCGGAAAATCCACCTTTATCAAGCGGTTTATGGAATCGGTCGTGCTTCCGAACATCAGCGAGGGCTATTCCCGAGACCGTGCGCGTGACGAGCTTCCGCAGTCCGCGGCGGGCAAGACCGTGATGACCACAGAGCCGAAATTCATTCCCGAGGAGGCAGTTCCCGTTGTGCTGGATCACAACGCGCAGATGCGTGTGCGGATGATCGACTGTGTGGGATACCTCATTCCCGAGGCGATGGGGGCAATTGAGAACGGACAGCCGCGCATGGTGCGCACGCCCTGGCGCGAGGAGGCGATGCCCTTTGTGGAGGCGGCGGAGATGGGTACGCACAAGGTCATCACCGAGCATTCCACCATCGGAATGCTGGTCACCACCGACGGAACGATCGGAGAGATCCCGAGAGAGTCCTACGTGGATGCGGAGGAGCGTATCGTGAACGAGCTTCGCGAGATCGGCAAGCCCTTTGCCGTGATCCTCAATTCGGCGCAGCCCGCGAGCGAATCCGCGCGTGCGTTGGCATATGAATTGGAAGAAAAATACGGTGTTCCGGTGGCGCTTGTGAGCTGTCTGGAGCTGGATGCCGAGGATATTCGCCACATTCTCGGGCTGGTCCTGGAGGAATTTCCGGTGGCGGAGATCAGCATCCGTATGCCCGAATGGATGAATGCGCTCGACGAGAGCCATCGCATCCGAGCATCGGTGCAGGCATCCTTGCGCCGATGCGCCGATAAGGTGCGCCGTGTGGGAGACGTCAGGGACGCATTTGCGGCGATGGCGGAAAACGAATACGTTTCGTCTTTGAATACCGATCTGTTGGATCTGGGAACCGGGTGCGCCGGCATGACGCTTTCGATGCAGGACGGACTCTATTACACGGTCATCAGCGAGCTGACGGGCTTCGAGATTGCCGGGGAGCGCGAGCTGATCGCCAAGATGCGCGAGCTTGCCGCGATCAAAGAAAAATACGACAAGGTTGCCGAGGCGCTGGAGCAGGTCAACGAGGGTGGCTACGGCATCGTGATGCCCGACGTGGAGGATCTGCGCCTGGAGGAGCCGCGCATCGTCAAGCAGGCGGGCGGCTACGGGGTCAAGCTTCGTGCCTCGGCACAGTCGGTGCACATGATCCGGGCCAACATCGAAACCGAGATCAACCCGATCGTGGGCACCGAGCAGCAGTCCGAGGACCTCGTGCGCTATATGCTGCGCGAATTTGAGGAGGATCCCAAGAGCATTTGGGCATCCAATCTGTTTGGAAAATCGCTCTATGAGCTTGTCAACGAGGGACTTCACACCAAGCTTGCGCATATGCCCGACGAATCGCGTCTCAAGCTTTCCGAAACGCTTGAGCGCATCATCAACGAGGGAAGCAACGGATTGATCTGTATTTTGCTGTAAATATGAAAAAAATGAACGATTTCAAGGGCACGTACTCTAAAGGATCGCTTTGAAATTCAATAGAATATGTTTCCTACCGACAGAAAAAGTGCGAAGAATTTTACCGATTCTTCGCACTTTTTTATATGATCATCAAATTGTTCTTTGGATCAAGCTTAGGATAACAAAGTAAATAGTAGTCACAATCGTCGCAACAACACTCAAGGCCTTGCGCTCCGTTACCAAGACAAACGGTTGGTTTTCCCGGCGTAAGTTCTACACCGGTAATATCTATTACTCTTTTTGGAATATTCTTGCTCATATATCCCCCTGCCGAATATAAAAAGGTGCGCAACCGAAGCTACGCACCGAAAAACGCAAACTCCGATTGCTGCTACACAAAACCAGATAAACGGGATAATGGTATCCGACATACTACCTGTTGGAATTTGCATTTTTGCCAAATTCAAAAGTAGTATGTCTAAAAAAGGGTATCATATCCCTCTATAAATAGAAAGACCATTAGCCCTAAAGTTTATTCGGTTTTGTGTAGCCTATTCATTATATCACAATTTTTGCGGTTTGTAAACATATTTAGTGAAAATTATAAAATGACCTTCCGAGAATTAGAAAAAACCTTCCTCCAAAAGAAGAGTGGCATGGCTTACCGTGACGGAGAAATTGTAAAGGTTCGTTTCAGCACAGGAACAATCCCTCACCGCTTGCGGCGGAGCTCCCTTTACACAAAGGAGCCTTGGGTTGTGCGAGTTTTTCGAACGGCAAAAAATTCTGATATGGTTTTTAATTAAAGCATACCAAAAATGAAAAAATACGGTATACCTCTTTTGAGATATGCCGTATTTCTGAAAACGGTTCTTTAGAGTGACGTTTTAACCGCCGTTTTGTCTTGGGTGAA
>JAZSJS010000059.1:0-7989 GCA_045534435.1 Eubacteriales bacterium
ATGGCTACGATCCGACTTGCTGTCGATGGCGCCGTTGCGGATCTGGAAGCACTTGATGTCCTGCCCGCCGATGTCCAGAATGAAATCCACGTTCGGGTTGAAGTGGCGCGCGGCGGTGAAGTGCGCCATCGTTTCCACCAACCCGTGATCGAGGTGGAAGGCATGGCGGATCAGCTCCTCGCCGTAGCCCGTGACGGCGCTGCCCGTGATGCGGATGTGATCACTGCAGAGAGCATAGATCACTTCCAGCTGCTCCTTGACCACGGCAACCGGATTGCCGAGGTTGGAGGCGTAATAAGAATAAAGGATCTCGTTTTCAGCGGAAAGCAGCACCAGCTTGGTGGTGGTGCTTCCGCAGTCGATGCCGAGCGTGGCGCTTCCCGTATAGCCCGCGGGATTGCGCTCCTTGACGGTGGCTTTGGCATGACGTGCGGCAAAGGCGTCGTATTCCGCCTGTGTTTCAAACAGCGGCGCGAGGCGGCTGACGATGGGAGCGGCGGAAAGGCTTTTCCGAATCGCCTCGCAAAGAGATGCGAGGGTCAGGACGGTCTGATTCTTTTCGGCATAAAGCGAGGCACCGAGTGCCACGGCAAAGCGTCCGTTCTCCGGGAACACGGCGTTTTCATCGGAGAGAGCGAGCGTTTCCTGGAAGCGCTGCTGAAGTCCCTTGCAATAGTAGAGAGGGCCGCCGAGGAAGAGGACCTTGCCCGTGATCTTGCGTCCGCGTGCCAGGCCCGCGATGGTTTGGTTGACCACCGCCTGGAAGATGCTTGCCGAAATATCCTCCTTGCGCGCACCCTGATTGAGCAGCGGCTGAATGTCGGTCTTGGCAAAGACACCGCAGCGCGACGCGATGGGATAAATCCGCTCGTGAGAGAGGCTCAGGCGGTCCATTTCATCGACGGTGACACCCAGAAGCGTTGCCATCTGGTCGATAAAAGCACCCGTACCGCCCGCGCAGGAGCCGTTCATGCGCTCGTGTGTTCCGCCGTCAAAGAAGATGATCTTTGCGTCCTCGCCGCCAAGCTCAATGACGGCAGAGGTGTCGGGAGCAATGCGCTTGACGGCCTCTCCCGTGGCGAACACCTCTTGCACGAAGGCAAGATCGGCGCTTTGCGCGAGGCCGAGTCCGGCAGATCCGGAAATGGCAACCGCGAGCGATTCGTTTTCCGAAACGCCCGGCATTTGTGCCAGCATATCCAGCGTTTTTTGACGAACCTGAGAGAAGTGGCGTTCGTATTTTTCATATAGGATCCGGTCTCCCTCGCGAAGCACCAGCTTCGCGGTGGTGGAGCCGATGTCAATGCCAAGCGTTTTCATGATTGCAAGCCGTACCTTTCTGCGATAATATTCTTCTTATTTTATCATTAAAACATGAACTGCGTGTGAATTAAACAAAAAATCTTGCGGGGATCAGAAGGGCTTTTGCGCGGTGTCCGCGCAGAGATGTTGATACTGTGAGGGCGTCATCCCGGTCTTTGTCAGGAAGATATTGGAGAATTGAGAGGAGGAGGTGAAGCCGCAGTCGAACGCGATCTCGGTCAGCGAGGTGCTTGGATTCAAAGAGAGCAAAAACCTTGCCTTTTCGATGCGCTGATGCAACACGTACTGATGAGGAGAGCATCCTGTGAGATCCTTGAAGATATGACGGAAGCGATCGTAGCTGTAATGATATTGCGCCGCCAGCGTTTTGAAGTCGATGGGGTGCTCGAGATTTTCCTTGACGTATTGCAGGATCTTGAAGAAATCCCGACGCTCGGACCTGCGTGCCGCGGCGCGCTCAGCTTCGATCAGAAGCTGGGTGATCAAAAGCCGGATCATCTCTTCTTTTTTGGGCAGATCCCGATCCGATTCGGCATAGAGCCGTCGGATGATCGATCCGATGTTTCCGCTGTAATCGGTATAAGCCCCCTCGCAGATCATCTCGGGCGGTGCGTCGAAGAAAAAATAGATGATGCGGCAGGCTTGATCGTCCTTTTCGGCATGAGGGGTGTGACGGTGGGTGAGGTAATAGTTACCCGCCGAAAATTTGCTCTTTTCTCCCCTGATGGAAACCTCTCCGCTCCCCTCGAAGCAATAAACCATTTCGTTGTGCGGGTGTGTGTGCTCGTTTCCCAAAAAGCCGTTCGGATGGCAAACCGAGATGATCTTTCCAAGCTTGATCTGCATTGAGTTGTCCTCCTGAAAAACCATTTTTAAAATTATACCTCAGAAAAATGACCAAAATATGACCAAAAACAAAAAATATTAGCCGTTTTTGAAAAGATATTGAGAGGGATGCTGTGATAGAATAAAAATGAGCACCGAGGTGCATCAAACGGGAGGAAACAGAATATGAAAAAGGTGAAAATCGGCTTTGTGGGCTGTGGATGCATCAGCCCGATCTATCTCAAGAATCTCACGAAAATGTTCAAGGAGGTGGAGATCGTCGGCGTGTGCGATCTCATCCGCGAGCGCGCGGAAAAGGCGGTGAGGGAATACGCTCTTCCCAAGCTGTATGAGGATATGTACGAGCTGTTCGCCGATCCCGACGTGGATATCGTCTTGAACATCACGCGTCCTTATGAGCATTATGAGGTGACCAAGCAGGCACTTCTGCACGGCAAGCACGTCTATTCCGAAAAGCCCCTGTCGCCCGATCTTGCCGAGGCGCGGGAGCTGGTCGCACTCGCCAAGGAAAAGGGCTTGATGCTCGGCGGCGCCCCCGATACCTTCATGGGGGCGGGTATCCAGACCTGCCGCCATCTGATCGACAACGGATTTATCGGTACGCCGATCGGAGGCAGCGCGAGCTTTGTCAGTCGCGGTCCGGAGGATTGGCATCCCGATCCCGAGTTTGTCTATCAGTACGGAGGCGGCCCGATGTTCGATATGGGCCCCTATTACATCACGGCACTGATCAATCTGCTCGGCGGTGTGGACTCGGTCTGCGGCATGACGCAGATCTCCTATCCGACACGTCCGATCCTGAGTGAAAAGAAATACGGAACGGTCATGAACGTGGAGGTTCCCACCTACGTCATGGGAACGCTGCGCTTCACCTGCGGTGCGATCGCAAACGTCTTCACGACCTTTGACGTCAGCCATCTGCAGGACGGCACGCACCTGGAGATCTACGGCTCGGAGGGCTCGATCGTCGTGCCCGATCCCAATCAGTTTGACGGGGAGGTCATTCTCAAGCGCGGCAGGCACAAGGAGCTGATCTCGATGCCACGCATTTTCAACTATCCGGAAAACTCACGCGGCTTGGGCCTTGCCGATATGGCAAAGGCATTGCAGACCGGACGAGCCTTCCGCGCAAACGCTCAGCAGCAGCTTCACGTGGTGGAGGTGATGTCGGCGTTTTATTCGAGCAGCGAACAGGGTGAATTTGTGAAGATCGAGTCACCGTATACGCGTCAAGCCCCCATGAAGACCACCGAATTGATCGGAATTTTGGAGGATTGAAGATGAGATTACCGATTGCGTTACAGCTCTATTCCGTCAGGGACGAGCTGAAAAAGGATTTTTTGGGAACCTTGAAAAAAGTCAAGGGAATGGGATACGACGGCGTTGAGCTTTCGGGTCTGGAGGGCCGCGATCCGATCGCGGTGAAGCAGGCGCTGGAGGCGGTCGGACTGAGATGTCCTTCCTCTCACGCGCCGGTTGCGGAGCAGGAGGAAGAGGGAGCGTTTGAGAGATACGCGCAGGCGGGGGTCCGCTTTGTCGCCGTTCCTTGGATGGACTACGGGCAGGATAACGAAAGGCTTGCGGAGAACCTGGAGACGGTCGGACGTCTTGCCGCACGTGCCGCCGAGGCGGGGATCACGCTGCTCTATCACAATCACGATTTTGAGTTCCGGCGCGTCAATGGGAAGGCAATTCTGGATATTCTTTATGAAGCGATTCCCGAGCGACTTTTGCAAACGCAGTTGGATACCTGTTGGGTGAAATTTGCGGGTGAGGATCCCGTGGCATATTTGAAACAATACGCGGGACGCGCACCGCTCGTTCACCTGAAGGACTTTTGGTCGGACGGAGAGGACGGAACGGCGCCCTACGATCTGATCGGAAGGACCTCCGAGGCAAGAAAAAAGACGCATTTTGAATTTCGTCCGATCGGTCACGGTGTTCAGGATATCCCTGCGATCATTCGTGCGGCGGAGGATGCGGGAGCCGAATGGCTGATCGTGGAGCAGGATGAAGCGCACGGTCGCCCCACGCTCGAGGCGGCGAGAATGAGCATCGAATATCTGCGTTCTCTGTGAGGCTACGGCATGAAAAAACAGGTTGCTTTTGCTTGTGACATCGGAGGGAGCAAGCTTTTGTGCGGCTTTGTGGATCGGGAGGGTATGATCCTCGACACCGAGAGAGTTTTGCTTTCGACCGATATCACGACGGATCTTTTGGAAGGGCATTTGGAACGGACGTACGCGCTTCTTTGTCAAAGAAATCCCTCGTGTCAGCCCATCGCTTGCGGAATGACGATCCCCGGAGTTGCCGATCCCGAAAGGGGAATTTGGGGATATGCCTGCTTTTCGGGGATAGCCGACTATCCGATTGCCGCGCGCATGAGTGAGAGGCTGCGTCTTCCGGTTTGGATCGAAAACGACGTGAATGCTTGCGCGATGGCGGAAAGGGCATACGGAGCCTGCCGCGATTGCAAGGACTTTTTGTGGGTGACGGTTTCCAACGGTGTTGGCGGAGGCTTGTTTTTGAACGGATCGCTTTATTCCGGCGCATTCGGCGCGGCGGGGGAGATCGGACACGTCATCGTGAAGGAGGACGGGCCGCTTTGTCCTTGCGGACACCGAGGGTGTCTGGAGGCGGTGGCGGCGGGACCGGCGATCTCAAGGCGCTACGAAGCACTGACGGGTGAGCGTCGCTCGGCGGCGGAGATCGCGCAATTGGCGCGCAAGAAGGAGCGGAACGCGCTCGAGGTGATGCGCGTGACGGGAGAAGCGGTCGGAAAAGGACTTGGGCGAGCGGCGAGTCTCTTGAATTTGAGAACTTATGTCCTGGGCGGAGGTGTCATGCAGAGCTTTGATTTGATGGAGTCGCATATTCTCGAGGCATTTCGAAGAGAGGCGTTTGCCGGACCGAATCAAAATGCCGAGATCCTGCCGACGGTGCTGAAATATGAAGCCGGACTTCTCGGTGCGGCGGTGGTGGCCTTTGAAAAAATGAAATCGGATTGAGGAATGGAAATGAAAGCAAGGAACTATTTGGAATCGGTGATCGGTCTGCTTCAAAAATGTGACAGCGCACAATTGGACGTGGCGGTGGAATGGATCGCAGAGGCACTGCAAAAGCGTCGCGCGATATTCGTGGCGGGAAACGGTGGAAGTGCCGCAACGGCCAACCATTTTGTCGCGGATTTTGGCAAGAACGTGGTCAAGGGGAACGAAAACCGTCCGCGCATCATGTCGCTTTGCTGCAATATGGCGTCTGTTACTGCCTATTCCAACGATGAGGGCTATGAAAACGCGTTTTCGCGGCAGCTGACGAATTGGATGGAGGAGGGGGATCTTCTGATCGTGATCTCCGCCAGCGGAAATTCGCCGAGCGTGGTCGAGGCGTGCGAGATGGCGCATCGAAAGGGTGGCAAGGTGATTGCCATGACGGGATTTCACGGAGGCAGGCTGAGGGAGATGAGTGATATTTGCCTTCATGCCGATGCGGCGGAATATGAAACGGTGGAGGATGCGCACTCCGTATTTTGCCATCTGATCGTGTCTGCGCTGAAGGGGAGCTGCTAGATTCATCGCCTGTGTGAGAGACTTAAGCACGATCGCGGAGGTTGAACCGCTCTCCTGCGTGAGCACGGCGGTTCTCCCAAAGAATACGGCCTGCGCCGTATTCCGTCCCGCCGTTGGCGGGGCTTTGTTCGACTTGGGACCAGCGGAATCAAAAAGACGCGGAGAGCCATAAGCTCTCCGCGGCGAGAAAGCACGAATGAAGCAGGGGAGAGAAGTGGATCGGGAGTCGAAAAACTCCGCGATGCGGAGTTCGGAGAACCACCCTGCCAAAGGCACGGCGGTTCTCCCAAAGAATACGGTCTGCGCCGTATTCCATCCCGCCGACGGCGGGGCTTTGTTCGACTTGGGACCAGCGGCACAAAAAGACGCGGAGAGCTTATGGCTCTCCGCGTCTTTTTGGTGCCGGTGATCGGGGTCGAACCGATACGGTATCGCTACCACTGGATTTTGAGTCCAGCACGTCTGCCAATTCCATCACACCGGCGTATAACGGTAGTATTATAGCACAAACGGTTTTAAAAATCAAGAGGTTTTTGAAAAAAATATTTTTTTGCCTCCCTTTCGTCCTTCGTTGCCCTTTTTTGAGCATCTTGTCCCCACTGTTACATCGCTTTTCGTCATTTTTTCTCGGGCAGTTTCCATCATTTGTTATATATATAAGGCTTTTTTGCCGAAGTTCACAAAAAAAGAGGCTTTTCGGAATGATGAAAAAATGAAAAAAATAAATTTTTTCAGAAAAAATTCGAAAAAGGCTTGACAATTCAAGAAAATTATGCTAAAATAGTAAACTGCATTATAATCGCTCATGCTATGCGAACTGCGACGAAAAGCGACAAATTGCAGGGTGGCAATTTGCACAAAAGCGCTTGGAAAATCAAAGCGAAGCACAGCTGCAAAGGAAGCAATTCCGGAGCGTTACCAAATTTTTGAATGGAGTGATTGATTTCATGATCAACGTAAAAGATCAGAAGCTTGGTCAAAACACAAGAAAAAGCTTTGCCAGATCCCGATTTGACTATCCTCTGCCCAACCTGGTTGAGATTCAAACCAAGTCCTACGAGTGGTTCAAGGAAGAGGGCTTGATGGAGGTTCTGCGCGACGCATCTCCGATCACCGACTATTCGGGCAATCTTGTGATCGAATTCATTTCGTATACTCTGGATGACAAGCATCCGAAGTATCCGGTGGAGGAGTGCAAGGAGAGAGACGTCAACTATGCCGCTCCCCTCAAGGTCAACGTTCGCCTGACGAACAAGCAGACCGGTGAGGTCAAGTCGGCAGACATCTTCATGGGCGACTTCCCCCTGATGACCGAGACGGGTACCTTCGTGATCAACGGTGCAGAGCGCGTGATCGTATCGCAGATCATTCGTTCCCCCGGAATGTACTATGCCTCCGAGATCGACAAGGCGGGCAAGAAGACCTACGCGACCACGGTCATTCCTTATCGCGGCGCATGGCTGGAATATGAGATCGACGCCATGGGCGTGATGTACGTCCGCATCGACAAGAACCGCAAGCTTCCCCTGACGATGCTCATTCGCGCACTTGGTGTGGAGAGCCGTGAGGATATCTATGCGATGTTCGGTGACGAGGAGCATCTGACGCTGACGCTGGATCGCGACGAATCCGAGCAGCTTGCCGAGATCAACCGTTCCACTGTGGGTGTCGAATCCCTGAAGGAAATCTACAAAAAGCTCCGTCCGGGCGAGCCTCCCATTGAGGAAGCTGCGCGTACTCTGATCAACAACTATTTCTTTGATCCCAAGAGATACGACATTCAGCCCGTCGGTCGCTATAAATATGACAAGAAGATGGCGATCAACACCCGAATCGCCAACCATCGCGCTGCCGAGGACGTTGTCAGCCCCCTGACGGGAGAGCTGCTTTGCGAGGCAGGCACTGTCATCACGCCCGAGCTTGCTCTTACTATCGCGCACGCGTGCGTGAACGAGGTGAAGATCACGCTTGATAACGGCGAGGTGATCAAGGTGATGGGCAACAACACCGTCGAGCCCGAGTATCTCATTGGCTGTGACCTCAAGGATTGCGGCGTGCGTGAAAAGGTACGCATCCCCGTGCTTCTCGAGATCATGGAGGCATGTGAGGGTGACGTGGACGCCATCAAGGAGATGGCAAAGGCGAGAATCGCCGATCTTTGCCCCAAGCACATTACCGTTGACGATATTTTCGCTTCGATCAGCTATCTGTTAAGTCGGATCGTAGCCATGTCGTTCTGGGAGCCAAGGAG
>JAZSJS010000057.1:0-4568 GCA_045534435.1 Eubacteriales bacterium
TTCCTTGGCTCACAGAACGACCTGGCTACGATCCGACTTTTGAGCGCGAGAATGATCTCCTTGGCGCTCATCTTTGTGCAGTCAGGCGCGACCGGAACACCCTTCACGAACTCAAGCTCGATGTAGGTGGGAACGTCGGGAGCCTGAATGGGAGAAACGCCCATTTCCAAAAATCCGGGCTTCTCATAAAGCGGCTCGTTTCCGGTATCCTCCAGATCCAATCCCTCGTGGGAAAGGTGCCAGAGGTTCTTATCCTTGGAATAGTTGGTCTCGCGGTTGATCTTGAGCGGGACGTTGTGCGCCTCGGCGTAATCGATCTCCTCCTCACGGGACTTGATGTCCCACTCACGCCAAGGAGCGATGATCGGCATGTTGGGAGCGAAGTGCTTGATGGTCAGCTCAAAGCGAACCTGGTCGTTGCCCTTTCCGGTGCAGCCGTGGCAGATCGCATCGGCGCCCTCCTTGAGCGCGATCTCGACAAGTCCCTTGGCGATGCAAGGACGCGCGTGGCTGGTTCCGAGGAGGTATTCCTCATAGATCGCACCCGCCTTCATCGTGGGAATGATGTATTCATCCACATATTCATCGGTCAGATCCAAAACGTACAGCTTGGAAGCGCCGGTTTTGAGTGCCTTTTCCTCCAAACCCTCCAGCTCGTCTGCCTGTCCGACGTTTCCGGAAACCGCAATTACTTCACAATTATTATAATTCTCCTTCAACCACGGAATGATGATCGAAGTATCCAATCCGCCGGAATATGCCAATACTACTTTTTTGATGTTCTCTTTGTTCATAACAGCCTCCATGAATAAATATTCATCGTTTTTCGATTTTATGCATCAATTATACACTCTTTTTCGTCAAATGTCAAGGGGTTTTGCAAACATTTTTTCGCTTTCATGCAAATCAACAAACCAAGCGAAATATCCCCGATACATTTTGTCAAAATGACGATAGCCCATCCCCCCAAAAACGGCAAAAAAGGAAAAAGCCTCCCCGTGGGAAGCTTCTCCGTTGATTTTTCTTTCATTATTTTATGAATATTATCCAAAGATATTCAGTCATTTCGCCTCATCGCCGTTTTTTGATATGCGATTCTCTCGTCTCCGCTCGCGATGCGGATCACACCGCACAGCAAAAATCCGTTCTTCTCAAGCGCGCGTTGCATGGGCAGATTTTGGCGGTGGGTATCGATCTTGAGATTGTCGCAGCGTGAGAATGCATAATCAAAGCAAAAGCTTGCCACACCGCGTCCGCGCTTGGCGACCGCGATGCGATGAACGACACCGTAGGGGCGGTCGTTGAGCCATGCACCGTCGATCACGCGATAGGTGGGATCGTCCTCCTCGCAGAAATAAAACACCGCGAACAGCTCCCCCTCCTCCTCGCAGACGTGACAGCATCCCCGCGCAATATCCTCCTCGATCAGCTCGCGCGGCGGGTGGTTGCGCCACTGCTCGGGATTGCCGCTCTTTCGCATGAAGGCGCGCGCGTCGTCGTAGATCCGCATGAGGGCATCCAGCTCCTCCATCCTTGCTTTTCGAATCTGCACAAAAAGACTCCTTTCATTTCATCTTACGTGTCGCGCAGCCATTTGCGGCAAACCAAAAGCCAAACAAACAGATCAATTGCAAAGCAAAGCGCCGCAATCAACACAAAAAAGACGATCCCCGCCAGCAAACTCGCATACCAAGCAGCCGAAGCCGCGTTTGCAATACCAAACAAAAGAACAAATACAAACGCATAGGTTCCAAATGCCAACATCTCAGACTGAAAATGCGGGAATACAATGATGAGTTGACACTTTTCTTTGAAAGAAAGTGCTTGTTCGTTTCGAGAAGATAAGAACTCTCGTCTCAATGCGGTGTTTTCCGTGCGATACGTCCAAACAATCCGCAAAACGATCGCAACCGGAATGCCGAACAGAATGGCATATCTGACGATCGGATAATCCACAAAAAAGTTGGAGAAGGTTGCCAATATCCCATACCCCACGTAATAAATGCCAACAATTCCAACACCGTACAAAAAAACCGTCAACAGTTTCTTCAAATATAACTTCACCATAGCCCTGCCCTCCTATAAATATTGGTTTCATTATAGCATATAGAAGACTCAAATACAAGAGCTTTTTTCCATTTCTTCCAAAATCCCCAAAGATTTTTGAAAACGGGAGGGAGATGCGGGGGAGGGAGAAAACTTTTTGCAAAAAGTTTTCTCCCTCCCCCGCAAACAATCATTTTACCCGATACAGCTTTGCCAAGCCGCCCTCGGAGGTCTCACGGTAACGGTGGGAAAGGTCCTGACCCGTTTGATACATGGTCTTGACCACAAGGTCGAAGGAGATCTTGCGGCTGTCGGACAGGAAATTGGCAAGGCTGAGTGCGTTGATGGCGCGCATGGCGGCAACCGCGTTGCGTTCGATGCAAGGGATCTGCACAAGTCCGCACACGGGATCGCAGGTGAGTCCCAGATGATGCTCAAGCGCGATCTCAGCAGCATACTCGATCTGATCGATTCCCATCTCGTAAAGCTCAGCAAGTGCCGCCGACGCCATCGAGCAAGCCGTTCCGATCTCCGCCTGACATCCGCATTCTGCCCCGCTGATCGAGGCGTTTGTGGCAACGAGATTACCGACGAGCCCCGCCACGGCAAGGGCACGGATGATGGCGTTGTCAGAGAAGGAATTTTTCTCCTGCATATATTGAAGCACTGCCGGAAGCACACCGCAAGCGCCACAGGTGGGCGCGGTGACGATCAAGCCGCAGTCTGCATTTTGCTCGCTGACCGCAAAGGCATATGCACACACGATGCGGTTTTCTCGCGTTTGCGGGCTTTCGTCAATATGCCGTTGATTGAAGAGCCTCTGCGCCTTTCTCTCGACCCCCAGACCGCCCGGAAGCCTGCCCGTGTGCGTGAGACCCTCGCGGATCGACGCCGACATGGTTTGCCAGACGAGTGAAAGAAACTCCTTGAAATCGGCATCCTCGTGCTCAAAGACGTAATCCGAAAGGCGGATATTCCGCGCCTTGCAGATCTCGGCGATCTCC
Organism: Eubacteriales bacterium; assembly: GCA_045534435.1. Taxonomy (GTDB): domain Bacteria; phylum Bacillota; class Clostridia; order Oscillospirales; family CAG-272; genus UMGS1865. The sequence continues at coordinate 3,051 of JAZSJS010000057.1, forward strand.
GAAAAGGAATTTTCGGCATAGCATTGTTTGGTCGTCTCAAGAACCCCTTCCCCAACAATGCGGATCTCTCCGCCGCCAATCGACAGCGCACGCATCCGCACCTCGGCTCCGTCGCGGGTATATCCGATGAAATCCATGGTGTTGGGATGCTCGAGCTCCGCCACGTCCCGGGTATGAAATTCGATCTCGCAAGGAATCGGCGCCAGCGTTTCCGCAATCGCACGGTCGGTTCCGTGTCCACGTCCCGTTTTGGCAAGCGAGCCGTAAAGGATCACACGCACGCTCACAAGATCCGGATGCTCCGTGAGAAAGCGCTTCGCCGCAAAAACAGGCCCCATGGTGTGCGAGCTGGAGGGGCCGATTCCGATTTTGTAGATATTCCGAACGGACTTCATCCATCCATACCTCGTTTCTCTTTTTCTTTCCTAAATTATAGCACAGCGCCTGTCGAAAGTCAAGAGAAAAGAGGTAAACCACTCTCAAGACATCGCGCGTCTCAGCTCGGCAAGGATCTTTTTTTCCTCGCGGGAGATCTTCACCTGCGTGAGCCCCAGCACCGCCGCGGTCTCCTGCTGCGTCATGTTTCGGTAATAGCGCAAAAGAACGATCTTTCGCCAGATCGGCGGCAGCTTGCCAATGCTTTGCGCCAAAGAAATTCGCTCACAGATGCGCTCACTCTCGTTCGCGCTCTCCTCGTCGGCGATCACGCCCTCGTAGGTCACGCTATCCTCACCGTAGACGAAATCCGAGAGCGACGTCACGGGAGAGATGGCATCCAACGAGATCGCCGCCTCCTCCACGCTCAACCCACACGCGGCGGCAAGCTCGGCGATCCCGGCTTCTCTGCCCTCCTCCGACAGGATCCGATTTTTTTCGTGCATCAGAGAAACGCCCTGACGCTTGTAAATGCGACTGACCTTCACAAGTCCGTCGTCACGCAGATGCCGTCGGATCTCCCCGACGATGAGGGGTACGGCATAGGTCGAAAACGCCGTTCCGCGTTCCAACGAAAAGGATCGGATCGCCTTGATCATGCCGATCGTGCCGATCTGCACAAGATCCTCATATTCGGTTCCGCGATCCAAAAAGCGACGCGCGACCGTTCGGACGAGTCCCGCGTTTTCCTCCACCAAAAGCGCCTCGGCGCTCTCATCCCCCTCGCGTACCCGCAAAAGAAGCTCGGTGTTGCGCTCATACACAGAAATCTGCTCCATCCAATCACCTCAAATCAAGGAATCGGTAAGCATATCGCTTACTTATGTAGACGTTTGATCAAGGTGACCGTGGTTCCGCGTCCGACACGGCTGGAAACGTTCACGCCGTCGCAAAAGCTTTCCATGACGGTAAATCCCATGCCGCTCCGCGCGCCCTCGGCGACGGTGGTGTAAAGCGGCTCGCGCGCCTGTCTGACGTCCTCAATGCCGCATCCCCGATCCCGGATCTCGATCTGCACCAACCGCCCCTCGCAAAGCTTGACGGTGATGGCGATCTCGCCGACCGTATCACGATAGGCATGGA
>JAZSJS010000063.1:0-10244 GCA_045534435.1 Eubacteriales bacterium
GAGGGGTGAAAGATCCTTTTCGTGAGATGTTCCCACCTTTCACTTGGAGCTGTATTGCAAGTACCGTAATGCACGGGAAAGGTCAGCAATAGTCTGTCCCTTCCAGGACATTACCATACGCGCCTCCTCGGTAACCACCGCCACAGCTTAAGCCTCCAGATTCTCGGCAGAGGCATATTCAATAAACTTGTCAGCGTCCTCGGCGGCAACTACGACTGCCATACGCTCCTGAGACTCGGAGATAGCAAGCTCGGTACCGTCAAGTCCGTCATATTTCTTGCGAACGGCGTCAAGGTCGATACGAAGCCCGTCGGCAAGCTCGCCAATGGCAACCGAAACACCGCCCGCGCCAAAGTCGTTGCAGCGCTTGATGAGACGGCAAGCCTCGGCATTGCGGAACAGACGCTGCAGCTTGCGCTCCTCGGGTGCATTACCCTTCTGCACCTCGGCACCGCAGGTCTCGAGAGACTGCAGGGTGTGAGACTTGGAGGAACCGGTCGCACCGGCGCATCCGTCGCGTCCGGTCCGTCCTCCGAGAAGGATGACCTGATCTCCGGGAGTGGGACACTCGCGGCGTACGTTTTCTGCGGGAGTTGCCGCGATGACCGCACCGATCTCCATGCGCTTTGCGGCATAGCCGTCGTGATAAAGCTCGTCCACCTGGCCGGTCGCCAGACCGATCTGGTTACCGTAGGAGGAATATCCCGCAGCTGCGGTGGTGACGATCTTGCGCTGCGGAAGCTTGCCCGGAATGGTTTCCTTCACGGGCTTTGTGGGATCTGCCGCACCCGTCACGCGCATTGCCGCGTAAACGTAAGAGCGTCCCGACAACGGATCGCGGATCGCACCGCCGATACAGGTTGCCGCACCGCCGAAGGGCTCGATCTCGGTGGGATGGTTGTGCGTTTCATTCTTGAAGAGCAAGAGCCAGGGCTCCTTTTTGCCCTCGACCTCGATCTCCATTTTGACGGTACAAGCATTGATCTCCTCGGACTCGTCGAGCTTTTGCAGCTTTCCGGTCGCCTTGAGATATCGCGTTGCCAAAGTGGCAATATCCATCAGATTGACGGGCTTGGTTCTGCCAAGCTCACGGCGTACCGCCAGATATTGCTGATAGGTATCCTCCATCAGCTTGTCCTCAAAGCTGACACTGTCCACCGTGGTAAGGAAGGTGGTGTGGCGGCAGTGGTCGGACCAATATGTATCGATCATGCGGATCTCGGTGATGGTGGGATCTCGCTTTTCCTCATCGCGGAAATACTTCTGCAAAAAGGCAATATCATCCGAGTCCATCGCCAATCCCTTTTCCTTGAGGAACTCGGCAAGACCGCTCGCGTCAAGCGCGCAAAAGCCGTCCAGAACCGCAACCGTTTCGGGAATCACGGTTTCCATCGCCAGCGTCTTGACCTCATCCAAGGATGCTTCACGGCATTCCACGGGGTTGATGACGTATTTTTTGATCTGCGCGATCTCGGCATCACTCATCGTGCCGTACAAAAGATAGATCTTCGCGGTGCGGACGGTGGGTCGCTCACCCTGAGAAAGGATCTGAATGCACTGCGCGGCGCTGTCGGCTCTCTGGTCGAACTGTCCGGGCAGATATTCCACGACAAACACCACTGCATCGGCAGCATCAAACGAATCGCTGACGATGTCGAGCTGAGGCTCGGAAAAGACCTTTCCCTTGCATTCCTCAAACAGATCCTCTGCAATATTCTCGACGTCGTAGCGGTTCAGAACACGCACGCGATCGAGTGATTTGATCTGCAACAGGTGGCGGATCTCATAGCGAAGTCCGTTTGCCTCATGATCCAGTCCCGCCTTTTTTTCTACATATACTCTATAAACCATAAAAGAATTGTTATCCTTTCCGATTTGCTTTATTTCTGCAATGCCGCAAGCGCACGCGCGCCGATGTCAGAGCGGTGGTAGCCGTTCTCAAAGCGAACCTGCTCTACGTGCTCATAAGCCTTTTTGACGGCAACGTCGAGCGTCTGCGCGACCGCAGTCACACCGAGCACACGTCCGCCCGCACTGAGCAGCTTCTCTCCGTCCTTCTTTGCACCGGCAACGTAAATGAATCTGTCAGCGGTGTCGGCCGGCAGCTCCATCGGGTAACCCGACTCGTATTTGACGGGATATCCCTTTGATGCCACGATGACGCAGCAAGCCGCACCGTCCGAGAAGCGGACGTCGGCATCGGCAAGCGTGCCGTTGGCGGTTGCCATCATGACGGTGAGCAGATCGCTTTCCATCAGCGGCAGAACCACCTGCGTTTCGGGGTCTCCGAAGCGGCAGTTGTATTCAATGACCTTCGGGCCGTTCGGCGTGAGCATCAAGCCGAAATAGAGGCATCCGCGGAAGGTTCTTCCCTCCCGGTTCATCGCATCCATCGTCGGCAAGAAAATGGTTTTCATGCACACATCGGCAATTTCGGGAGTGTAATAGGGGTTGGGGGCAACCGTTCCCATGCCTCCCGTATTCAAGCCCTCATCGTTGTCGAGCGCACGCTTGTGGTCCATCGAGGACACCATCGGGCGAACGACGTTGCCGTCGGTGAACGCCAGCACCGACACCTCGGGGCCTGTGAGGAACTCCTCGATCACCACGCGGCTGCCGCTCTCGCCGAATTGCTTGTCCTCCATCATGGAGCACACGGCGGCAACGGCCTCCTCGCGCGTTTGCGCAATGATAACGCCCTTTCCGAGCGCCAGACCGTCGGCCTTGATGACTGTGGGGATCGGTGCGGTTTCGAGATAGGCAAGCGCCGCGGCAACGTCCTCAAACACCTCGTAAGCGGCAGTGGGAATGCCGTATTCCTTCATCAGATTTTTGGAAAAGACCTTGCTTCCCTCAATGATCGCAGCCTTTGCCTCGGGACCGAAGCAAGGAATTCCGACAGCGTTCAGCGCGTCAACCGCACCGAGCACCAGCGGATCGTCGGGCGCCACCACCGCGAAATCGATCTTCTTTTCCTGTGCGAACGCAACGATGGCGGGAATATCCTTGGCACCGATGCTCACACATTCGGCATCAGCGGCAATTCCACCGTTTCCGGGGAGCGCATAGAGCTCGGTGACGTTCGGATTCTCCTTGATTTTTTTGATGATGGCGTGTTCTCTGCCGCCACCGCCGACAACCATAATTTTCATATTTGAGTATGATCCTTTCTTACTCGTAAAGCGGATACTTTGCGCAAAGCTCGGTGACTTCCTTGGTGATGCGGTCACGGCTTCCCTCAAAATCAACGGCAATATCCTTCATCCATTTTGCGATCTTGAGCATTTCAGCCTCCTTGAATCCGCGCGAGGTGACGGCGGGCGTACCGACGCGAATACCGCTGGTGACGAAGGGCTTCTCGGGGTCGTTGGGGATGGCATTCTTGTTGACGGTGATGTGAACCTCGTCAAGACGCTTCTCCATCTCTTTTCCGGTCACACCGAAGGGACGCAGGTCGATGAGCATCAAGTGATTGTCGGTATCTCCCGAAACGATGCGGAAGCCCTCCTCCTTGAGTGCGCCGCAAAGAACCTTTGCGTTGGCAACGATCTGCTTTTGATATGCCTTGAATTCATCTGTCATCGCCTCGCCCAAAGCAACCGCCTTTGCGGCGATGATGTGCATCAGAGGACCGCCCTGCGTTCCGGGGAATACAGCCTTGTCGATCTGCTTTGCAAGCTCCTCACGGCAAAGGATCAAGCCTCCGCGAGGACCTCTGAGCGTCTTGTGCGTGGTGGTGGTGACAACGTCGGCATACGGCACGGGATTGGGATGCAATCCTGCCGCAACCAAGCCGGCGATGTGCGCCATATCGACCATATAATAAGCGCCGACCTCGTCTGCGATCTTGCGAATCTCGGCAAAATCAATGGTTCTGGAATATGCGCTCGCGCCAGCAACGATCAGCTTGGGCTTGCACTCGAGCGCCACGCGGCGCATCTCCGCATAATCCAGCATCTCGGTGTCATCGGCAACGCTATAGGGAACGACATTGAAATATTTTCCCGAAATGTTCACGGGAGATCCGTGAGAGAGATGACCTCCGTGCGCGAGATTGAGTCCCATCACGGTGTCACCGGGGTTGAGAAGCGCGAAGAATACCGCCAGGTTTGCACTCGCGCCACAGTGAGGCTGAACGTTCGCGTGCTCCGCACCGAACAGCTTCTTCGCGCGGTCACGGGCAATATCCTCTACGATGTCCACGTATTGGCAACCGCCGTAATAGCGCTTGCCGGGAAAGCCCTCTGCATATTTATTGGTCAGCACCGTGCCTGCAGCCAACAGAACTGCCTTGGAAACGATATTCTCGGATGCGATCAGCTCAATATTCTGACGCTGACGCTTCAGCTCCAGCTCACACGCATCAAAAACCTCTTTGTCGTAATTTGCAAGCTCATCAAAAAAATTCATGGTTGTTCCCTCTTTCTTTCATCAATAAATTATTAGTGGTGGAAGAGTCTCATGCCGGTGAATGCCATTGCCATACCGTATTTGTTGCAGCAATCGATCACGGCATCATCGCGGATCGATCCGCCGGGCTCGGCAATATAGGAAACTCCGCTCTTCTTGGCTCTCTCGATGTTATCGCTGAATGGGAAGAATGCATCCGAGCCGAGTGCCACACCGCTCAAGGTCGCAAGATACGCGTTCTGCTCCTCCTTGGTAAAGGGAGCGGGCTGCTCGGTAAAGTATTTCTGCCAATTTCCGTCGGCACATACGTCCTCTTCGTTCTGATTGATATAGCCGTCGATGACGTTGTCTCTGTCGGGTCTGCCGAGCGTGGGAAGGAACGGAAGTGCCAGTACCTTCTCATGCTGACGAAGCTGCCAGGTGTCAGCCTTGCCGCCCGCCAGACGCGTGCAGTGGATTCTCGACTGCTGACCGGCACCAACACCGATCGCCTGACCGTCAACGGCATAGCAAACCGAGTTGGATTGCGTATATTTCAGCGTGATCAGCGCGATGATCAGGTCACGCTTTGCACTGTCGGGCAGATTCTTGTTCTCGGACACGAGATTGGAGAGAAGCGCCTCGTTGATCTCAAAATTGTTTCTTCCCTGCTCAAAGGTAATGCCAAAGACCTGCTTGGTCTCCTGCACCTCGGGAACGTAGTTGGGATCGATCTGCACGATGTTGTAATTGCCCTTTCTCTTGGACTTGAGGATCTCAAGTGCCTCGGGCTCATATCCGGGAGCGATCACACCGTCGGATACCTCGCGCTTGATCAGATTCGCGGTGGTCACGTCGCAAACGTCGGAAAGCGCGATCCAGTCACCGAACGAGCACATTCTGTCGGTTCCTCTTGCTCTTGCAAACGCGCAAGCCAGAGGAGACTCATCAAGCCCCTCAATGTCATCCACAAAGCAAGCCTTTTTCAGCTTTTCGGGAAGCGGAGTGCCGACTGCCGCCGAGGTGGGGCTGACGTGCTTGAAGGAGGTTGCGGCGGGCATGCCGAGAGCAGCCTTGAGCTCCTTGACGAGCTGCCAGGAGTTGAACGCATCCAGGAAATTGATATATCCCGGACGTCCGGAGAGGATCGTGATCGGAAGCTCGCTTCCGTCGCGCATATAGATCTTCGAAGGCTTTTGGTTGGGATTACAACCGTATTTCAATTCAAATTCTTTCATGTCCTTACACCTCATACGTTCTTATTTACGATTCTGGTCTCGCTCTCGCCGCTTGCGATGTCGATGTATCTGACGAACAGAGAAACCTTGTTGTCCTGATTCAGATTCTTCCAGATCAGGTCGGTCAGCGTGTCGATATCCACGTCGGGAAGCTCAAGCGTCTTGGGCTCTCCCTCGAAGGAAGGCAGCGGATTGCCGTCTCCGTTGTAGGTGTGGATAAACTTGGCTCTGCCCGCGATGGGGTTGGAGTATGCGTAGGTAAAGCGCTCGCAGGAGCTGTCGTCGCCTTCGGCACTCTTCAGGATCGACATTGCGTAATTCATTCCCTCTTTTTCAAGACGGATGATACCCGAGATTCTGGGGGTGAAGTTGGGCTTGTCATCCTCGAACTCACGCGTGCGAAGTGCCTGCTCGAAGGTCATCTGCTTGTCCATCAGATCATAGATGGTGTCGGTCTGATCACCGTTGGTGACGATGGGCTTGTTTCCGAGCACTCTGACGAGATAGTAAATGATCAGATGCGGATCGGTCATTTTGGATTCGTCATATGCCTTGGTGCGCATGGCGTCGCCCTCGGCAACGAACACGCGGTTGCGGCTGTTCTCGCTTCTTCCCATGATGAAATATGCGGTTACCGCCTTTTTTCCATCGGCACTCTTGCCGAGGATAATGCCTCTTCCGTGATAGGCCAAAGAGTTCAGCTCGTCAACGATCTTGGATACCTTCATAATGATTCTCCTTTTATATACACTTTATGATCTCTTACCTCGATCCTACCGTCACAAAACAGTCGGACCGCCTCGGGGAGGATCTTCCATTCTGCCTCCACCATGATGCGCTTCTGCAGAGTCTCGGGGGTATCGTCCTGTCGAACCTCCACCGCCCTTTGAAGCACGATCGGACCCGCGTCGCATTCAGGGGTGACGATATGCACGGTCGCGCCCGACACGCGCACACCCTTTTCCAGCGCCGCCTCATGAACGTGCAGACCGTAAAAACCCTTTCCGCAAAACGACGGAATGAGTGCGGGATGAACGTTGAGGATGCGGTTCGGGAAGCGCTCGTAAACCTGCTCGTCAATGATCGTCAGGAATCCCGCGAGCACCACAAGGTCGATCTCTGCCGCCTCAAGAGCGTCGGCAAGTGCCTTGGAGTATGCCGCGATGCTGTCGTATTCCTTGCGCGCGAGCACCTTTGCCTCGATCGCGTGATTCTTGGCGCGCTCCAGCGCGTAAACGTCGGGCTTGGAGGCAATCACAAGCGTGATGCTTCCGTTTCCAAGCTCGCCTCTCTCCTGCGCGTCGATCAAGGCCTGCAGATTGGTGCCGCCGCCGGACACCAGAACACCGATCTTCGTAACCCTGGTATCCATCAGCAGAATACCACCCCGTCGTCACCCTTGACGATCTCACCGATGACGTAGGCATCCTCGCCGTTTGCCTTCAGGATCTCAAGCGCGGTGTCAACCTCGTCCTTGGGAACGACGATGCTCATACCGACACCCATATTATAGGTGTTATACATATCTCTTTCGGGAATGTTGCCGGTCTTTGCGATCACCTCGAAGATCGGGAGCATCTTGACTACCGACTTGGTGATCCTTGCGGTCAGGCCCTTGGGGATCGATCTCGGGATATTCTCATAAAATCCGCCGCCGGTGATGTGGCTGATACCCTTCACGTCAACCTTCTCAAGAAGAGCGAGAACGCTCTTGACGTAGATTCTCGTGGGCGTGAGCAGCGTTTCGGCGATCGTCTTGCCGCCAAGCGCCTCACAGGCCTCATACAGCGCGGGATTGTTGTTGTCAATGTCAAACACCTTGCGGATCAAAGAGAATCCGTTGGAATGGATTCCGCTCGATGCAAGTGCGATCACGACGTCGCCCTCTGCCATTCTGGTGTTGTCGAGGATCTTTTTCTTGTCCACGATACCAACCGCAAAGCCGGCAAGGTCGTAATCCTCCACGGCCATCATGCCCGAATGCTCGGCAGTCTCACCGCCGATCAGAGCCGCACCCGATTGCACGCATCCCTCGGCAACCCCGCCGACGATCGCAGCGATCTTCTCGGGATAGTTCTTTCCGCAAGCGATATAGTCGAGGAAGAACAGGGGGCGTGCTCCGCAGCAAATAATATCGTTGACGCACATCGCCACCGCGTCAATGCCGATGGTGTCGTGCTTGTCCATCAAAATTGCCATTTTGACCTTGGTTCCGCAACCGTCCGTGCCCGAAACGAGCACCGGCTCCTCCATGCCAAAAAGGTTCAGACCGAAGCATCCGCCAAAGCCTCCGACGTCGTCAAGGCACCCCTCATTCTTGGTGCGGGCGATATGCTTTTTCATCAGTTCAACCGCTCTGTAGCCGGCGGTAATATCCACGCCTGCGGCAGCGTAGCTCTCGGATTTCGAATTGTTATGCATCGTTGTATGCTCCTTTGAAAATATTATTCTTTACCGTTCCAGCAATAGGTACAAAGCTTGCAGGGGTCCAGGCCAATGGCGGCGATGACACCCTCGAGGGACTGAAATTCCAAGGAAGAAAAATGGAATTTATCGCAAATGGCTTTTCTCAGCTTCTTTCCGCGCTCGGTCTCGGATCGACTGTATTCGTCCAAATATTGGAAGCCCTCCTCTCCCTCCAGCTCCAGAATGATGCGTCTTGCGAGCAGCTCCATCTCGCTGTTGGAGCGTGAAAAGTTGAGGTATTTACAGCTATACATGATGGGAGGACAACCGGAGCGCATATGAACCGCTCTTGCGCCGTTTTCATATAAAAATTCCACGGTCTCCTGTAATTGTGTGCCGCGGACGATCGAATCATCCACGAACAACAGGCTTTTATTCTCAATGAGATCCGGGATGGGGATCTGCTTCATTTTCGCAACCTTTTCCCGCTCTGCCTGACGCTGAGGGGTAAAGCTACGCGCCCACGTGGGCGTATATTTGATATAGGGGCGTGCGAACGGAACGTGGCTTCTGTTGGCATAGCCAATGGCGAGTGGGGTTCCCGAGTCGGGCAATCCACCCACATAATCAACATCCTCCGTGCTACCGGTCGCGGCATCGTACTCCGCCATGATCTCACCGTCCCTGGCGCGCATGGTTTCCACGTTGACGCCCTCATAGGTGGATGCGGGGTAGCCGTAATAGGTCCACAGGAAAGCGCACATCCGCATCTTCTCTCCGGGAGGTGCCAACTGCACGACCTCCTTCCCAACCGAAAGCTCCACGATCTCGCCCGGCCCCAGCTCCTTCACAATATTGTATCCCAGCTTGTTGCAGGCAAAGGGCTCAAAGGAAACGCAATAGTCGTCTCCTCTCCTTCCGACCTGCACGGGAATTCGGCCCAAAAGGTCTCTTGCGGCAATGATGTTGCCATCTTGTTTCAAGATCAGAATGGACGCCGTTCCCTCGATTGCTTGTTGCACAAAGCGGATTCCCTCAGCAAAACCGTCCTTTTGACTGATCAGTGCCGCAACGAGCTCGTTGGAATTGACCTTGCCACTCGTCATGGCATCAAAATGACCACCGCTTTCTGTCAAATACGTATCGATCAGCATTTGTGCGTTGTTGATCAAGCCTACGGTACAGATCGCATAGGTACCAAGCTTGGAACGGATCAGAAGCGGTTGCGGATCAGAATCGCTGATACAGCCGATCGCAGAGGTGCCCTTCATATCCTCAAAAATATGCTCAAACTTGGTTCTGAACGGTGAGTTCTGAATGTTGTGAATCTCTCTTTGCAATCCAATCTTCTCGTCGTACGCTGCCATGCCGCCGCGTGACGTGCCGAGATGAGAATGATAATCGGTTCCGAAAAACACGTCGGAAATTGCGTCCTGCCTACAAACAGCACCAAAAAAGCCTCCCATAAGACCTCCATTAGAATCGTTATGCACGTTTACGGATCACGCGCTACAACCACAAAGGGGGAAATCCGAAAAAAATCGGATTTCTCCTTTGCTTCGTTTTATATCAGTACTATAAATCACGCTCAAGCGAAGAAAAGCTCGGAAAGCGTCATGGGATCAATATACTTGCCGTCCTTATAAACGCGCATATTGCCCGATGCGATCTCATCGATGAGCATTACCTTGCCGTCTGCATCATAACCAAACTCAAACTTGATGTCGTACAGAACAAGTCCCTTTTCCTTGAGATCATCGGCAACGATCTGCGTGATCTTCTGCGTCATCAGCTTGATGTCATCATACTGCTCTGCCGTCATGACACCGAGATCGACCAGACCGTCCTTGGTGACCAGCGGGTCTCCCTTTTCGTCGTTCTTGAAGGTGGTCTCCACGTATGCGGGCAGATCTGCGCCCTCCTCGATATAGTCGGAGTAGCGGCGGAAGAAGCTTCCCACTGCCTTGTGACGGCAGATCACCTCAAGGCCCTTACCAAATACCTTTGCAGGAAGAACCTCCATGGTGGTGTTTGCAAGATCTGCGCTGATATAGTGCGTCTTGATTCCTGCGGCGTTGACCTTCTCGAAGAAATAGATCGACATCCGAAGATTCACGTCACCGACACCGTCTATGGTCAAGCCGACTGCATTTTCGCCCTGATCAAACACACCGTCTTTTCCGGTGCAATCATCCTTGAACTTGAGCAGAT
>JAZSJS010000104.1:0-3266 GCA_045534435.1 Eubacteriales bacterium
CGCACGAGCTTGCCGAACTGCTCCTCCAGAATTTCACGGTCCTTGAGGATCTCGTAGGCAACCTGTGCCTGCGGGAGCGTTTGCAGATGCGAGTGCATATGTGCGTGGATCGCGGGCTCAATGCCGTCCTGCGAAAAGAGTGCGGTGACCTGTGATTTGGTCAGACGGTGGCCGGATTTGTCGTCTGTGATTGGCTTGTCCTCGGCGCGGTAGAGACCCGTGTTGAGGTTGAACGTGCCGCGAAGTCCATGCTTTTTCATAATCTCAACCAAGCGAACGTCCTCTTGGACTCCGTCGTCATAGCTGAGCGTCAGGCATTTGGCAAGAGCTTTGGGGAAGCGCATAAAAATACTGTTGATAGGCATGATCGTTGTTCCTTTCCGAAATCATTTGGTTATATCATTTGCTGATAGACGTCGTTTTTGGGGAGACCGCGGTCCTTGGCGACCTTTTTGATGGCATCCATTTTGGAGAGTCCCTCGGCCATGTAGTGCGCTACGTGAGCGGGGATGTCCATGTCCTCCCAAAATGCCGTGGAGGTGACGCTTTGTGCGCCCTCGACGACCAGGACGTATTCGCCGCGCGGTTCGACGTCGGTGTAATATGCCACCGCCTCGCCAAGCGTCAGACGCAGGATCTCCTCGTTGAGCTTGGTCAGCTCGCGACAGATCGCGATGCGTCGATCCTTGCCAAAGGTGTCGAAAAGATCCTTCAGTGTGGCGCGCAGCTTGTGCGGCGCTTCGTGGAAGAGCATGGTGCGACGCTCTGTGACAAGCTCGTTCAGCCGCTCGCGGCGCTCTGCCTTGTTGACCGACAAAAAACCCTCAAAGGTGAAGCGTCCCGTGGGAAGTCCCGAGAGCGTGAGGGCCGTGATGGATGCAACGGGGCCCGGGATCGAGGTGACCTTGATGCCTCTTTCGGCGCAGAGGGCTACCATATCCTCGCCGGGATCGCTAATGGCGGGCGTGCCCGCGTCGGTGATGAGGGCACAGGATTCGCCCGCGGCAAGACGGTCTGCGATCTGCTCGCCGCGCTCGCGCTTGTTATGCTCGAAATAGGACACCATTGGTCGGCTGATGCCGAGGTGCGTCAAGAGACGCAGAGAGTTGCGCGTATCCTCGGCGGCGATGAAATCAACCTCAGACAGCACCTTGATCGCGCGCTCGGAGAGATCCCCGAGGTTTCCGATCGGTGTGGCGACGAGATAGAGCGTGCCGGGCTCAACGCGATTTTTTTCTTTTGCGGAGGATTCCAATTTTTTGACGGAGCTCATAGTGGTCCTTCCTTTTGAGAAATGTTATCGTGGGATTGCCATTTTGCTTCGAGCCGCATAGGCTATAATGAATCCAAAATCCCTTTCGGAGGAAGCTTATGGCAACGAAAATTTATATTGATCAGGGACACAATCCGCAAAATCCCAACGCGGGTGCGGAGGGAAACGGATTACAGGAGCAGACGATTACTTATCGCATCGGCCAGGAGCTGGCGTCGCTGCTGCGAGCCAATCCCGAGTTTGAGGTGCGTCTGTCGCGGCCAACGCCGACAACGGCATTGGGAACGTCAAATTCCAGTAGCCTGCAGGCGCGCGTGAACGACGCAAATGCCTGGGGCGCCGACTATTTCATCAGCCTGCACACCAACGCGTCGAGCATTCCCGAGGCTGGCGGTGTGGAGGCGTTTGCCTACTCTCGGCCCTCGCGTGCATTTTCTCTGGGCGAGGACATTGTGCAGAGCCTGTCCGAGGCAACGGGATTGCGTGACCGCGGGATGAAGGTGCGGCCGGGTCTCTATGTGCTTCGCAGAACCAACATGCCGGCCGTTCTTGTGGAAATGGGGTTCATTTCCAACCCATCCGAGGCCGCGCTCATGAACAATTCTCCGGAGCTGTTTGCACGGGGGATTTATAACGGGATTGTGGAATACGTGGGAGGCTGACGCAAAAAACTCTTGACAAAACGGCTTTTTGTCTGTATAATGAAAGCCAACGGATAAAAAAGGAACGGTAAACGATGAAATATAAGCCGCAAAAAGCAGGAGCTCTGATCTTGATCCTTCTGTGCCTGTCCTTGCTGCTCTCGGGATGCATCCGATGGCAGGAGTTTGGGCCGTTGCCCGATGAGAGCGACGTGCCGACGCGTGAGGAAACCGAGCGTGAGACGTTGGGATCCGAACCCTCGGAGACTGAAACAGAGACGGAAACCGAATCGGAGCAAACCCCCGAACCTGAGCCTGAGCCTGAGCCTGAGCCCGAGCCCGAACCCGAACCCGAACCCGAGCCCGAGCCTGAACCCGAGCCCGAACCCGAGCCCGAACCCGAGCCCGAACCCGAGCCCGAACCCGAGCCGGAGCCTCCTTTGGAGGGCGAAAAAATCAAAATTTACATTGACCAGGGACACAATCCCTACGGCGCGAACACAGGCGCGCAAGGAAACGGACTCTATGAGGAGAACGTGACCTATGCAGTGGGAATCGCGCTTGCCGAGCTCATGGAGGCAGACGGGCGCTTTGAGGTGCGTCTGTCGCGCCCCACGCCCGACACGGTGTTGGGAAACGACAATCCCTCCAGCCTGCAGGCGCGTGCCGATGAGGCGAACGAATGGGAAGCCGACTATTTCGTCAGCATTCATGCCAACTCGTTCACCTCCGAAACCGTCAGCGGAATTGAGGCGTACGCCGCGTCGGATGACGAGATCGGATATGCGCTCGGCGGCAGGATTCTCGAAGCTCTTGCCATGGCAACCGAGCTTTCGAACCGCGGTATGAAGGTGGGAGACGAGCTGCGTGTGATCACACAGACCAATATGCCCGCCGTGCTGGTTGAGATCGGATTTTTGTCAAATCCCGGTGACGCCGCGCTGATGGGCGAGCACCCCGAGCTGTTCGCACAGGGAATTTACAGCGGAATCGACGCGTATTTTGACGAGCTTTTGCAGGATTGATGCAAACGATAGGAGAGGGAAAGCCTTTGTGGGGGCTTTCCCTCTTTGATTGTGAGATTATTGATCGTCGTCGAGCTTGAGCACCGCCATGAAGGCCTCGGGAGAGACCTGAACCGAGCCGAGCTGACGCATCTTCTTTTTACCCTCTTTTTGCTTTTCAAGGAGCTTTTTCTTACGCGTAATATCACCGCCGTAGCACTTGGCAAGCACGTCCTTGCGGACAGCCTTGATGGTCTCCCGGACGATGATCTTGCCGCCGATGGTAGCCTGCACGGGAATCTCGAAGTCGGATCGTAGCCATGTCGTTCTGTGAGCCGAGAAGTTGGC
>JAZSJS010000004.1:0-6842 GCA_045534435.1 Eubacteriales bacterium
CCGAAGCACAAAAAGCCAAATTCAAACAACCTTGAGGGTTGTTTTGGGTCGTGGGTCCCAAAACAACTGCGGGAGCGATTGCTCATTCGGAGCGTACGGATAAAGGCTTTCTTTTTTACCCCTTGTCAGGAAAGTTTTTGCGGGAGTGTGGAAAAGCGGCTTGCATCGCAAACGGCTCATCATCGGGGGATTTGTTCGCACAGACATCCCCGAGATTAGCCCCGCCGCAGGCGGCTTTCTTTCAAGAAGCCCCCGCAAATCGCGTCCTTCCAATCACACCCCCACAAAAAAGAAAGGTCGAGCGCACAAACCTCCCCGAGATCAGCCTTGCCGCAGGCGGCTTTTCTCAAAAAGTTCCCACACAAAAACGTCCCCACAAATTGCGTCCTTCAAAAAACACCTTCACAAAATAACCGTAGGCGGTCTTTCGAGAAGTCCACGAGCCCTCCGCAAAAACTGCATGGTGAAATCTTGACATTCGATGGGATTTGTGATAAGATATAGGTAATGAAAAATCGGAGGATGAGGGATGGAGCAAAAGCGTTTTACAAAGAATGACGACGGATTTATTTGCGCCCACTGCGGCAAGGAGGTCAAGCCGCTCGGCTACACCTCGCGCAATCACTGTCCGTTCTGCCTGTGGTCGCTCCACGTGGACGTCAATCCGGGTGACCGCGCCAACGAGTGCGGCGGTCAGCTTGAGCCGATTCGGGTGGAGCCTGATCCGCGAAAGGGCTACGTCATCATTCACCGTTGCACCAAATGCGGCGAGCTTCGCCGCAACCGTGCCGCTCACGAGGCAAAGGAGCAGCCCGACAGCATTCGTCTGCTCATTCGTCTGACGGCGGGAAAGTAGGCCGGATTTTTTGAGGACGTCAACAAAAAACGTCCCTGACTTGAAAGGAAAGGAACGAAAACATGATCTATTTATTTTTGGCAAACGGCTTTGAGGAGGTCGAGGCACTGTGTCCGCTCGATCTGCTGCGCCGCGCAGGTCTGCAGGTGACGACGGTCGGCATCGGCGGTGAGATGGTGGTCGGTGCGCACGGCATCGCAGTACAGGCCGACATTCCCGAGGCGATGTTTCGCGACAACAACCCCGAAATGGTGATCCTTCCGGGAGGAATGCCCGGAACGAAGCATCTGGACGCGTCTCGCACCGTGGAGACCGCGCTGCACATCACCGCAACAAAGGGCGGCTATCTCGCAGCGATCTGTGCCGCTCCCCTGGTGCTCGGCAAGCGCGGATATCTTGTCGGCAAGCGCGCGACCTGCTTCCCCGGCTTTGAGGAGTATCTTCAGGGGGCAACGGTTGCAGAGGAGCGCGTGGTGAGAGACGGACGCGTGATCACCGCCGCGGGCATGGGGGTTGCGATGGAATTCGGCCTTGCTTTGGTTGCCGCTCTGAAGGGACAGGACGTTGCCGACGAGCTGCGGCGCACGGTTTTGGCAGACTGACGTGGAAAACATCTTGGAAAAAAAGAAGCGACTGCGTGAGCTTCTCAAACAGAAGCGCGCGTCGCTGGATCCCGACCAAAAAAAGGAATGGGATCGTGCCATCGTGGAAAAAATTGCGGCGTCGGGGCAATTCCGCCGAGCGTCGAAGGTGCTTTTGTATGCTCCGACGCGTGGTGAGATCGACCTGCTTCCCCTGATCCGCCTGTTGCGGCGGGAAGGGAAGCCGGTTGCCTTTCCGCGTTGTGACGTCGAAAGCAACACGATGCAATTTTATGAGCTTCGCCCCGACGCGAAGCTGGTTCGCGGAGCCTACGGGATCCCCGAGCCGCCACAGGACGCACCCCTGTGTGAGCCTGATGCCGACACCCTGTGTATCCTTCCCGGACTCTCCTTTTCGCTTGAGGGCGAGCGGTTGGGCTACGGAAAGGGCTATTACGACCGTTTTCTTGCGGACTTTCCCGGCGTGACGGCGGGTGCGATCTACCAATCTCTTCTGGTCAAAAGGCTTCCCTCCGAGGCGCACGACAGGACTGTGCAATTTTTGTTTACCGAGCGCGGCGTGATCAGATTGCAGCATGAGGAGCGCGTCGGCACAGCGCCACAGGATGCGGAAACGCGCGAGACGGATCGGGAAAACGCACCCAAAGCATCTTTTTGGAAACGCTTGCGGCAAGGACTCTTTTCTCGCGTGAGCCCGGCAACCTCCGTGGCGGTGATCGGGGACGAGAAACAAGAGAACGTCGCACCAAAGGCACACGCGCTGCACGCGCCGCCGATCTTGGTGGCGGTGACCTTTGTGCTGTTGCTGCTTTCGCGGCTGGTCGACACCGAGCTGACCGACCGCAAAAGCGCATATCTTGCAGTCATTCTTCTGCAGCTACTGATCTTTTTCGTTCCCGCGGCGATCTACATCGCGAGAAAGGGAAAAGGATTTTTGAAGACTCTGCGCATCCGACCGCCTCACCTCAAGCATCTTTGGTTCACCTTCTGCATGCTTGCTGTGATGATCTCGGGTGGCTTGCTTTGCGAAATTCTGACGGGTGGCATCTCGTCTCTGACGGGAAGCTTCAGGCTTTACGACACCTTTGTGGCGCGCACCGACGGCTCGGTTGCCGAGACGGTGTGCATGATCCTTGCCTACTGCGTTCTCCCCGCCTTCTGTGAGGAGCTGATCTGGAGAGGACTTCTCTGTGCCGAATACGAGGGCTTTGGCGTCGGTGTTTCTCTCGCCGTCAGTGCGGTTTTCTTCGCGATGCTGCACTTTTCCTTCCCTTTGTTTTTGGCCTATCTGCTTCTCGGGCTGCTGCTGGCGGGAGCGATGTATGCAACGAGATCCTTCTTCACGGCATTTCTGCTGCATCTTTGCTACAACCTGTTCTGCCTCTTCGGTCAGCCCTATCTTTCGGCGTTCTACGTCACCGCAGGAAGCAACGAGATCTTCATTTTCTGTCTGGTTGTGATTCTGCTCTTGTTCGGCGCGTTTGCCGTCGGAGAGGCACGCAAGATCTATCACGTCCACGCAATCCGGAATCGCGATTCCTCCTACACGGCGTCGCTTCCGCTTCGCCGTTTGCCGAGGCAGCTCTGGCAAGCGATCGCCTCTCCCGCCGTCGCCGTTTGCGCGGTGATCTGGCTGGCGGTGTCGATCGTGAATCTGCTTTGAGCCTATATGAATTTCTCTCTGTGATGCGGAAAGCGAGCCGAGACGTCGCACTCGGATACCACACGGGAAACATCATCAATTTTGCATAGCGTATTCATGCAGGGATCCCCGAGCTTTTGGGAATCGAGCATCAGGACGCTCTTTTTGGAGCGTGAAAGCATCACCCGACGAATCGCGTTTTCGGCGATGGCGTTGTCGGTGAGAAGACCGTCTGGCGTCAACGTTCTGACCGAAAAAAAGCAGACGTCGGCATTGAAGGAGCGCAGAAAATCCTCGGCATAGCTGCCGACGTAGGCATAGGTATTGGTGGCGATCTCGCCGCCCGTGACGAACAGCCTGACGTTGGATTTGTCGAGGAGCATGGCTGCCTTCGCGCTATTCGTAATCACGACCAGTGCCTTTTTTTCTGAGATGACACTCAACAGTGCCTGCGCGGTGGAGGATCCGTCGATCATCACGGTATCTCCGTCATTGATCAGAGAAAGGCACTTTTTTCCGATCGCAAGCTTTGCCTCGGAATGCTCGCGCTCGCGGTAGGTCTGCGGCAGATTTTCCCCCGGAATGCTTCGGTGCGCGGCTCCGCCGTGCGTGCGGATGATCTTCCCCGCATTGTTCAGGGCGGCGAGGTCGCGTCGCATCGTGGGCTCGCTCACAAACAGCGCACGGCATAGCTCCGCGACGCCGGCTTCTCCGTTTTTTTGCAGATATTCCAGGATGAACTGTTCCCGTTCGTTGTGTGACATTTTGCACCTCCGATTGATCATTTGAAATGTAAATCTCGGTTGGATTATCAATTTTTGATCGGTTCGATCAAAAATTCGCGATATTATTGACAAAAACGCTCAAAAGTATTATAACATAAGCATCACAAAAAAGCAACACACAGGAGAAAAAATATGCCGAAAATGAATCTTGACTGGCAAACCGCCGAGCGCTTTATCACGGATGCGTTCGTGTCCGCGGGCGTACCGAGAGAGGACGCAACAATCTGCACCGACGTGCTGCTCGAGAGCGACAGGCGCGGAATCGAATCTCACGGCTGCAATCGCTTCAAGCCGATCTACATCGACCGCATCAAGGCGGGCATCCAGCAGCCCGTGACCGAGCTTGAGATCCTGAAGGAAACGCCCACGACGGCGGTCGTGGACGGGCATCACGGCATGGGGCAGGTGATCGGTTACCGCGCAATGCAGATGGCGATCGAAAAGGCAAAGCAATATGGCATGGGAATGGTCGCGGTGCGCAATTCCTGTCACTATGGCATCGCGGGATATTATGCCACGATGGCGACCCGGGCGGGATGCATCGGAATGACGGGCACAAACGCGCGTCCGTCGGTGGCGCCCACCTTTGGCGTTGAGGGAATGTTCGGAACCAATCCCTACACCGTCGGCATCCCGACCGACGAGGCGTTTGATTTTATCTTTGACTGCGCGACCTCCATCACGCAGAACGGCAAGGTGGAATATTACGAGAGGATCGGAGAGCCGATTCATCCGGGAACGGTCATCGATCTTGACGGCAACGCCGTTGAGGGTGACGCGGGTGAGGCTCTGAAAAAGATCCGAAGCGGGACTGCCGCGCTCACGACGCTCGGCGGAATCGGCGAGGCGCTTGGCGGATACAAGGGCTATGGCTTTGCTCTCATCGTGGAGATGCTCTCGGCTGTCCTTCAGGACGGAATGTACGGAAAGGACCTGGACGGAAAGGACGAAAACGGCAATCCCCGTCCGTATCACCTCGGACACTTCTTCATCGCGATCGACACCGAGCATTTCATGGGCGAGGAGGCTTGTCGCAGGAAGGCGGGCGATATTCTTCGCGCGGTTCGCGCCTCAAAGAAGGCGCCCGGCGCCGAGCGGATCTATACGGCGGGAGAAAAGGAATACGATGTTTGGCTTTCCCGCAAGGACAGCGGTGTTCCGATCAACGAATCGGTGCAACAGGAAATGATCAAGGTGCGCGACGAATACGGATTGTACGACTACGTATTCCCGTGGGAAAAGTGAGGAAACAGGCATGAGCTGTGCAGAAGAATCTCTCAAAAAGCATTATGAATGGAAGGGAAAAATCGAGGTGGTCGCGCGTTGCCCCGTCAACGATCGCAACGATCTTTCGCTTGCCTACACACCCGGTGTTGCCGAGCCATGTCTGGAAATCGAAAAGGATCCCGAAAAATCCTTTGTGCTGACGCGTCGCGGAAATCTTGTGGCGGTCGTGACCGACGGAACGGCGGTTCTCGGGCTCGGAGACATTGGTCCCGAGGCGGGAATGCCCGTGATGGAGGGAAAATGCGCGCTCTTCAAAAGCTTTGCGGACGTTGACGCGTTTCCGCTTTGCATCCGCTCCAAGGACGTGGACGAGATCGTGCGTACCGTCCAGCTGCTTTCGGGCAGCTTTGGCGGCATCAATCTGGAGGACATCAGCGCGCCGCGCTGCTTTGAGATCGAGCGAAGGCTCAAGGAGGTCTGTGACATTCCCGTCTTTCACGACGATCAGCACGGCACGGCGATCGTGGTTGCCGCCGCGCTCATCAACGCGCTCAAGGTGGTCAAAAAAGAGATCGGAAGCGTCAAGGTCGTCATCAACGGTGCCGGCTCGGCAGGCTGCGCCATCGGACGTCATCTGCTCAACATGGGCGTGCGTGATCTGACGATGTTCGATCGCTTTGGCATTCTTTGCCGCGGCGATGAAAGTCTGAATCCCGCACATGCCGAGATCGCCGCTCTGACCAATCACCGTCTGGCAAAGGGAGGCCTTGCCGAGGCGATGCGGGGAGCCGACGTTTTCATCGGCGTATCCGCGCCCGGCGTGGTGAGTGAGGAGATGATCGCCTCCATGAATACCGACGCCATCGTGTTTCCCATGGCGAATCCCACCCCGGAGATCATGCCCGACAAGGCTCTCCGCGCAGGTGCGCGCGTGGTCGGTACGGGACGCTCGGATTTTCCCAATCAGATCAACAACGTGCTGGCATTTCCCGGCATCTTCCGCGGTGCGCTCGACTGCCGCGCGCGGTGTATCAATGAAGAAATGAAGGTCGCGACCTCTCACGCGCTCGCCGCTCTCATTCCCGATGAAGCGCTGTCCGAGGAAAACATCATCCCCTCGGCATTGGATCGCAAGGTTGCTTCCGTCGTTGCCGCCGCGGTCATCAAAGCCGCCAAGGAAACCGGTGTGGCAAGAATATAACCTTCTTTTGCGGAGATCTCTTGAAAGAAGGACGCGTTTGTGGGGGAGCTTTTCTCAAAAAGCTCCCCCACACCCTCACAAAAACTTTTATCGCATTGGATATAAACGTAATTCTTCATCTCTGCGCTCGACCATTCAATAGCTCCCGCGGCTATTTGGGAACCCACGACCCCAAATAGCTTTCTTTTTTGTTTTGCCATGGAAAAGGAGGCATAAATTGATTGATTGAGATTGACCGAGATGTCATTCCAACGTGTCATCCTGAGCGGAGGAAACACCACGGTGTGGTGTTTCCGGAGTCGAACCCGACCACAGGGAGGGCAACGCCATTGGCGTTGGGATCTATAAAACCCTTTCGTTGTTTGTTTTGATCCGGACGGGTTGGTACGATCAATTGAGATTTGTCGAACCCTCTCACCCGCTTCGCGGGAGCTCTCCCAAAGGGAGAGCCTTTCTTTTTGCCTCGCGCTTCGAGAGACACGCAGGCTCCCTCCGAGAGGGAGCTGTCGAGCGAATGCGAGACTGAGGG
>JAZSJS010000132.1:0-1501 GCA_045534435.1 Eubacteriales bacterium
AGTGGAGGTCACCGAGGAGGATATGGTGCAGTATCACACGGGAGAGATGATCCCGCGACTGAAGAGTGCTCTGGAATTTTTGAAGGAGGCAGGCTATACCAACGCCTACGACACCGCGCTCAGCCGAAACGAGCAATGCTCCTGCCACGGCTATCCCACTTGGAGCAGTCAGCTCGGCGCGTTTGTGGGATACAATGCAGTCATTGACGACAACAATTATTATGAATCCATCGACCACATCTACGTGCTCGACGAAGAGGATGCGATTGAGGAGATCGTTTATCGCCACATCGCGGACAAACCGATCCTTTGCTCATCCGACCACAAGCCCGTGATGCTGGATTTCAATTGCGGCAAGGAGGCTCCGCTTTGCATGAACGCTTCCTACAGCATCGTCTATCCCGAGGAATCGGTGAACGCTGCGGTCTATCCGGCGATCACGCTTCAGAATCTGTTTCTGGAAAAGGGAGGATTTCATCTGCCTCTGCAATCGCAATCCTCTCCGCAGCCCGATGCAAAGGAGATCCTGATCTGCGAGAATGCCTCCATGGAAACGGGCCACTATCGCATTGAGGTTCAGAACAACCGTCTCGTCATCACGGCGGGAGATATGTTCGGGTTCATCGGCGCGGCGGATTATCTGACCGAGGACGTATTTGCCACGGGGGGATTTGTGCTTTCCAATGACTGTAATTACGACGGATGCTATAAGCGTGAGACGCTGACAAGATCGGCGGGAGAGTATCGCGTGATCTTCCACAACGTGTGGTTCCGTAGCTTTGGCAGCTTCAATTCTCCCACGAGCTATCAGTATGAGCTTGCGCTGGTGGCGGCATATCAGCCAGACGTCATCGGCTTCAATGAATTTTGGAGTGGATGGAGAAACTGTGGATTCATCGAGGCGATGGCGGAGCTTGGTTACGTAGAAGCACAGCCGATTGTGAACGGAAGGGCGATCACCAATCTCGGCGATTCGGTTTTCTACAACACCAACACCACCGAGCTGATCGAAGGCTCTGCAAAATATCTCTCTTACGGCAGATTTAACACCACGGACTCCGATCACGACGGGATCCGAGAGCCTGTGTTGCGTGAAAACGGTAAATATTATGACAATTCCGATTACAGAGAGCTCTGCGCGACCGTGGCAAGCTTCCGCGACAAGACCTCCGGTGAAGGATACAGCATTTGTTGCACGCATCTGGAATCCAATACCTACGTTGATCCGCAGGTTGCCGTCATGGGCAATCCGCTTCGCTGGGAGGAGGTCGAAAAGCTGATCCCGTTCCTGCAGGCGCACCAAGACACATACGGCGTGCCGATCATTCTCGGCGGTGACGTGAACTCGCGAGATTACTACACACCGGGGACCTATACTGCCTCGGGCGGCTCAGTGGAGGTCACCGAGGAGGATATGGTGCAGTATCACACGGGAGAGATGATCCCGCGACTGAAGAGTGCTCTGGAATTTTTGAAGGAGGCAGGCTATACCAACGCCTAC
>JAZSJS010000123.1:0-16523 GCA_045534435.1 Eubacteriales bacterium
GCTTCAGAGAGATATGCGTTGAAGACGGCGTGCTGAAGGTGAACGGAAAGCATGTCGTTCTCTACGGCGTGAACAGACACGATTCCTCGCCCGATACCGGCTATGCAACGGATGAAGCCTTTATGCGCAGTGAGCTTATCCTCATGAAAAGGCACAATATAAACGCTGTCCGCACCGCGCATTATCCCAACGATCCGCGCTTTTACGAGCTTTGCGACCGTCTCGGATTTTACGTCTGTAACGAGGCAGACCTCGAAACACACGGTATGCAAGCGGTCGGCAATTGGGATGAATTCACCGACAATCCCGAATGGACAGAGGCCTATCTCGACCGTGCCGAGCGCATGATGGAGCGCGACAAAAACCACGCCTGCATTCTGATGTGGTCGGTCGGAAACGAAAGCGGCACGGGTCTCAATCATCGCTTGATGAGCGACTATTTCCACCGCCGCATGCCGGGATGCATCGTCCACTGCGAGGATGCTTCGCGACGTGCCGATTCGATCTATAACTCCTCCAAGGGCAAGATCAAGCGTCCGCAGATGGATTACATTGACATCGAGAGCGGAATGTATCTTTATCTCACCGAAAAAAAGCCGACGGGAAACAAATCCACGAACACCATTCCCTTTTATATGAAGAGCCGTTCGATCACCAAGCCGCTCTTCCTGTGCGAATACGCACACGCGATGGGCAACGGCCCCGGCGATCTTGAGGCATATTGGCAATGCATCTACGCGCACGACAATTTCTTTGGCGGCTGCGTCTGGGAGATGCTCGACCACTCGGTGGACATCGGTGTTCCCGGAAAGCCCGCCTACGTCTACGGCGGTGACTTTGGTAACAAGCCTCACGACTCCAATTTCTGCGTGGATGGAATGTTCTATCCCGACCGTCGCCCTCACACGGGTGCGTTGGAATACAAAAACGTCCTCCGCCCCTGCCGCGTATCCGCCTTCGATCCGATCAAAAAGACGGTCACGCTGCGCAATTACCGCTATTTCACCGATCTCTCCGATCTCGACCTCTGCTGGACGGTCGAGCGCAACGGACGCGTGATCCGTCAAGGGCGCATCACGGAGCTTGCCGTTCGTCCGCAAGCATCGCGCACCTATGCGTTGCCCCTGGGAGATCTCGAGAGCCTTGACGGCTTCTGCTATCTCAACCTCTCCTTCCGCTCCAACGTCGCCCATCCCTGGGCGGACGCAGGATATGAGGTGGGCTTTGAGCAATTCGAGCTCCCCGTCGCCGCCCTGCCTGCTCCCGTCCGCAAGGACGCCGTACGCGCGTCCTTTGCCGCAACGGAATGTGAAAAATCGATCCGCGTCGTTGACGGCAATATGGCTTGGACAGTGGATTCCGTTCATGGCTTGATCTCCTCGATCGTTGCCGACGGCAAGGAGCTTCTTTCCACGCCCCTCTCCCCCACGATCTGGCGCGCCCTTACCGACAACGACCGCCGCAGCAAGCGCGATTGGAGAGCGGTCGGATTTGACTGTATGAAGCTGCATTGCTATCATTGCCGTCTCGTTGACGCGACCGATGACAGCATCACGGTCTCTGCAAGCCTTTCGATGGCTGCTCCCGCCATGCGTCCGGCTTTGTGGCTCGAGGTCAGCTATGTCTTCCGTCGCGGAGAGGGCTTGACCGTGAAAACCGACGCCAAGGTTGCCGAAAATCTGCCCTTCCTGCCGCGTTTCGGCTTTGTCTTCCAAATGCCGAAGGGCTTTGAAGCACTCCGCTACTTTGGCAGAGGACCGGTGGAATCCTATGAGGACAAGCATCACGCCTCGCGCATAGGACTCTTCGAGACCACGGTGACCGATCATTTCGAGCCCTACGTCCGTCCGCAAGAAAACATGGCGCACACCGACACCCGCTGGGTGGAGGTATCGACCGCAGTGGGACAGTCGCTCGTGGCGCTCAACACCGAGCAAAGCAAGAGCTTCAGCTTCAACTGCTCGCACTACACCGACGAGCAGCTGACCCGAACCGCGCACGACTACGAGCTGACACCGCTTGATGAAACCGTGGTGCATATCGATTACCGTCACAGTGGCATCGGATCGAACTCCTGCGGCCCCTCCCTGGATCAGAAATACCGCTTGAAGGAAACCGAATTTTCCTTCGCCTTCCGTCTTCTGCCCACGCACAAAAACGACGTTTGTCCGTTTGCGATCGTAAAAAAATAAATCAACGCAAAAAGATCCCGCCGTATCCGTTGGATACGGCGGGATTGTTTTTTCGGATCGGAGTCACTCCATCCAAAAAGGAATGTCCTTGATATTAAAGGGACGGAAGGTCTCGAGATATTCGAGATAGTCGTCGTCGGCGCCTCTGATCGGCTCGCTGTCGATGGTGATCTCGCCATCCTTGTGAATTTCAAACCAATAGGTTCTTCTGCCTCCCATCAGCACCTCAACTGTGCCCGAGGTGATCAGCTGATAGACCACGCGGTTCCAGAAGCTCCACGGATAGTCCTCGCATGCCATGTCAGGCCCGGGCAGCATTGCGTAGCGCGCGCGGATGGCGTAATAATAATCTCCCATACGGTCGTTGACCGCGTGGTGCGAGACCTGCACCATGTCGCTCTTCAGCGTGGGATAGGAGCCGGGAGCATCCTGATACATTCCGAGGAAGCGCGCCTCAACGCGCATTGCCTCCTTGATCTTAAAGTCGCGGTTCTCGGTCTCCGTGCAGATATCACCCAGCAGCATGAAGGTCTTGCCGTGGATCGTGAATTTCATGACCACGGTGGTGTTGTTGCACTCCTTGAGCGGCAGAATTGCCCGGTCCGCCAGCACCATGTCCTCATGCGTGAAGAGGACGTCGATCTTCATGTCTCCCAGCATAAAGCTCTGACCCGTGTGGGGCTTGAGGAAGAGCGCGTTGGGATATTTTTCGGAAAGCATCGCGCCAAAGGCGGGATAGGTCGGATTGTGTCCGCCGATGTTCTGGAAGGACGCGATATTGTAGCAGAATCTCTCGACGTCGAGATGATCGCCAAAATCGCGGATCAGATCGTCCACGAACTGCTTGTGGTCGCCGTGCGGATGCGTGATGATGACCGCCGCCACCTTGATCTTCTCGCCCTCGGGCGTGCCGCTGACCTCATAAAGGAACTTGAGCGCCTCGGGAACCGATTTCTCGGTCGCCTGCGATCTCCAACCGCCGTCGATCAGAATCAAGCGGCTATCAGCAAGACGGATGACGTAGAACATTCCCCCCACCTGATGCTCGCGGAGGAAGCTTCCCGGCTCCATCTTCGGCACGTACATCATGCCATACTGATAGATCACGGTGCTGTCCTTCCCCTCGCCGGCGGACAGCTCATAGCCAAAGCGGTCGATCGGGGTGCTGACGCGATCCTCGATCACGCGGACCTCCTTGAACTTGCGAATAAAATAGACGTAAAGCGTACCTTCGGGCGCGAGGAACTCTGCGTGCAGGTTGCCGTTGATCTCATTTTCAAAGATCTTGGTGTAGCCTGCCTTTTCGAGCTTTTTGAGATATGCAAAATATTCCTCTGCGTTGGTGCTTGCCACCAGCTGCATGCGCGAGGTCTGCGTGTCCTCCTGAATACTCTTGCCGTAGCCGATGTTGAAATCCTGCTCCGACCACACACCGCCGTCATAAGCCGGTGCCTTCAAAAACCACTTTCTTTCCGTCATGCTTCTGTCTCCTTTTTGAGTAATTTGCGTTTTTGCTTTGGATTTATTCACTCCAAAGAGGAATTTCCTTAATATCGAAGGGGCGGAAGGTCTTCAGATATTCGAGATAGTCCTCATCCGCACCGCGCAGAGGCTCGCTATCGATGGTGATCTCGCCGTCCTTGTGAATTTCAAACCACTGCGTCTTGCGGCTTCCCATGAGAACCTCGACGGCTCCCGACGCGATCAGCTGATGGATCACGCGGTAGAAGAAGCTGACAGGATAGTCCTCATATGCCATATCACAGCCCGGCAGCATTGCATAGCGTGCGCGGATCGCAAAGTAATAGTTCGGCATGCGGTAGTTGACCGCGTGGTGGGAAACCTGCACCATATCACTCTGCAATGCGGGATAGGATCCGGGGGCATCCTGGTACATACCGAGGAAACGGTTCTCCACACGAACGTCCTCCACGATGCGATAGTTGGGATTTTCGACCACGGTTCCCACGTCGCCCAGCAGCATGAAGGTTTTGCCGTGGATCGTGAATTTCATGACCACGGTGGTGTTGTTGACCTCACGCAGAGGCAACACCGCCGTGTCTGCCAGCACCATGTCCTCATGCGTGAAGAGAACGTCGACCTTCATGTCTCCGAGCATGAAGCTCTGACCCGTGTGGGGCTTGAGGAAGAGTGCGTTGGGATATTTTTCGCAAACCAGCGCACCGAAATCGGGATAGGTCGGATTGTGTCCGCCGATGTTCTGGAAGGACGCGATGTTATAACAGAAACGCTCGATGTCCAGACAATCGCTGTGATACTTGATCAGATCGTGCGTGAATTGCTTGTGGTCACCGTGCGGGTGCGTGATGATCACCGCAGCGATCTTAATCTTCTCTCCCTCGGGCGTACCGCTGACTTCATAGAGGAACTTGAGTGCCTCGGGAACCGATTTCTCGGTGGATTGCGACTCCCAACCGCCGTCAATCAAAATGAGTCGACTGTCGGCAAGACGGATGATATAGAACATACCGCCCGCCTGATGCCGGCGAATGAACTGTCCGGGCTTGGGATCTCCGGGCGTATACATCATGCCGTACTGATAGATCACGGTGCTGTCCTTGCCCTCGTCGGCGGGCAACGCATAACCGAATCGGTCGATCTGCGTGCTGACTCGGTCCTCGATCACGCGTACTTCCTTGAATTTGCGCACAAAATAAACGTACAGCGTGCCGTCCTCCGAAAGGAACTGCGCATACAGATTGCCGTTGATCTCGTTTTCAAAGATCTTGGGGTATCCCGCCTGTTCCAGCTTGGAGAGATATGCCAGATATTCGGCCTCGTTGGTGCTTGCCACCAGCTGCATACGCGAGGTCTGTGTATCCTCCTGAATGCTCTTGCCGTAGCCGATGTTAAAATCCTGTTCGGAAAGCACACCACCGTCATAAGCCGGTGCCTTCAAAAGCCAGGTTCCTTTTGTTTCACTCATGTCTCCTTCTCCTTTGACAATTGTTTTGTTCTGTCATAAAGTATAGCAGATATGCTATGATAAATCAACCGATGTTTTTTTGAAAACGTGGGGCGTTTTTATAATAAACCGTTTTTATGAAACATCAGAACGGAATTTGCTTGATATCAAACGGATGGAAGGTCTCCAGATATTCGAGATAATCCTCGTCCGCGCCGCGCAGAGGCTCGTTTCCAAGGGTGATCTCGCCGTCGCGTCCGATCTCAAACCAATGTGTTTTTCTGCTCGCCATCAGCACATCCTCGGCACCCGCGGTGATCAGCTGATGGATCACGCGATAGAAATAGCTGGAGGGCTGCTCTTCGTATGCCATATCAAAGCCGGGGATCATCGCGTAACGCGCGCGGATGGCATGGTAATAGTCTCCTATTTTATAGTTGATCGCATGGTGCGCGACCTGCACCATGTCACTGACCAGCGGCGCATACGAGCCGGGCTTATCACAGTACATTCCGAGGAAGCGCGTTTCCAAACGAATGCTTTCCACAATGGGATAAGCGTCATTCTGGACGTTGGTTCCGGTATCGCCCAACAGCATGAACTTTTTGCCGTGGATCGTAAATTTCATGATAACGGAGGTGTTATTCACCTCGCGAATCGACAGCTCCGCCTTGTCCGCCGTCACCATATCCTCATGCGTGAACATCACGTCGATCTTCATGTCTCCAAGCATGAAGCTCTGACCCGTGTGGGGCTTGAGGAAGAGCGCATTCGGATATTTCTCACAAACCAGCGCACCGAAATCGGGATAGGTCAGGTTGTGACCGCTGATGTTCTGGAAGGACGCGATATTGTAGCAGAAGCGCTCGATATCAAGGCAATCGCTGTGATGCTTGATCAGATCGTGCGTGAATTGCTTGTGGTCACCGTGCGGGTGCGTGATGATCACCGCAGCGATCTTAACCTTCTCACCCTCGGGCGTGCCACTGATCTCGTAGAGAAACTTGAGTGCCTCGGGAACCGATTTTTCGGTGGATTGCGATTCCCAGCCGCCGTCGATCAGGATCAGGCGGCTGTCGGCAAGGCGGATGATGTAAAACATGCCTGCCGCTTGGTGCTGACGAAGGAAGCGTCCCGGCTCGATCAGCCCGGGAACGTACATCATACCGTACTGATAAATGACGGTGGTATCTTTCCCTTCTCCCTCGGGCAAAGCATAGCCAAACCGATCGATCGGCGTGCTGACTCGGTCCTCAATCACGCGGACCTCGGCGTATTTACCGACGAAATAAACGTAGAGCGTGCAATCATCGCAAACGAACTGTGCAAATTGGTTCTGCTCGACGCGATTTTCAAAAATCTTTTTGTAGCCCGCCTTCTCGAGCTTTGCAAGATAGGCAAGGTATTCGGCCTCGTTGGTGCTTGCCACCAACTGCATACGGGAGGTCTGCGTGTCCTCCTGAATGCTCTTGCCGTAGCCGATGTTGAAATCCTGCTCCGACCACACACCGCCCTCGTATGCGGGTGCCTTCAAAAGCCACTGTGCTTGACGTTCCATGATGGGTTCTCCTTTGGTTTTTATGATTTCAGAATTGAATCTGGTTGATGTCGAAGGGCTTACATTGCTTCAGATATTCGAGATAATCGTCATCCGCGCCGCGCAGGGGCTCACTGCCGAGCGAAATATTCCCCTGTCGGTCGATCTCAAGCCACTGCGTCTTTCTTCCCGCCGGCAGAATATGCTCAGCCCCCGTCACAAAGAGCTGCTGAATGACGTGACAGTAGAAGCTGGGCTGATAATCCCCGTACTCCAGATCTGCCATGGGAAGCATCGCATAGCGCGGACGGATGGCGTAGTAAAATTCGCTCAAACGGTAATAATGGAATGCATGGTGCGGAACCTGCACCGCATCGCTTTCCAGCGCGGGATAAGAGCCGTGCTTGGCGGAATACATTCCGAGAAATCTCGCCTCAAGCCGCATATCCTCCACGATGGGACGGTAGGGGTTCTTGATCGAGGTCCCAAGATCACCGAGAAGCAAAAAGCTCTTGCCGTGAACGGTCAGTTTCATGACCGTCGAGGTGTTGTTGACGTCGCGCAAATGCATGGTTGCGGTATCTGCCTTCACCATATCCTCGTGCGTGAACATCACGTCGATCCTCACATCCCCGAGCGTAAAGCTCTGCCCCGTGTGCGGCTTGAGAAAACGCGCATCGGGGTACTTTTCACAAAACATCGCACCGTACTCGGAATACGCCTCGTTGGCGCCCTCGGTCAAATCGAAGGATGCAAAGTTATAGCAAAAGCGCTCAATGTCAAGAGCATCGCCATACTGTCGGATCAAGCGCTGATCTCCGTGCGGATGCGTGAGGATGAGCGCCGCCACCTTGATCCTCTCGCCCTTGGGCGTGCCACTGACCTCATAGAGAAAATGAAACGCCTCGGGCAACGCTTTTTCGGTCATCTGCGACTCCCATCCGCCGTCGATCAGGATCAGGCGGCTGTCGGCAAGACGGATCACGTAAAACATCCCGTCCTTTCGATGGGCGCGAGAGAGCTTTCCGGACTGTATGGATTCGGGAGCGTACATCATGCCGTATTGATAAATAACAGTGGTGTCCTTCCCTTCTCCCACGGGAGCCGTATCGCCGAATTGGTCGATCGGCGTACTGACACGATCCTCGATCACGCGGACCTCGCGATATTTTGCGGTAAAATAAACGTACAGCGTACCGTCGTCCGTAAGGAACTGCGCGAATCGGTTGTCCGCAATGCGATTTTCAAAAATCTTTCGGTAGCCCATCTTTTCGAGCTTTGCAAGATATGCCAGATACTCGGTCTCGTTTGTGTCTGCCGCCAGTTGCATTCGGGAGGTCTGCGTGTCCTCCTGAATACTCTTGCCGTAGCCGATATTGAAATCTTTTTCGGAAAGCACACCGCCTTCATATACAGGAGCTTTTAAAAGCCATTGATTTTCCATGATAATCGTCTCCTTTGTATGCCTGCCGTTGTTCAGAACGGGATCTGCCTGATGTCGAAGGGCGGAAATCTGTTGATATATTCAAGATAATCGTCGTCCGCGCCTCGCATGGGCTCACTTCCGACCGTGATGCCTCCCTTGCGGTCGATCTCAAACCAATAGGTTTTTCTTCCTCCGGGCAGGATCTCCTCGGCACCCGCGGCAACAAGTTGATGAAACACGCGGTAATAGAAGCTGGCACGGTACCTCTCATAAGCCATATCCGTTCCCGGATGCATCACGTACGGCGCACGAATGGCAAAATAATAATCTCCCATACGGTCATTGACCGCGTGGTGCGCGACCTGTACCATATCGCTCTTCAGCGCGGAATAGGAACCGGGAGCATCCCGATACATTCCGAGAAAGCGCGCCTCGATTCGCATATCCTCTCTCACCTTCCAGGCGGGGTTTTCCACTTGTGTCCCAATGTCTCCCAGCAGCATGAAGGTCTTGCCGTAGATCGTGAATTTCATAACCACGGACGTATTGTTGACCTCCTTGATTGCAAGCACCGCCTTGTCTGCCGTCACCATATCCTCATGCGTAAACAAGACGTCGATCTTCATATCTCCCAGCATAAAGCTCTGTCCCGTGTGGGGCTTGAGGAAGAGCGCACTCGGATATTTCTCACAAACCAGCGCACCGAAATCGGGATAGGTCGGATTGTGTCCCTCAATCAGGCTGAAGGACGCAATGTTGTAGCAAAAGCGCTCGACATCAAGACGGTCGCTGTAATTCTTAATCAGGTCATGCACAAACTGCTTGTGGTCGCCGTGGGGGTGCGTGATGATCACTGCGGCGATCTTGACCTTCTCGCCCTCGGGTGTGCCGCTGACCTCATAGAGGAACTTGAGCGCTTCGGGAACCGATTTTTCGGTTGCTTGCGACATCCAACCCCCATCGATCAGGATCAGTCGGCGGTCGGCAAGACGAATGATATAGAACATTCCCCCCGCTTGGTGTCTGCGAAGAAAATCCTCGGGCTGCATTCTGCCCGACAAATACATCATCCCGTACTGATAGATGACCGTCGTGTCTTCTCCCTCGCCTTCGGGAAGCGCGTAACCAAATCGATCGATCGGCGTGCTGACGCGGTCCTCGATGACACGTACTTCCTTGAATTGATGCACAAAATAAACGTACAGTGTGCCGTCCTCCGTAAGGAACTGGGCATATCGGTTGCCGTTGATCTCATTTTCAAAGATCTTGGAATATCCCGCCGTCTCCAGCTTGGAGAGATACGCCAGATATTCCGCCTCACTGGTGCTTGCCACCAGCTGCATGCGGGAGGTCTGCGTGTCCTCCTGAATGCTCTTGCCGTAGCCGATGTTGAAATCCTTCTCGGAAAGCACACCGCCCTCGTATGCGGGTGCCTTCAAAAGCCACCGTGTCTGATTCTTCATCATGAGGTCTCCTTTTCCTCTTCGAAAGGACTTTATTTTTTTCGCACCTGTGCCAAAAGCACGATCGCCGCTTGCGCGGGAATGCCGATCAAAAACAGCATCCATGCGTTATAGCTCAAAAACTGCAGATAGAGCGCCGTCAAAAGCGTCCACGCGAACAAGGACGCAAAGACGATGGCGCACGCGCGGTATTTCCAGCGCATATTGAACAGCGTCACCAAAAAGAAGGAGATCGGCAACGCCCAGATAAAGCAGGTCCAAAAATTCTTGTGCAGATAGGTCGCGCAGACGACGTAAAACACCGTTGCAAGCAAAAACACAACGGAGATCGCCAAAAGCTCCATCACCACGCGAAATCCAACGCGTTGCCGACGCGGGATCTCCACCGCAACGATGCTCTTCTCAGCCGCGCCCTCCGTCACAAGCGCATCCAGCGTCACGCCGTACAGCTCGGCAAGCTGCATCAGCACCTTCAAGTCGGGCAGGCCCTCGCCGCGCTCCCATTTGGACACCGATTTGTCCGAATAATTGATTTTTTCCGCCAACTCCGCCTGTGTCCACCCCTTGGTGCGGCGCAGCTCCGCAAGATTCAGCGCAACCGTTTGCTCCAAATTGCGTTCCATCGGTATACCTCCTTT
This sequence comes from Eubacteriales bacterium, assembly GCA_045534435.1. GTDB lineage: Bacteria > Bacillota > Clostridia > Oscillospirales > CAG-272 > UMGS1865. Next base: position 10,183 of record JAZSJS010000123.1, read on the forward strand.
TCCATCTGTCTTTTCCGAGGATTCAAGCTCGTTTCCTCCTCGCAGGTCTGTTTTCAGTTTCTTTCAAATAACGGCGTCGAAAGATAACGCTCTCCCGTGTCCGGCAGGATCACCACAATGGTTTTTCCCTCGTTTTCGGGACGATTGGCAAGCAAGGTCGCCGCGTGCAGCGCCGCTCCCGAGGTAATGCCGCAAAGCAGCCCCTCCAGATCCACCAGCAGCCGTGCCGCGCGATATGCCTCCTCCTCGGTGACGCAAACCGTTTCGTCGATCAGGGAAAGATCCAAATTCGCGGGAATAAAATTCGCACCGATACCCTGCAAGCCGTGCGCCCCGGCAATTCCCTTGGAGATCAGAGGTGACGAGGCCGGCTCAACCGCGACCACACGACAAGCGGGAGATTTCTCCTTGAGATATTTTCCCGTTCCGCTGATCGTGCCGCCGGTGCCCACGCCGGCAACGAGAACGTCAACCTTTCCCTCGCAGTCCGCCCAGATCTCGGGGCCTGTGGTGGCATAATGTGCCGCAGGGTTGGCGGAATTGTCAAACTGAGAAGGAATGATGCTTCCCTCGATCTCCTTTGCCAGCTCTCGCGCCTTGGCAACGGCGCCCTGCATTCCCTCGCTTCCGGGGGTCAGGACGATCTTGGCACCGTAAGCTGCAAGGAGCTTTCTCCGCTCCACGCTCATGGTGTCCGGCATGGTGAGGATCAAACGGTAGCCTCGCGCCGCGCAAACTGCCGCAAGCCCGATCCCCGTGTTTCCGCTCGTCGGCTCGATCACTGTCGCACCCTTCGAAATCAGTCCCCTTTGCTCGGCATCATTGATCATGAACAATGCCACACGGTCCTTGGCGCTTCCCGCGGGATTCATGCTCTCCAGCTTGCACAGAACTCGCGCATAACGGCACTGCTCGCGATTGTATTTTTGGGGCAGAAGCAAGGGTGTTCTGCCAATCAATTCCTCTATGTGACGGTATATCATCATACTGCCTCCTTTCGGCAAATCAACGACTTGAACGATCTGTTTTCTTCGTTTCTTATTATAACACAACTTTATTTTTCTGTCAATACAGATGCAAAAACCTTCACAAAATCACAGAAAAAACAGCGATTCATCCAAGGATAAATCGCTGTTTGAGATTCTTTTTTGAATTACGGATTGGGCTTCTTCGTCGGTGCTGCGGGGCGCGAAGCCGACGAGTGCTCCAGGTTCTCGTAAACCGAGCCGTAACGGCTGGACTGCGAATAGTAGGAGGAACCGCTCAGGTTCTTGTTGGCGACCTGATTCAACACCATACCGAGGATTTTACAACCACTCTTTTGCAGCTGTTGCTTCACACTTTGTGCAAAACGGTATTTGATAGATCCCGAGTTCAAAACAAGGAGTGCACCGTCACAAACGCTTGCCATGACTGCTGCATCAATGACCAGGCCGAGAGGAGGCGCGTCGACGAGGATATAATCGTACTGATCTCTCTTTGCGTCCAACACCTCCTTGAATACGGGACTTCCGACAAGCTCGGTGGGATTGGGCGGATACGGGCCTGCAAACACAATGTCAAAGCCTTCAATTTGCGTCTTGCAAATGGCATCATCAATCGCAACCTGACCCGAAAGGACCTGAGACAGACCGGCAATACCGCGCACCTTTGTGTATCTGGATACCATCACCGATTTACGCAGATCAGCATCCAATAACAGTATCTTTTTTCCGCTTTCCGCAAGATTGCGAGCGGTTTCAAACGAGACCGTGGTCTTTCCCTCGTGCGCCATGCAACTGGTAATAACAATCGTCTTAACATCCTTTCCGGAAAACAGGATGTTGGTACGCAACGTGTTAAACGCCTCACGCATAAAATAATTTTGCTGCTCTTCGAGTAATAATTCAATTTTTTTCATTGGTTACTTCACTCCTTACAGCTTTCTTTGATTCGGAATCCTGCCCGTAAGGCGAACTGTAGGCATAATAATAACCCTCTTTGTTCCGCCTACGGCGCAAAGCATTCTTGTCGGGAATCGATCCCAACACACTCAGCCCCAAATATCTCTCCACATCCTCGGGCGAACTGATCTTATCGTCAAGAATGAAGGTGACAAAATACACAACATAAACCATAATTCCCGCTACAAACGCAATCAAGAGCACCTTCAAAAGCGAAATCGGGTTGGAGGGTGCTTGAGGCTCACGCGCCGAAACCGCCACCTTGACCATTTCCTGTCCCATCATTTCATTGATATAGTCACAGAAAATCGCTCCCCATGTGTTTGCAATCGACTGTGCCGTTTTGGCAGAGTTAGTCGTTACCGACAAATACATGATACGCGTACCGCTTTCGTTGTTCACCGAAGCCATTGATGAAAGATTACCTGCTGTCAGCGTCAGATTTTGCGCGGTAATGACGCGTTCCAAGATCTCTTCGCTCTTGATCAAATGCTTATAGTCGTTGATCAGTGTAGTCGCAATCGAAACGTCCGACTGAGACACATTGCTTTGGTTATGTTCCTCAGGCACACGCATTGCCCAAATCGTAATGGTTGCGGTGTATTCATCTGTGTGTGTCACGTTCAAGGCAATATAGACAGCCGACGCAACGATCACAATGACAATGAGCATCAGCCACCAACAACGCTTGAAAATGTTCCACAGATCACCAAAAGAGATTTCCGCTTGCTTTCTTTCTTCTTCCATAAAATAGTCCCTAACCTTTCTTCCTTTCTCCCGTCATACTTCCGGGAGCTTGAATTTTCATTGAGAATGACAATCAGATGATCTCATCCCGAATGATGCAGCAAGCGTGATTCCATGTCAAATCTCTGACCGTTTGCGGATCACAGTGCTTCTGCAAAAACTCCATACAAACTGACATTTGCGGTGGGCGAGACGTCATATTGTGTGCATCAGTGGAAATGACGTGAACCAAGCCCTTCCGAATCAGCTTTTTCCATTGTTTGGCACAAGCCTTTCCCCAAGCACCGTTCACAGAAGAGGCATTCACCTGCACGATGCCGCCCACTTCGACAAACTCCTTGATCCAGGAAAGCTTCCCAAACAATTCACGATACCGCTCGGTATGCGCCAAGATCACGAAATATCCCTCACGTTGCAACAGAGAAACTGCGTTTCGCAGCTCAAAAAAGTCAACCGTCTCGGGAAAATCCATCAGCACGTAGCGCGTTCCAGCCAGCGTTCGGCAGGATCCATCGCCAAGCGCGCGAAGGCATCCGTGATGATAACCCAACTCATGACCTAAAAAAAGCCTCATATCGGGGTGCGTCTTTGCTACATATTCCCGAAGCATCTCAAATGCCTTTTCCGAGGATTTCAAGGTCTCTCCGAACAGGTAAGGTGAATAGTGCGGAGTTAAACAAATTGCTCGAATCCCGTCCTCGTATGCCGCCTCCAACATGGAGAACATATCCTCCGGAGTCTTGGCACCGTCGTCTACTCCGCAAAGCATATGGCTATGCAAATCAAAAAACTGTGCCATGTTTCCCCCTTTGAATCTACAAAAAAGAACAAAATTCTATGCTCATGCTTCAACATTATAACACAAACAAAGCCAATTGTCTATGCTATTTCGAATTATTAACAGTCTTTTAACATTTGATGGATGGTTTGTAAGCCTCAATCCGTCGGACCAATCAGTGCATGCAGCGCGTCCTCGATCCGCTCAAAATGCAGATCACAGGCATCCGCCAACGCCCGGGAACGATGTCCGACACAAACGGCATGCTTGGCATTGTGCATCATGGCAACGTCGTTTCCGCTATCTCCGATGCAGACTGTCTCGAATTTCGTCAGCATCAGGCGCATTTGCAGGTCGGAAAGTGCCGCACCCTTGTCGGCAAAACGGTTGACGTATTGCGCCATTTCGTTCTCTCCCCCATCCCAATGCATCCGCAAGCCGCAATAGGGCGGCAAACGAAGTTTTTTCCCGAAGGAGGTCACCTTGAAGATCTTTTCCTTGACGACATCGACGCTCGCAACGGGAACGGCATGAAAGTGTGCCGCCTCACCGGGGAGCTTTCCCACCGAAAAATTTCTGTGCGCGCCGTGCAGAACGAAGGAAAAATCCTCGCCCGCCTGCTTCTGAAAGAAGAGCAAATCCTCGTGCGCGATCTTTTTTTCATAGTAGGCTCGCCCGTCCTTGACGTAATGCGCGCCGTCACATCCGATCAGCCAGACCTCGCTTTTCCATGCCGGCAAAAGAGCCGAAAGCTCCTCCACCGTTCTTCCCGAGGAGATCGCCAACGTGATTCCTCGCGTCAGTGCTTCTTCAAGCAAGGCCAGAGTCTCTTCCGAAATCGCATCCTGACCGTACGGCAAAAGCGTTCCGTCAAGATCCGAAACGATCAATCTTTGCATTCCGTTATACCAGCTCACCAAGATAGTACTTCTTCTTGCCGCGGCGCACGACGAGATATCTTCCTGCCAGACAGGTGTCGGCGTTCACCTCGAAATCGGTCGCCTTCAGAGCCTCGCCGTTGAGCGTCAGAGAGCCGTTGGAAACAAACTCACGTGCCTCACGCTTGGAGGAGCAGATTCCGGCAGACACCAGCACGTCCAGGATCGGGCCGCCCTTCGTCTCGAAATGAGGAACGTCCTTGAGTCCCGCCAGCAGATCGTTGACCGGGATCTCGCGGATGTTGCCTGCGAACAGCTGCTCGCTGATCTTGACCGCCGATTCGTATGCCCCCTCACCGTGCAGATCGCGCAGGATCTCCTCGGCAAGCTTTTTCTGTGCCAGACGGCGCTCGGGAGCCTGATTGTGCTCTGTCTCGATTGCCTCGATCTCCTCGCGAGAGAGGAAGGTCAGACGCTTCAGGTATTCGATCACCATGCTATCCTCGGAGTTGAGCAGGAACTGATAGAGCTGGTAGGAGCTGGTCTTGTTCTTGTCCAGCCAAACCGCATTACCCTCGCTCTTTCCGAACTTGTTGCCGTGCGAGTCGGTGACCAGCGGCATGGTCATGGCATAGACCTCGTCTCCCGTTGTCTTGCGGATCAGCTCGATGCCCGTGGTGATGTTGCCCCACTGGTCGGAGCCCGCCACCTGCAGATCGACACCGCGCGTCTCATGCAGATGCTTGAAATCCAGGCCTTGGATCAGCATATAGGAAAACTCGGCATAGGAGATGCCGCTTTCCATCTGACGGCGGATCAGATCCTTGGAGAGCATGTAGCCGACGTTGATATATTTTCCGTAATCACGGAAAAACTCGATGACGTTGATGTCCTTCACCCAGTCGTAGTTGTTGACGACCTCATAGGGGAAGATGGTCTGCAGCTGTGTCTTGAGACATTCGTAGTTGTGCTCGACCTCCCGGCGATTGGAAAGCTTGCGCTCCACGGTGCCGCGAGGGTCACCGATGAGGGCGGTTGCCATGCCCACCAACAACAGGGGCGTATGTCCCGCAGCGGCAAGACGGCGCGTGATCAGGAAGGACGAATAGTGTCCCAGATGCAGGCTGTCTGCCGTCGGGTCGGTGCCGATGTAGAAGGTCATGCCGCCCGCGTTGAGCTTATCAATCAGCTTGTTGTCGGAAATATCCTGAATCAAGCCTCTCCATTTCAAATCCTCATAAAGTGTCATGGTCTGTTCTCCTGTTTCGGTAAATCTTATTAACTGCATTATTATACCACAAAAAAGGCGATTCGTCAACATCTTTATATAAAAATTATGGCTCAGTCACAGCAAACGATTGATTTTAAGGATTTTTTGCGACACGCCCCGCGTGTCATTCTGAGCGTAGAGCCGCTTAGATTCCGCCTTCGGCGCTGCTACGCAGTTCGATTTCGCTTCGCTCCACTCAGAATGACACCTTCGGTGTCAAGCGGCTCGAAGTCGAAATCCGAACACCGTGAGGACCAAATGCGTATTTACGCATTTGGAATCTGCCAAAAAATCAGTTATTTAATATGACATAGCCAAAATTATAAAAAAGAGGCTGTCTTTTGCAAAACAGCCTCTTGAGAAATTACGGGTTCAAATTGAAATCCAGCATCACGGGCTTGTGGTCGGAGGAGCAAAGGATCGGCTTGTCCGCAATGTGGCGGTACAAAAGCTCTTCGACGTTGTCCTCTTCGTCGAGCACGTAGATATGGTCGATCGAATAATAATAGTTATTATCGTCGATGATGGCATCGTATCCCACAAACGCGCCGAGCTGACTGCTCCAGAAGGGATAGCCGTGGCAGGAGCATTGCTCGTTTCGATCGGGCGCGGTGTCGTAGGCGTTGGTATAGCCTGCCTCCTTCAAAAATTCCAGAGCACTCTTCAGTCGCGGGATCATCTCTCCCGTGTGATACTGCACCATATCCTCCTCGGTGACCTCCACT
>JAZSJS010000087.1:0-45627 GCA_045534435.1 Eubacteriales bacterium
ATCACATCGAGGTCTCCCTGGAGGGCTTTTTCAAGCAAAGCTATGCCAACGTGCCGATCTTCGATGGGATCGCCGCCGTTCAGCCCGCCTATCTGATCCCTCTCCCCGAAAACGGACGCACCGATTCGCGCACACCGGACGGAGAGCGTTTTTTTGAATCGACCGCGCCCGATCTCTGAAGCACCTTCAAATCCACAAAGAAAGGAAAACGCCATGCCGGAGCTTCCCGTGATTCCCGAACGCATTACCGTCCATCTCGGCCCGCCCGATCAGCCTGCCGAGAACGTCACGATCCCCTTTTTGGATTATGTGGCAAACGTCGCCTCCAGCGAGATCTATCCCACCTGGCCGGAAAACGCGATCCGCGCCAATATGTACGCGCAGATCTCGTTTGCGCTCAACCGCGTTTTTACCGAATACTACCGCACGCGCGGCTACGATTTTGACATCACCAGCACCACGGCGTTCGATCAGTATTTCGTCAACGGACGCGATATCTTCGGCAACATCCGCGAGCTGGCGGGAGAATTGTTTGACAGCTATATCCGCCGTCGAGGAAGCGTCGAGCCGCTCTTCGCACAATATTGCAACGGCACCACCGTGACCTGCAACGGACTTTCTCAATGGCAAACCGTTGAGCTTGCCAATCAAGGATACACGCCATACGAAATTCTGACCTACTTCTACGGCGATGACATTGATCTGGTGCAAAACGCACCGATCGAAAACGTGACCGCAAGCGCTCCCGAGGCTCCGCTGCGGCTCGGTGCGGCAAACGACGACGTTCGCATCGCGCAAATACGACTGAATCGCATTTCCAACAACTTCCCCTCCATTCCGAAGATCGAGGTGACCGACGGGATCTTCGGCACCGATACCGAGGACGCGGTGCGCCGCTTTCAAGAGGTCTTCGGACTGACACCAGACGGTGTGATCGGGAAAACGACGTGGTACACGATCCAAAATATTTATATCGGAGTCAAGCGTCTGAACGATCTCAATTCCGAAGGAATCCGACTGGAGGAGGTCACAAAGCAATATCCCGGTGTCCTCTCGCTCGGCTCGAGCGGAAATGCCGTGCTCAATCTGCAATATTTCATCGCCTATCTGTCGCAGTATTACGACACCATCCCTCCCGTGACGATCGACGGAAGCTTCGGAGAATCCACGCGCGCCGCGGTCGAGGCAGTGCAACGCACCTTTGGTCTTCCCGTGGACGGTGTGGTCGGAGAGCGGACGTGGTTTGAGATCCAAAAAGCCTACACGGGGATCGTCAACACCATTCCGATCGAATACGTGGAGGGCGCAGCGCTTCCCTATGGTGGGGTTCCGCTTCGCATCGGTGCAGATTCCGATCAGGTGCTTCTCTTGCAGCAATATCTCAACTATATTGCCCAAACCTACACGCAAATTCCGCAAATCAACCCCACGGGATATTTCGGTCCCCGCACGCAGGAGGCCGTGATCGCATTTCAAAATCTGGCGGGGATCACACCCACGGGCGTTGTTTCTGCAATAACGTGGAGCGCGATCGCTGAGCTGTTCAACGCACTCTATCAAGGTTCTGTCTCACGGGACGGTCAGTTTCCCGGATTTCCGCTCGGTGCATAAAGCACCGCAAAGGAGGGTTCACAGATGAACAACCAACCGAACAAGGCTGCTGCGACACGGAATTTGCAGCAATATCTGCGACAGCTTTCCTACGACGAGGAAGGCATCCCCGCGCCTCCCGTGGACGGTATTTTCGAATCCCAAACCACCAACTCACTCAGAGAATTTCAACGCTCGCGCGGACTTCCCGTCACGGGGCGCGCCGATCTGGAAACCTGGGAGCGACTCTATGCCGATTATCGTGCATCGTTGGCATCCAATTCCCCACCGCGTCAGATCTCTGCCTTTCCGTCCGATCCGCAGGGATACGTCCTGACGGCGGGGAGCGTCGGGTTTGTCGTCTCGGCTCTGCAGTATATGCTGAGAGAGCTTCATCACAGCTATGCCGCGCTTTCCGACGTTGTGATGACAGGCATCTACGACGACCAAACGCAATCGGCGGTAAGAAGCTTTCAACGTCTCAATTCGCTCCCCGAGGACGGAAACGTGGGGCTTTTGACCTGGAACGAGATCGCGGACCAGTACAATCTGCTCTTCTCAGATACGGCGGAAGAGTAGTCATATCAGCCTTGGGGAGGATTGAAAGAGCGAACGACGGATGAAGAACTACCTTTTCCCTCTTTGCGAAAAAAGTTCCGGGAGTATCTTTCAAAATTTCCTACAAAAAGATGCGGGAGAAAGAAATTTTCTTTCTCCCGCATCTTTTTATCATGCTCAAAAAATCACTTTTTTGACAGGAAGCGATTGAGCAGCACGGTCATGCCGGCGATCACGCCGATGACGACGAAAATACCGAGCATACCGAGTCCCATGTACTTCAAATTTTCAACGAAAGCCACGGGTCTGAACTGAAGATTTTCAAAAAACGATCCCATTGATTACATCCTCCTTTTTTAACCGACCATGCCGGAAAAGAATCCGAGAATCAAACCGCCCGCGATAACCGACGCGATCTGTCCCGATACGTTAACACCCATGGAGTGCATGAGCAGGAAGTTCTGAGGATCCTCCTTCAGACCCATCTTGTGAACGATACGTCCTGCCATGGGGAATGCGGAGATACCTGCCGCACCGATCATGGGGTTGACCTTCTTCTTGGAGAAGAGGTTCATCAGCTTTGCGATCAGCACACCGCCGGCAGTGTCGAAAATGAATGCGAACAAGCCGAGGAACAGGATCACGAGCGTGTCGATCTGCAGAAATTTATCTGCCTGCATCTGCGTGGCAACCGTGATTCCAAGGAAGATGGTGACCAGATTTGCAAGCACCTTCTGCGCGGTCTCGGAAAGCGAGTTCAACACGCCGCACTCACGGAGCAGATTACCGAACATCAAAAATCCGACCAGAGCAACAGACTCCTTTGCAACCAAGCCCGCGATGACGGTGATCAGGATCGGGAACAGGATCTTGGTTGTCTGCGCAAGCGCCTTGGGCTCATAGGGTATGCGGATCATGCGCTCCTTCTTGGTGGTCAGCGCCTTGATGACAGGCGGCTGAATGACGGGAACAAGCGCCATGTAGGAATACGCCGCCACCATGATCGCACCGACGTATTTGGATTTGAGGGCATTTGCCACGACGATTGCCGTGGGACCGTCTGCCGCACCGATGATGGCGATGGACGCGGAGTCAAGGATATTCGGGAAGAAGATCGATGCCAGGCACAGGGTGAAGAAGATACCGAACTGCGCCGCCGCACCGAAGATCATCAGCTTGGGGTTGGAAAGCAACGGACCAAAGTCGATCATCGCGCCGATACCGATGAACAGGATCAGAGGAAACAGCTCGTTGGCGATACCCGCGTTATACAGAGTGGTCAAAGGACCGTCCACACCGATCGCACCCGAGAACGGGAGATTGACCAGAATCGCACCGAAGCCCATGGGCAACAGGAGCGTGGGCTCCATGTCCTTTTTGATGGCAAGATAGATCAACAGGCCGCCGATGACCCACATCACGATCATCTTCCAGCCGTCACCGGTTACCAAGGCCACTAAGCTTTCATACAAAAATTCGAGATTCATTGTTTTATTGCCTTTCTTTAATTGTATTCAAATTCCATATTGTCTGTGGCAGAAGCACTTTCCTTCTCCACGGCATCCTTCTCTTCTACGTCAGTCTCGTCGGTCTCCTCGGTCACGGTCTTGACGACCTCGGTCAGCTCAATGCGCTTTTCGGCAACAGACAGCACCTTGACCGACAGATTTTCATGATCAAACTCGGGAGTCTCTCCGTCCTGCGGAATGTAGGCAAGATGTGCGATCACAAATCCACCGAAGGTGTCGAAGCTGTCGTCCTCGCCACGCAGCGTCACACCGATTGCCTCTTCAACATCCTCAATCGGAGTCGAGCCCGCGATCTGCCAGACGTTCTCGCCCGCCTCCACGATCTCGGGGGTCTCGGGCGCGTCGGTCTCATCGTAGATATTTCCCACGATCTCCTCCAACAGGTCCTCCAGCGTGACAAGTCCCGCGGTCTGACCGTATTCATCGACCACGATCGCCATATGTACCTTGTTGGCGCGCATATCCTGAAACAGCACGTTTGCCGGCAACGTATCGGGAACGAATTTCGGTGTCTGCATCAGATCCTTCAGACTGCACTCGGAATTCTCGTGGAGCGCAAACAAAAATTCACGCACCAAGACGATGCCCTTGATGTCGTCGGTATCCTCTCCGCACACGGGAAGCCGCGAAAATCCGCTTTCCAGCATGGTCTTCACAACATCCTCGGTCGTGTCGGTCTCATACAGCACCGTCATATCCGATCGGCGCGTCATGATCTCGGACACTGCCGTGTTATCAAATTCAAACACGTTTTCGATCATTTCCTTGGTGTCGGTGTCGATCTCTCCCTGCTCCTCAACGGCGTCAACCAGATCCAGAATATCCTCCTCGGAAACGTCCTCGGCGGTTTCGTGGGGATTGATGCCAAAGAGACGGAGCAAGCCGTTCGTGCTGGCAGAAAGGAGCCAAACAACGGGACGCAGCAGCTTGGAGAGCGTGAGGATCACGCCGCAAACACCGCGCGCCAGCTTCTCGGGATTTCGCATCGCGATTCTTTTCGGCACCAATTCTCCCAAGACCAGCGTGAAGAAGGACAGGATCAGAGTGATCAGAACCACCGAGACCGTATCCAACACGCCTCTGGAAACAAACGTGACCCGACAAGTGTTGATCAGCCAGTCGACCAACAGGTCGGAAAAGCTGTCTGCTGCGAATGCAGAGCCCAAAAATCCTGCCAGCGTGATGCCGACCTGAATGGTGGACAAAAATCCGGTTGGCTCCTCCACCATACGAAGCATTTTTTTCGCCTTGACGTCACCCGATTCCACCTGGCGGCGCAGCTTCACCTCGTTGAGCGAGATCACCGCGATCTCGGATGCGGCAAAAAATGCGTTGATTGCAATCAATATTAATTGAACCAGTATCTGCCATATGACAGTTTTCATGATAAATTCAAATTCTCCTTTTCCGATTTTCAGATTTTCATTGATAAAAGACACAAAAACAAGACTTGATAGCTTGTGTCAAACGCAAACAAGTCGCCAAGTCTTCATCCGATCATCGGCTCCGGGGGCGTGGTTCGATCGCCGTCCGCAGGATCTTCCGGTATCATAAAAAAGAGCGTCTCCTTTCCCAAATCATATTTTCGTTTTCTGCTCCAATCGATTTCAATCGATTTCGAAGCAAAAAACACAACGCTATCATTATATCGCAAAACGCCTTCAAAATCTATATATAAATTGTTAACAAAAATAATTTTTATCTTTTTTTCAAAAAAAGATGTTTTTTCATCCTATTTATGATATAATGATATATGCAAAAACAACCCGGCGGGAACTCCGCCAAAATGCAAGCAGAAAGGAAGCAATCTTGGAAAACTTTGTCAAACAAAAACTCAGTGAATCGATTCGATCCATTCTTCCGATTGCCGCAGTCGTGCTGTTTTTGGGAATCACGATCGCGCCGATGAGCACGGGCACCTTCCTGCTCTTCCTGCTCGGTGTGCTTTGTCTGATTGCCGGATTGTCGATCTTCACCATGGGTGCGGAAATGTCGATGCTGCAGCTGGGCGGCAAGATCGGTTCATATCTCGCAAAATCCAAAAAAATATGGTTGATCGCCTTCATCAGCTTTATCATCGGCATCCTCGTCACGGTATCCGAGCCCGACCTGCAAATTCTTGCAGAGCAGGTATCCGGCGTGGACAACATGCTGCTGATCCTCACGGTCTCTCTCGGTGTCGGCATCTTCCTTGCCATCGCTCTGATGCGCATCGTGTTCCGTGTCAGCCTGTCGGTGCTCCTGATGATTTTTTACATATTGGCATTTTCGATGTGCTTCTTCATTCCGCAGAACTTCTGGTCGGTTGCCTTCGACTCGGGCGGAGTCACCACGGGACCGATGACGGTTCCCTTCATCATGGCGATCGGTGCGGGTGTCGCGGGCGCACGCTCGGGCGACGGAGAGCACAGCGATTCGTTCGGTCTGGTGGCGCTTTGCAGCATCGGTCCGATCCTCGCGGTTCTGATCCTGGGCATCTGCTTCGGCGTAAACGACGGCAGCTACGTCGCAGACGCGGCGACGGTGGTGGAAACCACACGTCAAGGAATGGGGCTTTATCTAAACAGCTTTGTCGAGCACACCAAGGACGTTGCCGTCGCGCTTCTTCCCACCATCGTGTTCGCCCTGCTCTTCCAGCTCATCACACGCGCCTTCGGTACCAAGCAGCTGGTGCGTATCGGTGTGGGTATCGTCTACACCTTCATCGGTCTGGTCATCTTCCTCACGGGTGCAAACGAGGGCTTTAAGCCCGCAGGCGCAGAGCTTGGACAAACGATTGCCCTGCTCGGAAACGGCTACGCGCTCATTCCCGTCTGCATGCTGATCGGTTACTTCATCGTCAATGCCGAGCCCGCAGTCTACGTGCTGAACAAGCAGGTCGAGCAGATCACCGCGGGTGCGATTTCGGCATCCACGATGCGTCTGGCGCTCTCGATCGGTGTTTCCGCGGCATTGGGTCTTTCGATGCTGCGCATCCTGACAGGTATCTCGATCCTCTGGATCCTGATCCCGGGCTACGTGATCGCATTGGGTCTTTCCTTCTTCGTTCCGAAATTCTTTACGGGTATCGCCTTTGACTCAGGTGGAGTTGCCAGCGGCGTCATGATGAGCGCCTTCGTCCTCCCCCTCTCAATCGGTGCTTGCTCTACACTCGGCGGCAACATCATGACACAGGCATTCGGATGCGTGGCATTCGTTGCAATGACGCCGATCATTTCGATTCAGATCTGCGGCTTGATTTACAGTCTCAAATCCAAGCGCGCCATCCGTCGCTTCTCGACCGAAACCGAGGTCTTCCTCGATTACAGCGATTCGTTTGAACAAACGAGCGTGTTGACAAGGAGGTAATATCATGGCAAAAAAGAATACCGCCCTTGAAAAGCGCGCCAAGCTGTTGGTCTGCATCATCAAAAAGAAGGACGAGATCGCGTTGACCGAGGCTTGCGCCTCCTGTTGCGTTTCCCTGCACTTCTCCGGTATTGGCTTCGGCACTGCAAAATCCAACTATATGAGCTATCTCGGCCTGGACGAGGTCGAAAAAAGGTTGGTCTACGCGCTCATTCCCAATTACAGTGAGTCTCGCGTCCTCAAGGCGATCAACCGCCGTCTCAAGCTTTATCTGATGGGCAACGGAATCGCCTTCACCATCCCACTCTCAGGCATTTCCAGCATTGTCAGCAACGCCATTCTCTCCACGCCGTACCGCGAGGATTCCTCGGCGGACGCAAACAAAACCTCTCAAGAAAAGGAGCGCACGCAAATGCACGAACTGATCGTAGCCGTCGTCAATCAAAAATTCACCGATAAGGTCATTGACTGCAGCCGCGCCGCCGGTGCAACGGGAGCCACCATCCTGCACACCAGAAGCGTCAACAACAAGCAGGCCGAGCAGCTGCTCGGGACCTCCTTCACCCAGGAGACCGACACCATCGCCTTCCTAACCAGCCACGAATATAAGGCAAAGATCATGGAAGCCATCCAAGAGTATGCCGGTCTCAAGACCGACGGCGGTGCCGTTCTCTTCTCGCTTCCCGTGGATACGCTGATCGGCATCGGTCGCTTTGACGACGATGATGAAAAGGTAGAAGAATAATACAAAAGCATTGTAAAAAGGAATCCGCCGAACTCATCGGCGGATTCTTTTTTGTTGCTGATATTCTTTTATTTCATCGGTCGATAGCAGACCGTTGCCGCATCCTCGTCAAGGATCTGAAGCACAGCCGGCTGTCGCAACGTTCCGCGCCCATCAAAGCTCCAAACCACCTGCTTTTCGCGGTTCACCTCAAAAAAGTGGATCCCCTCATCGGTGTGTCCGTGCCCCATCCAGTTGCCAAGCACCAGATTGCCGTTGGAAAGCAGCTGGATACCCAGCAGCCAACGAATACCCATCTCGGGGACGTCGGCATCGGTCAACGACCAGATCTCGTTTCCGTCGGGATCCAGCTCGTAGGCTCCGCTCATGCAGGTATACACCAGATTTCCGTTTGGACGCATCACAAGTCCGAATGCATCGGGACGGATGGCATACTCGCGTTCCACGCCGCCGTCTGCCGAAAAGCGACGGATCAGGTTCAACCCCGGCTGAACGGCATAATAGGAATCTCCGATCTTGCGGACCGCACGAAGGCTCTCGTGAGGATCGCCCTCGTAAGGAACCGGAATTTCCAAAACCACCTCGCCCGTGGGAGAGATCTCTGCGATGCGAGGAGCGCCAAGCTCACCCACCAAAACATTACCGTTCGGAAGGGGTTGGCAGCTGAAGACCTCCTTTTCGGTGCAGTAACACATCGAGCAGCTGCCGTCGGGCTCCAGAATGCTGAAACCATCGCTCGGCGCGCCCTCTCCGAAATGTGAATATAAAAGTCTGCCGTCGGGAAGCACAAACAGATCAAAGCAGGCAACAGCCCCTCGGATCTCCCGCATGATCTCTCCCGACTCATCAATCCAAAAGATCTTGCATCTCGAGGTATCCACACACACAAAGCGGTGCTTTTTCATGCCCGAAATTTTCATACGTCACACCTCTTTTGGGAATGGTTTTATTTCGCCATGTTCAAGATTTCAAGGATTCCATCCTTGCCGATGGGCGGAATGGAGGGCAGATTTCCGTTTGCATCACATCCGTGAATCAGAATGTCCTGGGCAATCTCGGGAATTTCTCCGTGCGGAATCCTTGCGGCAGTCAGCGTATGAGGTGCACCGACCTCATCCATGAATTTCACAATGAGATCCACCGTGGCAATTGCGGCCTCGCGGTTGCTCTTTCCGTCTCTTGACACACCAAAGATCTTCTCACCCAAAAGCGCAAAGCGTGCCTCGCGCTCGGGATTAAGCGTGCAGGTATAACGGAAATAAGCATCCATAAAGATCGCCAACGTTACACCGTGAGGGGTGTTGTAGCGTGCGGAAAGCACGTGTCCCATCTGATGCATCGGTGTGGGTGCGTCCAGACCTGACTGAATGTAGCCATTCCATGCAAGCGTTGCTGCCCACTGCATATTCGCGCGGTGCTCAACGTTGGAGGGATCCTTCAGAATCGCGCGAAGCTCGTCCATGATCGTCACCAAAAGGCCCTCGTGCAGACGGTCCTGCAGAGGAGATCTCTGGTCACCGTTCAGATATGCCTCCAGCACGTGTGACATGGCATCCACCGCGCCGATCACGGTCTGGAAGGTCGGCAGCGAACAGGTCAATGCGGGATCCATGATCGAAATCTTCGGATAAAGCGTGGGACAATAAATGTATGCCTTTTCCTTTGTGACGTCATTCGTTGCGACCGCGATGCAATTCATCTCGCTGCTGGTCGCGGGAAGCGTGGGGATCATGACGGTGGGAAGCGTTTGCGTCGGGGGAACGGCGACCTCGCAGTCATGACGGGAAATAAACATTTTCCAAAGGTCGTGCGGATAAGGAACACCCGCAGCGATCGCCTTTGTGGAGTCCATCACGCTGCCGCCGCCAACGGCGATGCAGAAATCCACCTTCTCCGCGCGGCAGATCTCAACCGCCTCACGGATGTGACAAAGCAACGGATTTGCTTGCACACGGTAAAAAGAAACCGTTTCGATTCCGTGCGCCGCAAGGGATGCCTGCACGCGCTCTAGGAGCGGATTCAAAAAGTCGTGCACCTCATAGGAGACGATCATAGCTTTTTTTCCAAGCTCCTTCACATGATTTCCAACGTCATTGGATTCCCCGTTTCCGAAGATCACGCGCACGGGATTGTAAAGTACAAAATTTTTCATTGTTTCCTCCATACACTTTCATGCGTTTTTTCGATATTGAAATTATTATACATAATAAAACTATGAAAATCAATAGAGAATCCTATCAAACATATGGAGCATTCTATTTTTGTCTCCCAAAAGACAAAAAAAGGATGCCAAATCCGAGTGGAACGGCATCCTCTTGATTGGTTGGCAATTTCCCGCCTCAACTCCGCTTCCAAAGGCTCTTGGAAAAGAGCGCAAGGATCGGAAAGATTTCAAGTCTGCCCGCGAGCATATTTGCCGCCAGGATCAGCTTGGAAAGCGGACTGTAGATCGAAAAATTGCAGGAAGGACCGACGGCATCAAAGCCCGGACCGATATTGTTGAAGCAAGAAAGAACTGCGGAAAAGTTTGTGGTAATCGAAAAACCGTCGAGCGAGATCAGCAAAAAGCTGACGATGACGATGACAACATAGGAGCAAAGATAGGCGTTGGTTCCCGCCACGACCGCCTCATCGACCGGCGTTTTGTTGACGCGGATCACCTGCACCTTTTGCGGGCGAAGCACCTGTGCGATGTTGCGGCGAATACCCTTGAGAACCAAAAGCACGCGTGCGATCTTAAATCCACCGCCCGTGCTTCCCGCACAGGCACCGAACACCATCAATATCAGCAATATTCCCTTGGAAAAGCTCGGCCACAGATCAAAGTCACAGGTCGCAAAGCCCGTGGTGGTCATGATGCTCGAAACCTGAAAGGAAGCATGTCTCAAGGCATCCCAGATCGATGCGTAAAGGCCGCGGATGTTGAGCGTGATCAGCAAAATGCTACCAAGAACGACACCGATATACAGCCTTAGCTCCTCGTCAGCAAATACCTCACGAAAACGGCGTAACAAAAGCAAATAATAAATGCTGAAATTCACGCCAAACAGAAGCATGAACACGGTGCAAACGTTTTGAACGTAGGGACTATAGCTCGCTATACTGTCGTTTTTGAGACCAAAGCCACCGGTTCCCGCCGTGCCAAACGTTGTACACAACGCCTCGAAGGCGGGCATATCGACCACCAAAAACAGGAACGTAATCACGGTGAGTCCCAAATAAGTAAGGTACAGCACCGCCGCAGTCTGACGCATCTTCGGAACCAGCTTTCCAACGTCCGGTCCGGGGCTTTCCGCGCGAAGCAGGTGCATGGAGTTTCCGTCGCTGGATCCCAGTGGAACGATCGCCAGGAGAAAGACCAGCACACCCATGCCGCCCAGCCAATGGCTGAAGCTTCGCCAATAGAGCACTCCTCGAGAAAGTCCTTCTATGTTGGAAACCACCGAGGCTCCCGTGGTCGTAAAGCCCGAGACCATCTCAAATAAGGCGTCCACAAAGCTTGGGATCTCTCCCGAAAGACAGAAAGGCAAGCAGCCGAATATACTCATCAAAACCCAGCTGAAGCCCACACAAAACAAGCCTTCCTTTGCAAAAAAGCTCTTCGGTGCGCCGCGAGAAAACAAAAACAAAATTGCGGCAACCGCCAATGCCAACCCGATGCTGATCAGAAACGCACGCGTGGTCTCCTGCGTTCCGTCGGCAAGACTGATTCCCAAGGCGGGGAGCATAAACACCGCCTCGATTGCCAAAATCAGGGAAAGAAGCTTCCCTATCATCTTATAATTCATGAATGATCAACGCCTTTCGTTATCATGCAAAAATATCATTGAGCTGAAGAACCACACGCTCACCGCCCGCAACCACGATCACCGAATCTCCGGGAGAGAAGACAGAATCACCGTTGGGGATCTCGGTTTTCGTACCGCGGGAAATGCCAACCAACAGGATGTTTTCCTTGAGCTTCAGCTTCTTCAGAGGCTCTCCGCAGTGCAGCGTGGTTTCATCCACCAAAAATTCCATCGCCTCTGCCTGTCCGTCGGCAATCGAGTGGATGGTGACGGCAGCACCCGTCTGATTTTGCATCGCACGCACGTAGCGCACGATCTGATTACAGCAAAGCTGACCCGCACAGATCATACTGCCGATCGGCATCTCTCCCGTAATCCCCGAGATCTCGGGGTTATCCAGACGCGTGATGATCTGCGGCACCTCTTGTCTGTGTCCGTAGAGAGAAATGAGCATGTTCAGCTCGTCCAATCCGGTCAGAGTCACAAGGGCATCCACCGAGGCAATATTTTCACTTTCCAAGAGCGAGCGATCTTTGACGTCGCCGTGGATGATGCTCGCCTTGGGGAATGCGGCGGCAAGCTCCAGACAGCGCTCCTCATCCCGCTCGATCACCGTAACGTCCATGCGGCTCTCACAAAGCGCTTCCGCAAGATAATATGCCATCGTGCCTCCGCCCGCGATCATCACGCGGCGCACCTTGTGCGTCACGATTCCGAGATTCTTCAAAAGCGTTGCAAGAGTATCGGTCGGAGCGGTCACGAAGAGTCTGTCGCCCTCCTTGAGCATGAACTGGCCGTCGGGCATGATCGCCTTTTCTCCGCGCAAGACCGTGCAGACCAGCACGCGGCACTTGACGATGCCGTAGAGTCCGCTCAGAGGCACGTTGCAAAGCTTGCTGTCAGCATCGATACGGACCTCGACGATCTGTACCCTTCCCTTTGCAAAGCTGTCTCTTTTGCGGAAGCCGGGGAATTTGAGAAGACGTCCGATCTCCTCCGCAGCCAGATGCTCGGGATTGAAGGCCATGGAGAGCGCAAAGGCATCGCGCATGTGATATGCCTGCTCGGTATATTCGGGATTACGGATACGCGCGATGGTGTGCAGATGCGGATTGACCGCGTGAGCCGTCACGCAGCAAAGCAGATTCAATTCATCGCTACCGGTACAGGCAATCAGAAGATCGGCATTCTTCACCCCTGCACGGTCCAAAACCTTCATGGAGGCACAGTTTCCCTGCACGGCAATCACGTCATAGCGATCCATCCCCGCCTTCAACACCGCGGGATCGGCATCCATCAGCGTCAGGTCGTGTCCCTCGGCAGAAAGCTCTCTCGCCAAGGTCTCTCCGACCTGTCCGCAGCCCGCAATCAGAATTTTCACAAAAGATCCACACCTTTCCAAATACATTCTGTTTTTCACATAATTTATCCATTATATTATAGCACAAAAGGATTGGCGTTTCAAGTGGATTCTTTCATTTCATTTCGGGAAAATACGATTTATTTCCTCCTCCGCAAGAAAAAAAGATTCAAAAAAGATACCGCCGAAAACGACCAATATCGGTCGCCCTCGGCGGTGCTTTTATTTATTTGGGCAATCGGTCGCAAAACATCAAGAGATTTGCGGCGATCCTTTCATTCTCCTCAAGAGGACGGAGCGTGCCGTTCTCATACAGAATGTCCATGACCATGAGGGCAACTGCCGATCCGACAAATCCACCTGCGTTCCAATTGACGATAAGCTCCCGCATTTGCGGAGGATAATCCTTGGCGATCAGCGTTGCCTGTTCAAGTGCATAGTCTGCAAAGCTTCTCTTGGTTGCTTCATCCAGCGTCGGCAGCTTTGCGAAAAACGCATTTTGATCGCCACGCACGACCATAATATTGACCTTGTTATCACCGGTCAAATATCCGCGCTTTCTCAACCGCTGAAACTTCTCCTTGTTTGCGGGGACGTCCTCGATCGCGCCGATCATAAACTCATACAGATATTCATAATCCGAGGTGCGATTATTTTCCCAATACCCCTCGCGCGAAGAGTAGCGTGTGTCAATCGACCAGGAATAAACCGACGGATATTTTTCCGACCATCGGTTCATGTTGCCGCAAGCCCAATAGGGCGGATAGCTTCTTGACGGAACGTAATCGGGATCGCTCTGTGTTGCGGGAATATTAATAAAAGCAATAAAATCACCGCCTGCCAAGGTCTTGATGCGGTATTTTGAAAGATCCGTTTTGAGCTCGATCCCACATTTGTTGGTTACGGCCCAGAAGATCGCCGCAGCCTCCAACAGCTCGCGGTTTCCGCCCGGGATATAAACATCCTTAACGTCGGCAATCGCCGCCCTCACCTGCGGTACGTATTCACGAACCAAAATCTCGGCGATCTCCATTTGCTTTTGCAAGCGCTTGTCTTGCAGCTCAAGAGAATAGGTTTCGCTGTTGAACTTGACGTAGGTCGTATAGCGATTTCCGGATTGTCTTACCAAAAATCCGTTTGCCTCCAGCTCCTTCACAGTGTCCTCAATATAAACCGGAGTCACTCCCAGCTCCTCTGCAATCTCCACCATGGTTTTGGGGGCGTGGTAAACACTGTAAACGATATTGAGATTCAATTTGTTGCCCAGATAATATTCGGGACCGCCGTTTTTCCCGGGATCTCCACTGTGACCAAAGCTATTCGCCTCGATTGGCTTGATGCCAAGCTTTCCAATTTTTCTTTCCATGATAAAACCCTCCTTCAGATCGTTTCTGGCTTTGTTGAGATGCCATTTGACTGTTCCCTCGGGAATGCCCGTTTCCTTGGTGATTGCAGAAATAGGCTTGTTTTGGTAATAAAATGAATAAACGATTTGGCGGCGCGTTTGTGTCAAAAACGCGATCTCACGCCGCAACAAAGCAAGCTCCTCCTCGGGATCCTCCTCCCAAACCGGGGTGTTGTCGGGGATCTCCATGTCGTCGATCGAAATTCCTTCTCTTCTTTTCTTGGAAGAGACAAATTTCGCATAAACGTGCTCGGAAATCCGCCAAATATATCCGTCCAAATTCAGGATCTCCTTTTCGGAAAGCAGAGACAAATAGACCTGTGTCACAATGTCGGAGCTCAGCTCCTCCGCCTCCTCATAGGAAAACGCTTTTTTCATGGCAAAGCCATAAATTTTTGGCAGATATTGAACGATCAACTCATCTGCTTTCTGTTTATTCATCTGATCACCTCGGTACCGTTTGCCCATACAGTGGAAAGAACTGCAAAAAGGTTGGCGTTTCTTTGAAAAAAAGGAAACAAAAATTTTCAGTTCAACAAATGTTTATATAAAACACTTTCACTTTACTTGTGCTTGTCATTTGTTTTTATTTTTGCGATAAACGGTTGGAAGCATACCGTACGCTTCCTTAAATGCAGAGGCAAACCTGCTCTGGCTTTCATAGCCAACAGCAAGCGCGATTTGAGCGATGCTCATGCTCCTATCCATTAATAACTCCACAGCCTTCTCCATACGGTGTTGCTTCATATGGGCGGCAAGAGAGGTTCCGTATATTTCTTTGAAAACTTTTTTTAGTGTAGTAGGATTCATTAAAAATCGCTTTGACAAGTCCTCGATCGTCATTCTTTCCGCCAGATGCTCCAATAAATATTCATGTATTCTGTGTATTATTTCTTCGTGCGAACCGTTGTAGTCAACCGTTTTTTGGGGACAAGCAATCTCCATTACTTGCTCCATGGTTTGGTGCAACAATTCACATTCGGCGCTGTCAGATACCTTGTAATATACTTCTTTACCGTCACGCCTGCTTGAAATCAAGCCGCTATCATATAAGGAGCGCAGATGATGGGAAACAGCGGGACTTGACATATCAAGCAAGGCGGCTATATTGATGACGCATTCTTCTTGATGGCATAAAAGCCAAAATATCTGCAACCGTGTCGTATCACTCAGTTGCTTGAATATTTCTGACGTAACTGCAAAACGTTCTGTCTGCGATAATTCATTTTTGATGTGCCCGATATTTCTTTCACCGTGTTGGTGAGGCAAGTGAAATTCGATCATATTTTTCTCCCGATTATTCTTTTTAGAAATTTGCTTCGCCCTATTGGTAGTCTGTTGCTCTAATCCATTGACTTTTTGATGATTTTATTATATCATAAAAATAACGATTAAGCAACGGTTTAATCAAAAAATTGGAATAGGAAGGTGTTGCATTATGAAGAAAACCTACAAAATTGAAGTTGACTGCGCACATTGCGCCAATCTGATGGAGGAGGCAGTCAAGAAGGTTAACGGCGTTGCTTCCGCAGTTGTGAACTTTATGACGCAGAAGATGATCGTTGAGTTTGAGGAGGGTCAGGATGCAACCGTTGTGATGCAGAGTGTTCTGAAGGCTTGCAAAAAGATTGAACCTGATTGCGAAATCGAGCTGTAATGTTACAGAGAAATTGCACCTCGTTTCGCTACAAGTATAAATGGAGTGTAATGAAAGGGAGAGCCATTCTATGAACAAAAAGCAGAGAAAGATGCTTGTACGCATCATCATCGCTGCGGTCATGCTGATAGGACTGAATTTTATCCCGGTTACAGGCATTCTGCAGCTTGTATTATATTTGGTAGCTTATCTTGTGATAGGTTACGACATCCTGCGTAAAGCAGGAAAAGGCGTTCTGAACCGCCAGATATTCGACGAGAACTTCCTGATGACCGTCGCAACACTTGGCGCATTTATCCTGGCAATCATCACCAAAAGCGGCGATTACGTCGAGGGCATTGCGGTTATGCTCTTCTACCAGATCGGAGAGTTGTTTCAAAGCTATGCGGTTGGTAAAAGCCGCCGTAACATCAGCAAATTGATGGACATCCGTCCCGATTATGCCAACATTGAAATTGACGGTATTCTTACGCAGATCGATCCGGATGAAGTGCCTGTCGGCAGTGTGATCGTCATTCAGCCGGGTGAGAAAATACCTCTTGACGGTATCGTGATCGAGGGCAACGGAAGTCTGGACACCGGTGCACTTACAGGTGAAAGTGTTCCCCGTGACGTTTCTGTTGGCGATGAAATCATCAGCGGCTGCATCAACATTAACAGCGTGCTGAAAATTCAGACCACCAAGGAGTTTGGAGAATCTACGGTTTCCAAGATTCTTGATCTTGTAGAAAACGCAAGCTCTCGCAAATCCAAAAGTGAAGCGTTTATTTCGCGCTTTGCAAAGGTATATACGCCCGGTGTTTGTATCGGTGCGGTGTTGCTTGCAATTTTGCCATCTGTTCTCCATATGATGATGGGAATGCCCGGCGATTGGACTAATTGGCTGTATCGAGCGCTCACTTTCCTTGTTGTCAGCTGTCCTTGCGCTTTGGTAATCAGTATTCCTCTGAGCTTTTTTGCAGGTATCGGTGGCGCCAGCCGTGAGGGTATTTTGGTAAAGGGCTCCAACTATTTGGAGGCTCTGGCACAGACCAAATACGTTGTGTTTGATAAAACCGGAACGCTGACTCAGGGTGTCTTTGAAGTAAGCGACATTCAACACAATCAGCTAAGCGATGCCGAGCTGATCGAATATGCAGCTCTGGCGGAATGTGCATCCTCACATCCGATCAGCAAAAGTTTGCAAAAAGCCTACGGCCAAGATCTTGATCGAAACAGAGTGACTGATATGGAAGAAATCAGCGGTCACGGCATTACTGCAACGGTAGATGGACATAAGATTGCGGTTGGAAATGATAAGCTGATGAAAAAAATGAACGTCCGTTATGAGGAATGCAATAGCGTCGGCACAATCATTCACGTTGCTATTGACGGCGAGTATGCAGGGCATATTGTTATTTCCGATGTCATAAAGCCTAATTCCAAGAAGGCAATATTCGAGCTAAAAAAAGCAGGGGTCCGCAAGAGCATCATGCTGACCGGTGATATCGAGCGTGTTGCCCGGCAGGTTGCATCAACCCTTGGTATTGACGAGGTGCATAGCGAACTTCTTCCGGGTGATAAGGTATCCCTGGTTGAAAAGCTACTCTCCGAAAAGGGTGTGCATGAAATGGTCGCATTTGTTGGGGATGGTATCAATGATGCGCCTGTATTGACCCGTGCTGATATCGGTATCGCAATGGGTGCAATGGGATCGGATGCAGCCATCGAGGCTGCCGACGTAGTGCTGATGGATGATGACCCGATGCAGATTTCCAAGGCAATCAAGATTTCCAGAAAATGTATCAATATTGTAAAGCAGAACATCGTTTTTGCTCTGATTATTAAATTCGGTTGCCTTGCTCTGACTGCAGTCGGTATTGCAAATATGTGGCTTGCTATTTTTGCCGATGTG
The DNA here is from genome assembly GCA_045534435.1 of Eubacteriales bacterium. Taxonomy (GTDB): domain Bacteria; phylum Bacillota; class Clostridia; order Oscillospirales; family CAG-272; genus UMGS1865. The sequence continues at coordinate 17,875 of JAZSJS010000087.1, forward strand.
GGCGTTATGATCATTGCTGTTCTGAACGCCATCCGTGCGCTGAACGTGCATAAGCTCTAAAGCAACGGCCCCGCACAAAAAAATATAATATGCCAAAGCCTACGGGTCCAAAAATCTCGGCAAGCTCGCTTCGTAGAACCCCTACTGCGGCTTGGATAAACAAAAACAGAACATTTGTCTACCGACAAATGTTCTGTTTTTGTTGGTGGGAGATGGTGGATTCGGACCACCGAAGCTAAAAAGCAACAGATTTACAGTCTGCCCCCTTTGGCCACTCGGGAAATCTCCCATATGAAGTCCACGGTGTGTGGACTTTTGGAGCTGGTGAACGGAGTCGAACCATCAACCTGCTGATTACAAATCAGCTGCTCTGCCATTGAGCCACACCAGCGATCGGGTTCTTTTGCGACCTGTCGCCTTCGGAACGTTGATATTATATCACTTTCCGTCTGTTTTGTCAAGCCTTTTTTCAAAAAAAGATGAAAAAATCTTTCTTTAGTCTCATTCCCCTCTCTTTTTTGCCGCAAAAAAAGAAAAGAGCGCCGAAAAAGCCTTCGACGCCCTTTTTGATCACACACTCTCCATGATCGCGCGATACAAATTTTGGGTATAAAGTCCAAACCCGAGATCGTTGGGATGGATGATAAAATCCGAATAGAAGTCCGAAATATGAGGCACAAAATCCCAGCCGCGGATCACACGCAGATTCGGAATATCCACGCAAAGCTCCTGCATCCATTCATGCACGCGGTAGGCGGGGATTCCGAACGCCGTCTTTTTCTCGGGCTCTCCGTACCACACGGGAGAGATGCCAAAAACCGAAGCCTCGGGATAGAGTTCATGCAAACGGCGGAAGAATGCCGGACAGTTTTTTCGAAAGGATTCGGGCGAGGTCTTGCGCCAATCGTTGATGCCGTATGCCACGGTGATGAAATCGGGCGCCTCGGGATCGGCATCCTGCAGCATTTCGGGGCAAAAGACGTCTCCACCGATTCCCTTGTTGGTCACGTCGGCATCCAAGAGCCTTGCCAATGCAATCGCGTAGGCATGCGAGGGATAAATGGCGTCGTAGCCCTGCGTGATCGAGTCTCCGAACGCAATCATCCTGCGCTTGCGAAAGAGCGGCTTGACAAAGCCGGCGCCCTCAAGCACGACGTTGCAAAGTCCCACCGTGCGCGACCACGGAAAATAGATTTCCACGGTCTTCTCCCCCTCCACGCGGAGCGGAAAGCTGACCTTCCCTCCCTGCATCGCGGAGCTTTCGCATCCCATGTGACGGATCATCGCGCCGTTGACGTAGACGTCAAACCAGGCATAGGCGCGGCTCGAGCCGACGAGCAACGCAAAATCAAAGGAAATTCCGGTCGCGTCGGTGGAAAAAGCCAGGTGAACACCTGCCGTCGCATTGGTTTTGTGGTAAAAGTCGATTTGTCCCGCATCGAGATAGTACTGTGCCTGCGCCTCGGTAAAGCGGAAAAAGCGGAAATAGCCGTCCATTTCCTCCACACGGGTCACGCCCTTGGTGATTGAGCGGATCTGCTCCAAATTCAGCTTCATATTAAATCCCTGTCCTTTCTTTCACGCTTCGCCCAGCATGATGCGAATGATCTCGCGATCTGTTCCGCTCATGCCGTCGCGTGCAAGTCTGCCAACGTTGCGAATAGTGTTCTCCACACCCTTGGTCACGATGCCGTCGCCGCCGTAGAACTGCCGCCCGGCGCGCATCATTTCATATCCCATCACACCTGCCTCGACCGCCATCGCGATCTTTGCCGCACAGGATGCCTTGGCACCGTCGCAGATCGTGCCCGACAGGATGGCAACCGCATTGACCAGCGTGTGCGCGATCTCATAGTAGCGTCCGCCCTCCAAAAAGCAGATCCCTGTGCCGCATCCGCAGCCCGCACTGATCGCACCGCAATATGCCGACAGGCATCCGATTCCGGTCTTTTGATGCACGGTGATCAGATTGGAAACGATGAGCGCACGCAAAAGCGTTTCCTCATCGGCACCGATCGCACGTGCGTAAACGATCACGGGAACAGAGGCGGTAATGCCCTGATTGCCGCTGCCCGAAAGAATGCAGACAGGCTTCTCACATCCGCTCATTCTCGCGTCCGAGCCCGCCGCCGCATAGGCACGCGCGCGGTCACGCAGACTGCAGCTTCCGTTGGCATAGATCAGCTTTCCGATCGAAGCGCCGTAGTCTCCCGCGATTCCCTCCTCGGCAATTGCCATATTCATTTCGATCTGACGCAAAAGAAGCGGCTTCAGCTCCTCCAGATCGACCTCCTCCGCAAAGGTGATGATGTCCCTGACGTTGAGCAGCTCGCGGTCGGCTTGCCCTCCCGCATCGCACTCCTCTCGCACCGCACGGTAACGAGAGGTCAGATCGACACCGTCACGCTCCACACAATTGACGTTGGTATGGCGGTGCACCAGGTGCACGTACGCGCTATGCGTCTCCCAAATACCGGTCATCTCGATCTCAAACGGGTTGTCGGTCTCCAACTCGCGGATCTCCAGATCCATGGTCTGCAGATAGCTTCCGAGCTCCGCGCGGCTTTGGTCGTTCAGAACGGTCAAGACCTCCAGCTTCTTCTCGGGACAGGCGGCGATCACGCCCGCGGCGATCGCCGCGGGAATCCCGTGCATCCCACCGGTTGCCGGCACAATGACACTCTTGACGTTCTTGATGATATTTCCGCTCAAGGCAACGCGGATGATCCCCGGTCTTTCTCCGAGGGCATCCCGCAAAACCGATGCCGCAAAGGCGATCGCGATCGGCTCGGTGCATCCCATCGCGGGAACCAGCTCCTCCTTGAGGATGTCGCTGTATGTACGAATGACGTGTTGATCCAAGCTCATCACTCTCCTGCTTTCTGTCAAAAGACTTATCCTTTTTGTTTGCTTCCAAAAAGCTTACGCTTCACCCTTACGGCAAGCATCCACACAAGGTGGATCGGCTTTCGCAAGGGATAGATCGCATGCCAGACGGCAGCATAGCGACGATAGCGCCGATCATCTGCCATCACGTGACGGTCGCCGCGATAAAACTCGGTCACGACACCGAGAATCCACTCGTCCGGGACGGTCTCCTTGGCATAGGTATTGTCCCCTCGGATGATATAATATCCGTCTCCGACACCGATGATGCGGTGAAGCACGTATTTTCCGTCGGGGCGCTTGTAAAGCGGCAGATCCCATTTGGAAAGCCGCCCCTCGCCCACCGGACGAATGATCACACGGTCTCGGCGATTCCGCAGCATCGGCCGCATACTCACACCGACGGTGGTGCTGACGTAAAAGCCCTGCTCGGCAAGTTGCTTTTCGATCGTATTCATTCCGCAAAAAGTCGGTTCTGTCTCAGCGTTTCCACAACGCCGCGAACGTCTGCGACAGCAACCTCGCGAGAGACCTCGTACTCGGCAAGCATCGCCTCCACCAGCTCCTCCTCGGTGCAATCCTTCTCTGACAGAAGTCTCCACAAAAACGCACCCGTCTCATTGAGCTGGATCATTCCGCGAAAGCTTTTGCTGGCTTCTCCGATCGGAACGGCAACGTAAGACGCACCCACCTTCTGAATGGTAAAATCCTGATTGATCTGCATAGTCGTTCTCCTGTTCTGTTTTTATGTTAAGATTTTCGCATGGTATTCCACGCCAAAAGCGCCGCCTCGTCGGAAATATTACATTCCAACACGTAATACGGCACGGCGCGCACAAGCGCATCCATCAAAATGAGCTGCTGCGTCACCGACTGACGGCTTCCGCGCAAATAAAGCTGATGCATCAGTCTGCTGATGACGTCCGACTCTGCAGCCGGTGTGATGCGATTCTCTGCTCCGCGCTCAATGAAGCAGACCGCCGCCAAGGGAGCGGAAATGTTCTCGCCCCAATTTTCCTTGCCGTTCCAGGGAGTTCCAAAGACGGTCATCGAGCCGTCCTCCTCCAAGCGGTAAAGCGGCTTGTCCCCGTTCAGAACACGCGCGTTCGGAACGTTTTTGAGCCAAAGCGCGGTATGCGTGGATTTTCCGACACCGCTTTTTGCGGTGAACGCGTAGGCATACCCATCAACCTCGATCACAGAGGAATGCATCAAAAAGATGTTGTACACGGGCAATTCCTCGCAAATATGACGGTAGAGGCAAATGCTTTCACAATATCCATCGGAAAACTCTCCGTACTTTTGCTCCTCCAGGATCTCATCGCTTGTAACCGATACCGTAAACGCGGCATCCGTTCCCTCACAGACAAAGCCGTGGCACTGACGCTCAATAAAGGAATATCGGTTGTCGATTCCGATCCGAATCCCTGCCAGCTTGATGACAAACATAGGGCACCTCTTTCTTTTTCTTCATTTTAGCACAAAAGCCCTGCAAAAGCAAGCGCTTCCGTCCGGTCCGACGCACGCTTTCCCTTGTGAGTGATGCGTGCCGTCTTGATCTCAGCCGATCTCGGCTTCGATCAGGAGCGCGTTGTGATCGGAGAGAAATTCTCCGTACGGGCAACGGTTGGTGGCGGTATAGATCATTTCATAGGTCAGCGGCTTGACCGTGTCGCTGACGAAAATATAGTCGATCCGCTTTCCCTTGGGATAGGGCTCGTCCGGTGCGAGCAGCGTGTAATTCGGCGCCGAGCAATCGGCCGCGGTCAGCTCGGTCTTCTCTGCGATCAAAAGAGAATCACGCAAAAGCGAGGTGAAATTGCGATAGGTTCCCGAATCGGACTTCGCATTCATATCTCCCACCAAAACCACGGGACAGTCGGCAACGCCGTGCATTCTCTCCATGCGCGCCACGATCTTCGGAATCTCCGATACGATGATATCAGACTGATATTCCACAATGGGAGAGGCAGCGTCGGACAGGTGGGTGTCGAAGAACAACAGATGCCGGCCGCTCTCGCGATCGCGCAGCATCACCCACGCGCAAACACGGTCAACACCCCCGTTGTTGGGTGTCTCCAGCACCTCAAGCGATGCGTCCTCACAGCCCTCGGCTCGCGCCAGATAAAAATGTCCGCTGTCAATTTTTTCAAATTTACTTGTCTTATAAAAGATGTAACCGCCCTCACCGTGTGCCTTGGTTTGCGCACCCGTGCAGCCATATTCGGGCAACGCGGCGCAAAGACGCGTTTTCCATTCAAAATGCGTGATCTTGGTTCTGCCGTGATGGACACATTCCTTTGCCTCCTGCACCCCCACAACGTCGGCCCTCTCTCCCCTGATCATGTCGGCGATCAGCGGCACGCGGCGTTCCATCGTGGAATCGACGGTCTCACCCTTGGCATTGACGTTGGTATCCGCAACAGAGAAGCGGATGTTGAAATCCATGAGTCTCGTTTTCATTTTGGCTTACGCTCCTTTTCAGATCATTTTTGCACCTCTTCTGAAATCACGGTGCCCGAAAATTCACAATAGCATCGTACATCTGCTTGAATTCCTCATATTTTGCCTCATCGGCGGACGCTCCCCAAACGTAGGAACGCGGCAAAAGGATCAGCGTGTCGGCGGGCAGCACCTTCAGGGCGTCGTAATACTGATACAGCGCGGTATCTCCAAGTCGGATCGCGCATCCGTGTCGCGCGCCGACAGGCTCCGTCTCAAAAAGCTCACTCAGCGGAACCGCCACCTCACGAAGATTGCGCTGCTCAAAGACGTATTCACTCACCAACCAGACGCCTGCTTCACCCGTCATGGTGTAGGTACCGAAGGTTGAAAGATTCTCGTTGGAAAGATGCTTGGCGCTCTCGAAGGCATAAAGATCGATATTTCCCTGCGCATCGGTATAAAGCGGACGAAGCTCCTCCTCGGGAGTCACCGAAAAGGTCGTCATGATGACAGAGGTCGGCTGGCGCTTGCCATCCACCGTCTTTTCGGGGGCAACCGCCTCAAAGACCTCGATCACGCGGTTTCTTTCGTCCTCGTTCATCGTGTAGCTTCCCGCATATGCCAGCGTGACGTCGCCAACCTCCTTGGTGGCACACTGCACAAAGCAGATCAGTCCGACAACAACAAAAAAGGCAACGATGATCACAGGCCATTTGTAGTGATACCAAAAATTATCCAACCATTTCAAAAAACGGTTCTCAACGACGATCTCTCTCGCCGTGCTCTTTTCTTGTTTCAAAATTTGTTCCTTTCCGATACGCTTACGGTATCATATATCCCTTTCCTCTGACGGTTCGGATCAGCCTTCCCGGGCAGACCGACTCGAGCTTTTTTCTCAGATAACAAATATAGACGTCGGTCTTGTTTGCCGAAGATTCTCCGATGCAAACAGAAAGTGCCTGCCTTGAGACGGGAATGCCCCGATTTTTCAAAAGACAGCTTACCACCGCATATTCACGCGGTGTGAGTACGATCCTCTGTCCGTCGATCTGCAACAAAGATTGCCCGGCATCCAGCAGCAGCTTGGTCTGCCTCGAGGACGGCTCCGGAGAAAGCATGGCCTCTCCCGCAAGCGCTCCCATCACCTCGCGACGCAAAAGCCGCATCTCAAACGGACGGTGCAGGATCATCGAGCAAAGGCGGCGCGTCTCGTCGTCGGCAAGTGCGGCTCCGCGAGTGAATCCGATCATTCGTCCGTAACAGGCGGCGTCGGGTGCCGCGGCACTGTCCAGATCCAGAAGCGCAACCTCTGAAAAAAGATCGCGATTCGGCTGCTCCAGCGTGATCACGCTCATATTCCTCGTCAAAAATTCCAACTCGAGCATACGCGCAAAAACGGCATCGCCCGAATAGATCGCAATCTGACAGTTCATGCTCCTCCTCCGTCATTCTTGAAAGCCAATCGCCCCTGCTCTGCATCAAAGCCGTTTACCAACAATTACAAGCGCTCAAAGCAACGTATATTCATTGGTAATCGGCTTTTGCGGGAAAGAAGGCTTTGTTTCCAAGGCCTTCCCTCCCGTTTTCGGCATCAAATGTTATTTCACCACAATGTTCACGATCTTGTTGGGAACGCTGATCTCCTTGATCACGGTCTTGCCCGCGATGGCAGCGGCGATCCTTTCATCCGCCTTGGCAGCGGCGATCGCATCCTCCTTCGAGCAGTTGAACGGAATGGCAACCGTTGCGCGAACCTTGCCGTTGATCTGCACGGCAACCTCAACCGTGCTGTCCACGGTCTTGTTCTCATCCCAAACGGGCCAAGCAGCCAGCGAGCAAAGTCCCTCGCCGCCCAGGCTCTCCCACATCTCCTCCGCCAAGTGAGGGGCGAAGGGACAGATCAGGCGAACCAACACCATCAGCTCGTCCTTCGTCAGCGTGCCGACTGCGGCAATATCGTTGAGCAGCGTCATCATCGAAGCGATGGCGGTGTTGAACTTGAGCTCCTCAATGTCCAAAGAGACCTTTTTCACGGTCTTGTGGAAGGCGGTCTCCAGCTTGGGAGTCACGCCCTCACCCTTGACCAGATCGGTCAGATCGGCAATTCTCTCCAAAAATCTCTTGCAGCCCTTCATCGAGCTTTCGTTCCAGGGTGCGGCACTGCCGTAATCACCCATGAAGAGCACGTAGGTACGAAGCACGTCGGCACCGTAAAGATCGACCACGTCGTTGGGGTCAACCACGTTGCCCTTGCACTTGGACATCTTCTCACCGTCAGGACCGAGAATGAGTCCCTGCGCGGTACGCTTGGCATAAGGCTCGGAAACCGGAACGAGTCCGAGATCGTAGAGGAACTTGTGCCAGAAGCGAGAATAGATCATGTGACGCGTCACGTGCTCCATACCGCCGTTATACCAGTCGATCGGCATCCAATATTTGAGCTTTGCCTCGTCGGCAAAGGCATTTTCGTTGTGGGGGTCAATGTAGCGCAGGAAGTACCACGATGAGCCTGCCCACTGAGGCATGGTGTCGGTCTCGCGCTTGGCATCCTTTCCGCACTTGGGACACTTGCAGTTGACGAAGGCATCGATCTTCGCCAGAGGGCTCTCTCCTCCCTCTCCCGGCTCAAAATTCTTGACCTCGGGCAGACGCAACGGCAGCTCCTCATAAGGCACGGGAACGATGCCGCAATGCGGGCAGTGCACGATCGGGATCGGCTCGCCCCAATATCTCTGACGGTTGAACGCCCAGTCCTTCATCTTGTACTGCACGCCCTTCTCGCCAATGCCCTCTGTTTCCAGATGTGCGAGCATCCGCTCGATCGAATCCTTCTTGTTGGTGTAGCCGTTGAGGAAATCGGAGTTGATCATCTCGCCGTCACCCGCATAGGCAGCCTTTTCGATGTCTCCGCCCTTGATGACCTCGATGATATCAATACCAAACTTCTTTGCAAACTCCCAGTCACGCTCGTCGTGTGCGGGAACAGCCATGATCGCTCCTGTGCCGTAGCCCATCATGACGTAATCGGAAATATAAATCGGGATCTCCTTGCCGCTGACGGGGTTGATCGCGGTCAAGCCCTCGATGCGAACACCGGTCTTGTCCTTGACCAGCTGAGTTCTCTCAAACTCGGTCTTCTTGGCACACTCCTCGCGGTAGGCATCGAGCGTGTCGATGTTTGCGATCCGGAAGCGGCTCGCCTCAATGAAGAGATGCTCGGGCGCGATGACCATGAAGGTCACGCCGAAGAGCGTGTCGGGGCGAGTGGTATAAATGCGGAGCTTTTCGTCGATCTCCTTGAGGGAGAAGTTGACGAACGCACCCGTGGATTTGCCGATCCAGTTGACCTGCTGTTGCTTGACGTTGGGAAGATAATCGACCTCCTCCAGACCCGAAAGCAGCTTGTCGGCATACTCGGTGATGCGCAGATACCATACCGCCTTGGACTTCTGCACGATGTCGCTCTTGCAGATGTCGCACTTTCCGCCCTGAGAGTCCTCGTTGGAAAGAACGACCTTGCAGCTCGGGCAATAGTTGACCAGCGCGGTATCACGGAACACCAGGCCCTTCTCGAACATCTTCAAAAAGATCCATTGCGTCCAACGGTAGTAGCCCTCCTCAGTGGTATCGACCACGCGATCCCAATCAAAGGAAAAGCCGACGCGCTTGAGCTGCGATGTAAACTTTTCGATGTTGCGGTCGGTGACCACTCTGGGATGGAGGTTGTCCTTGATCGCGGTGTTCTCGGTGGGAAGTCCGTAGGCATCGAAGCCAATGGGAAACAGAACGTTGTAGCCCTGCATTCTTCTCTTGCGCGAAACCACCTCGAGTCCCGAATATGCCTTGATGTGACCGACGTGCATGCCGTGTCCACTGGGATACGGGAACTCTACAAGGTTATAATATTTGGGCTTATCGGAAAAGTCCTCGGCACGGAACGCACCGGTCTCCTCCCATTTCTTTTGCCACTTGGGCTCGATCTGCTTAAAATCAATTTTCATTGCTCTTCTCCAATCTTATCATCAATTCCAACGAAGGTCACGTCCTCCGCATCACCGTACAGCTTTTCCAGCTGATAAAAGTCGCGATTCTCGCGGCTGAATATATGAACGATGACCGAGCTGTAATCCAACACGATCCAACCGTTGTTATCTCTTCCTTCAAAATGCAGAGGATCGACCTCACGCAATCCGAGCTTGTATTCCACCTCTCCCGCAAGAGATTTGACCTGCGTGGAGGAGCCGCCCGTGCAGATCACGAAATAATCGGTGATCACAGTCTGATCCTGCACGCGCAAGACCTTGATGTTCTTTGCTTTCTTGGCATCCAGCACGTCGAAGATCGCGTGTGCCAGCTCCTCGGGCGTCGCCTCGGCAAGCGAGGGAAGCCGTTCTTTGATCATTTCTTCCATTCCAAAACATTCCTTTCTTTGATGCATCAGTCCGTCGCGGGATTTTCCTCGGCGGTGTAAATATGATGAAACTCCCGATTCTCTTTTCTGTCAAAAAGTGCGTCGGGATCAAATTCCAAAACCGAAAGCCTCCTTGCGGGCAACAGATAATCGTTGACCATCTCGCAGGCAAACGCGCGATTGAGCACATAATACCACGCTCCGCTGCTTCCCTGCACGGCCTCACCCGCAAGCGTCGCCATGGGGATCTGCTCGGTATCGCACTCGCGCAAAATTCCGAGCACGCGGATCGCGTCGGGAAGTCCGACGTCGGTCTGTACCCGTGTCAGCGTGTGACACATGATCTGAAGCAGCTGTGCCGCTGAGAGTGATTTGCACCTTTCGGCAAAAGCGCGAAGAAAGAGCTTTTGCGCGTCAAGACGCCCGAGATCGGCGTTGATATAGCCTGCGCGGTAGCGGATGAACTGCTCCGCGTGTGCCCCGTCGAGGTGGGCAAGCCCCTCCTTCAGATCGATCTCCAATCCCTGTGCGGGATCGGAATAGACCATATCCTGCGGAAGAATCACGTCGACACCGCCGATATCGTCAACGATGCGACGGACACAGGAAAGATCCAGGATCACAAAATAATCCAACCGCACGCCCAATGCCCGCGAAAGCAGAGCCTTGAGCTCGGTCGCTCCCAGCGCGTTCAGCGCGCCGTTGAGCTTTTTATAGTCCTTTTGGGTATAATTCGCATAGGTATCGCGTGGGATCTGCAAAATGGTTGCCTGCTTTGCCGCCTCATGAAGCGTTACCACGAACATACTGTCGGTCAAGCCACAGGTGCGATCCTTGCCGAGCACCAAAAAGCGTGTGACGCGCGGCTCTTCTCCTCGCCACGTCTCGGCTTCAGCCGAAAGCGTCTGAGAAAGCGCGCTCTCTTCCGTTTGACGGTGCTCCGCGCGCACGCGCGGCAGAAACAGCACGGCAAACACCGACAGCACCGATACCAAGCAAAAAATCCGTTTCATATCTCCACCTACAAAATTTGATTGATGATGTAGGCAGAGACGCCTTACGCGAAGCGTCCCTCGGCAGCCGCCCTTTCCAAGAGCAGCTCGTTCCGTGCCATCACGGTCTCCTCGGCAACCGGGATTCCCTCGTCAAGAAGATCGCGCACGGTCATGTCATAGGATAAAATCAACGTCTCCCGCAGCAGCTCCAGCCGCTCCTCCCCGCTCATCGATTCGGGCTCCGCGCCAAAGAAATAGCGGCGCAGGATCACGCAATTGGAAAAGGTGCGTGACAGATCGATGTAATCGGCAAGATACAGCAGCTTCTCGGTCAGCGTCATACCCGCGCGTCCCGTGGTATGCCAACGGACCGCGTCGACCACAACGGGATCGGAAAATGCGGGAAAATCGATCGGGATCCTTGCCGCCGCGCTCCTTGCGTGAAGCGTTTTGGGCGCCAGCAGATCGGCGTTCGCGAGCGAAATACCCAATTTGCGGCAAAGTGCGATCTGTGCGTTTGTGTCGAGCTCCTTTGTCACGTCGTGCAAAAGTGCGGCGGCACGCATCCGAAGGCTCTCTTCGGGGCAAAATAAATCACAAAGTCGCGCGACCATTTGCTCGACCGCAAGTGTATGCCGAAAGCGCTTTGGTGACATTTCGCGCATGACTGTTTCACGCAAAGCGTCCAACGAGCATTCCGTGATCTCTTTCATTATGCAACGCCTCCCTTCGCTTCAAACGTACAAATGATTGTCTTCAATGTATTTTTTCACCGCAGGTGAAACCAAATCGGAAATATCCTCTCCGCATGCCAGCCTTTTCCGCACGTCGTTGGAGGAAAGCTTCAGGGGCTCTGTGACGATCCGCCTGACGACCTTTCCGTATTTTTCCCGATACGTCGCGATCTTTTGAATGATCATCTCATCCAAAAAATGATCGTTTTCACGACGGATATAGACGGGATAACAAAGCCGGAAGATCTCCTCGGGCTCGCGCCACTCGTCGAGCGTGAGCATCATATCGGTTCCGCAGAGCAAAAAGAGTCTGCGATCCTCGCCCCACAGCTCGCGAAGCGTGTCCACCGTGTAGCTTCTTCCGCCGCGACGGATCTCCATGTCGCTGACGTACACCCCCTCCGTGCCACCGAATGCAAGACGGCACATCTTAAGACGGTCGGATGCCGAAACCTCGACCTCCATCTCCTTGTGAGGCGGCAGCGCGGTGGGAATGACGTAAAGAATGTCCAGCCACATCTGCTCCATAAAAGCCTTTGCCGCCAAAAGATGTCCGTTGTGCGGCGGAGAAAAGGTACCGCCGTAAATCCCGATCCGTGTCATGCGCGAGGAAGCTCGATGACCGGCTTCTTTTCCGATGCGCGGTAAAGCACGATCTTTCTTCCAACCACCGCGACAGGCTCGGCGCCAAGCGCCTCGGCAAGCGCGTCGATCACCTCGCGGGGTGCTTCTCCGCTGTTTTCCAGCACGTGAAGCTTGATCAGCTCTCTCGCTTCAAGCGCGTCCGAAAAGGTCTTGAGCATATTTTCATTCAATCCGCCCTTGCCGATCTGCATGATGGCGGGCAGGTCATGGGCAAGTCCTCGCAGATATGCCCTTTGCTTTGATGTGATCATGATAACCTCTTTCTGCTTCGTGTCTCAAGTGTTCACGTTCCAGCCGTTCTCGCGAAGGATCTCACAGATCTCTTCGCCAACGCCGGAAATCACGCGAACAAATTGCTTTTCATTCAAAAATACGCTGACCGCCATTCCCGTTTCACAGGAAATGCTGCGCACGTCCTTGCGCTTCAGCTCCAAGCGGTGATCTCCTCCGTCCAGAGAAAGCAAAATGATGGATTCCTCGGTCAGAATGAAAAATCCTCTCACCGTTCCGTCCTTGACCGTAAAATATACCCGCTCGTCAATGAGGAAGGGCTGCTTGAGCGTTTGCTTGATCCTTTGATAGGGACGATCCTGAAGGTATGCCGTGATCGGAATGAGAAAGGAGCAAACGAGTGCCACTCCCGCCCCCACGAGCACACCGATCTTCCAATCAAAGAAGAATGCCGCAAGAGATCCGAGGATCACGCCGTACAGAATCGACGATTTGCGCACGCCGTCGGCAAGATAATAATCGGAAAATTTCATAGCTTCGTTTCGATTCCTTTCAAAGCCTCTGCAAGCAGCTCGATCGCACGGCCTCTGTGTGAGATTGCGTTCTTTTCCTCGGGAGACAGTTCGGCAAAGGTCTTTCCGAGCGGCTCGTAATAGAACAAGGGATCGTATCCGAATCCACCGTTGCCGGCATATTCGTACAAAATACTGCCCTTTGCCTCTCCACGTACGACCAGCTCCCTTCCATCCGGGAAGACGCAAGCAATCGTGCAAACGAAGGCCGCGGTGCGCTCGGTGGGAGGCACGTCGGCAAGATCCTTGAGCAGCGCCTGATTGTTTCCCTCGTCATCGTGATCGCCCGCGTAATTGCGGCGCGCCGCGTAGCGCGCGGAATAGATGCCGGGAGCACCGTCGAGGGCATCCACCGTCAGTCCCGAGTCGTCGCCCAAGCCGATATATCCCGAGGTTGCGGCAACACGCGCCTTGATCAGCGCATTTTCCTCAAAGGTCTCGCCGTCCTCCTCGATCTCCTCGGTGATTCCGACGTCGTCAAGCGATAAAATTTCAACCTCCGCAAAATGCTTGGAAAGGAGCGCCTTGAGTTCTCCGATCTTTTTGCGGTTTCTTGATGCCAATACCAATTTCATAACCGTTTTTCCTATTTGCGCAGTCTCGCTCTTCATTCGAACAGTGCGCGCACAAATTCCTTTTGATCAAATTCCTGCATATCGTCCAGCTTTTCGCCCACACCGATGAATTTGACGGGAATGTTCAATTCCTGACGGATCGAGATCACAATGCCGCCCTTTGCGGTGCCATCCATCTTGTTCAGGATCAATCCGGTCAGTGCCGCCGCATTCTTGAATTCCTTTGCCTGCAGAATGGCATTCTGTCCCGTGGTTGCGTCAAGCACCAGGAGATTCTCACGCGCCACACCCGGCAGCTCACGGTCGATCACACGATTGATCTTGGCAAGCTCGTTCATCAAATTGGTCTTGTTGTGCAAACGTCCCGCCGTATCAATGATCAGAACGTCGGCGTTCTGATTTTTTGCCGCATGGCAAGCGTCAAATACCACTGCCGCGGGATCACTTCCCTCATTCTGACGGATCAGGTCGACCTTTGCCCGCTCAGACCACACCGCGAGCTGATCGATCGACGCCGGACGGAAGGTATCCGCAGCTGCAACGATAACCTTCTTCCCCTCCTTGCGAAGCTGATTGGAGATCTTTCCGATCGAGGTCGTCTTTCCGACACCGTTCACACCGATCACCAAAATCACACTCGGCTTGGTGGAGAGGTTCAGGGGTGCACCTTCTCCGATCATGCCCTCGAGAATCTTGTGAAGAACCTCAACGACCTGCTCCTTTTCCTTGAGTCTGCCGTCCTTGATCTGCTCTCTCAGCTCATCAATGATCGCTTCGGAGGCATTGACTCCGACGTCGGCACAGATCAGGATCTCCTCGAGCTCCTCCAAAAGATCCTCGTCGACCTTCACAAAATTCTTGAGTAGCTCGTCGATCTGTCCGAAAAGTGCGTTTTTCGTCTTGGAAAGACCTTCCTTGACGCGTTTCCAGAAGGATTTTTTCTCCTTCTTTTTCACATCCTCGCTCGCAGGCTCCTCCGCGACAGGCTCCTTCGCGGATTTCTCTGCTTCAGCCGCCTTTGCTGCCTCCTGCTCTGCTCTTTCCTGTGCCAAACGGCGCTTTTCCTCTTCCTCGCGGCGAGCCGCTTCCTCCTCTGCGACACGCTTTGCCTTTTCCTCGGCGATTCTGCGTGCCTCCTCCTCGGCGCGTCTTGCCTCCTCGGCAGCCTTGAGTGCTTCTGCCTCTGCTTGCTTTCTGGCCTCCTCGGCGGCCTTTCGCTCCGCCTCTGCCTTTGCCTTTTGGAGCGCTTCAGCCTCTGCCTGCTTTTTTGCCTCCTCAGCGGCCTTTCGCTCGGCCTCGGCCTTTGCCTTTTGGAGTGCTTCTGCCTCTGCCTGCTTTTTTGCCTCCTCAGCGGCCTTTCGCTCGGCCTCTTCTTTGGCTATTTGAAGTGCTTTTTCCTCTGCCTGCTTGGCAGATTCCTCCGCAGCTCTTTTTTTCTTACCGAACAGCTTATCCAAAAATGCCATTCCAGTCTTCTCCTTCCTTCTTGGAAATATCATTGACATCCAGCATCAGCACCTTGGAAATACCGTGCTCGGGCATGGTGACACCGTACAAACGGTCTGCCGCCGCCATGGTTCCGCGACGGTGGGTGATCATGATGAACTGGGTGCCGTCCGAATAACGCTTGATGTACTGCGCCAGGCGCTCCACGTTGACCTCGTCCAGTGCAGCCTCGATCTCGTCGAGGATACAGAACGGTGTGGGATTGACCTGCAGAATCGCGAAGAAGAGTGCAACACCGATGAATGCCTGCTCTCCACCCGAAAGCTGCATCAAGCTCTTGATGATCTTTCCGGGAGGTGCCGCCTTGATCTCGATACCGCTTTCCAGCACGTTCTCGGGATCCGTCAGAGAAAGCTCCGCAGAGCCGCCTCCGAACAGCTCGGCAAACACCTTGCCGAAATTCTCGTTGATCTTGTTGAACGAATCGACGAAGGCCGTCTTCATTTCGACCTCCAGATCCGCGATGATGCCGTCCAGATCCTTTTTCGCCTTTTCCAGGTCGGTGATCTGTCCGTTCATATAGTCGTAGCGAACCTTCAGCTCCTCGTATTTGTTGACCGCGTCAAGGTCGACGTGACCGATCACACGAAGCTTGTTCTTGCACTCGGTCTGAAGTGCCATCATTTCGCTGCGGTTTTCCTTTGTCACGGGAGGATAGCCGAGTGCCGCCGCATCACTGCGCGTCAGCTCGTATTCATCCCAAAGCTTGGTAGCCAGCTTATCCTGCGTGTCGCGAAGGGCGGCAAGCTTGGATTCACACTTGGTAAATTCGCGGAATACCAGCTCCTTGTGGTTCATTCTGTCACGCAGCTTGGCGTTCAGATCGCTCAGCTTGCGCTCAAACTCAAAGTTATCCTTCTCGACCTCACCGCGCTTGGCATTGAGCAGATCGAGCTCGGCATTTGCAGCCGCATAGGCGGTACGGTTCGCCTCCATGGCGATGTTCGTCATGCGGATCTGCTCGTTTTGCGTGTTGATCCTGCCGGAGAAGACCATCAGCTCGCGGTTGAGATTTTCAATTCTCTCCTCCGCGGTGGCTTTGAGAGTGGTCTCGGTCTCGATATCCTTCTGCGTTTCGCTGATGCGGATATAGAGATCGGTCAACTGTCTGCCAACCTCATCCCGACGCAGGATCACCTCGCCGCGCTCGTTGCTCTTTTCCTGACGGAACGCGGTGATCTCCTTGATTCTGTGAAGAATATTCTTCTCCTCGATGCCGAGGCTTTCGATGTCCTCCTCAAATCTCGCCGTGGACTCCTCATATTGACGCATATCGGTCTTCAGCTTTTCCAGGAGCGTGTTGTTCGCATCCAGCTTGGCGCGCAGCTGCTCGAGCTGTGCGTTTTCGGTGTTGCGAAGCACCGCGATCAGCTCGCGGCGATCCTCTGCGGCATACTTGCCGTCCTCAACGCTCTCCAGCGTCTTTTGCGCACGCTCAAGCGTTTCCTGCAGCTTTTTCACCGATGCCTCCAGCGTGGCAAGCTCGCCCTCCAGGCGCTTGATCTCGCCCGCGCGCGAGAGGATTCCGTTGCCTGTGCGCACCGAGCCTCCGGTGAAGGAGCCGCCCACGTTGATCTGCTGACCGTCCAGCGTCACCGCACGAACACGGTAATGCAGAGCCTTTGCCATCACGTTGGCGTGATCGATGGTATCAAACACCACGGTCTTGCCGAGCAAGGAGGAAAGCACGTCGGCAAAGCGTCTGTCGGTGGTGACGAGCGTGTCGGCAATTCCGATGAATCCGGGATAGCCCGCCGCCTCGGTCAGCTCCTTCGAGGGAGCAGACGGACGCATCGACGTCAACGGGAAGAAGGTTGCGCGTCCGGCCTCTCCCTTTTTCAGGGCGAACATCGCCGCCTTTGCGGTGGCTTCGTCCTCGACCACGATGTTTTGAAGATTTGCACCCAATGCAATCTCGATGGCGGTGATGAATTTATCCTCGACCGAGATCACCTTCGAAAGAGGACCGTAAATCGTACCGCAAGGCGCTCCGTGCGCGTCGGTGATTCTGCCCTCCTCATATGCCTTCATGACGTAACGCACCGCATTGGAGTAGCCCTCAAAATGCTCATCCATCGCCTTGAAGGTCGCGATACGCTGTGCGATCGAATCGCGGCGGAAGGTTTCTGCATTCAGTCTGCCGCTCGCGCTCTTCAATTCGCCGCTTGCCTTCTCCAGACGCTGCTCCGCCTCGGAGATCTCCGCGTCGATGCTTGCGATCTCGGCGTCGTAGCCTGCCACCGTGCGTTCCTTGGACTCGCACTGTGCGCCCAGCTCGCTCGAGATGCGCTGATATTCTGCCAGCTCGTTGAGTGCCGAGCTGTTTTTGTCTGTGTTGGTATTTTTCGCGTTTTCCAGAACCGAGATGCGAACCTTGACGTCCACCGCCTCGCCCTCAAGCGTGCGGATCTCCTCAAGCGCCTGTGCGATCTTGCCATCCAGCTCGCGCTCCTCGTCCTGCAAGCGCTTTTGCTCCTCGGTCAGCTCGTTCTGCTTGTCCGTCAAAGCGCTCTCCAGAGTCTGCAGCTCGCCGATCTTGGTGGCATGCGCGGTTGCGGTCTCGATCTCCGCCTGAAGCGATTTCTCGGTGCTGCTCACAGAGCCCTGCGTTGCGGCGATCAGATCCTTGGCATGTGCGATCGTATTCTCGGATACGCGGTATTCGCTCTCCAGGCGATGGCAAAGCTCGGTCTGCTCATGGATCTTGGTCAAAAGAACCTCGGACTCCATTTTGCTTCCCTGAGATGCCTCAAACAGCTTGGCATTTTGCGTCTCCAGCGATTGGATGGCATCCTCTGCCGCGTCCAGATCGTAAGTCGCGTGCTGCAATGCCTCCTCTGCCGCGGTCAGCTCAACGCGCAGCTTTTCTGTGTCGTAAAGCCAAAGGCTGACGTCAGCCTTTTTCTTGTTTTCCATCAGCTCGATCGCGCGCTTTGCCTTCTCGGCCTCCTTTTGCAAGGGTCCGATGCGCCCCGAAATCTCCAGGAAGATGTCGTTGACGCGCGCCATATTGTCCTCGGTATCCTTGAGTTTTCGCTCCGCCTCGTTCTTCTTGTAGCGGTATTTTGCAATTCCCGACGCATCTTCAAAGGTGCTGCGTCTTTCCTCACTCTTTCTCGATACCATCTCGGCAATTCGTCCCTGTCCGATGATCGAATAGCCGTCGCGTCCGATACCGGTGTTCATAAAGAGCTCGTAAATATCCTTCAGACGCACACCCTTGCGGTTAATGAAATATTCACTGTCTCCCGAGCGGTAATAGCGACGGGTCACGGTGACCTCGTCGTAGGGACAGTCCAGCTTCGCAAATTCTCCGCGATTATCAAAGGTGACCGACACCTCGGCATAACCCATCGGGCGGCGGCTGTCCGCACCGCCGAAGATCACGTCCTCCATTTTCGATCCGCGCAGAGATTTGGATGAGATCTCACCCAAAACCCAACGCATCGCGTCGGCAATATTGGATTTTCCCGAGCCGTTCGGACCCACGATGACCGTCACGCCCTGTGCCGAGCCCTCGGCAGAATCCATTCCCATCACCTGTATGTCGGGATGATTCTCGAAAACGAGCTTGGTTTTGTCGGGAAAGGACTTAAAGCCCTGCATTTCCAACGATTTCAGATACACGGTTGTTCCTCCTCTCGGCGAGCCTCCTGCCATGCTGCGGCAACGATCCCTCGCCCCTCTTTCTCACCGACGATTTTACGAATACGGGTGTCGGTCTCCCGCAACAGTCTTTTGATATTTGTCCTGTGCTGCCCCACGATCTTGGAGATCTCTTTTTGAGGCACGTACAGCACGATCTCTCTTCCGCGCAGATCCGTGCGGTCAAGAGCAGTCAGGATTTCCTGATAATAATATGCATTCCAGACCATCTCTCCGAGCGCCGGATGATTCGGTCCCGCCATCACGCTTGCCTCGGAGGTCAAGCCCTCCCCGGCGCAAAGACCGATCCGGATACAGGGAATGCCTGCCGATGAAAAGATCCGAAGAACCTTTTCCGAGCGACAAACGGCCTCCTCTGCGGAAAGCGGTGTATAGTCACCGTTTTTCACCATCTCACACAGCTCGGTATCCCAAAAGACCACGGTGGGATAGATCCTTGCCGCGTCCGCGCCGAGCGCGACGATCTCTCGCGCCGTTGCCGCCTCACTCTCCGGTGTCGCATCGGGAAGGCCGATCATCATCTGCCCCACGAGCGAAAATCCGGCGCGCTTGATCGCAACACAAGCCTTGCGCGCATCATGGGAGGTATGTCCTCTTTTGGTCCTTTGCAGAACGGTGTCGTCCATGCTTTGCAATCCGAGCTCGATGACGCGCACCGAGTAATGCGAAAGAATCTCCAGGATCTCGTCGTTGATATAGTCCGGACGGGTGGAGAGGCGAATCGAAGCCACTGTTCCCGTGCGAACGTATCTCTCTGCCGTATCCAGCAGTCGGCACATCAGTCCACGGTCGATTCCCGTGAAGGATCCGCCAAAAAACGCGATCTCGGTCTCGGTGCCCGTCGGAATCGTCCGGAGCGCGCGGTCGATCTGTCGCGCAACGTCCTCCTCACAAAACTCCGAGCAGCCCGAAATCGAACGCTGATTGCAAAACACGCATTGGTTCGGACACCCAAGGTGTGGAATAAAAATCGGAATATTGCGATGCGCCATGTCAGCTCTCAATGCCGAACAGCATGAGTGCATCACGGGCGGCTGCCTGCTCCGCGCTCTTCTTGGAGTGTCCCTTGCCGCTGCCGATGCGGTTGGAATCGAGATAAACCTCCACCGCAAAGGTCTTGTCATGATCGGGACCGCTCTCTCCCACCTGTCGGTACTCGAGCTTTCCCTGATCCTTCTGCACAAATTCCTGCAATCTCGATTTGCAGTCGGCATGATAGCCTCCCGCATCGGGAAGATTCTTCACCGCTTCTGCGATGAAGGGTAACAGAAATTCCGCCACTTGAGCAATTCCCTGCATCGCACCCGCATCGAGATAGATCGCCGCAAGCGTTGCCTCAAAGGCATCCGCGATCACCGCGGGCTTGTCGGCACCTCCCGTATTCCGCTCGCCCTTTCCGAGAAGCAGAAATTCACCCAAACCGATCCGTCTCGCATAGGATGCCAGCGCCTCCTCGCAAACGACGGCGGCACGCATCCGCGTCAGGTCTCCCTCGGGCAGGTTGGGAAAGGTTTGATAAAGATAATCACTCGTAATGATCGAAAGCACCGAATCACCCAAAAACTCAAGCCGCTCGTTACAAAGCAGATGATGATTGTGTGCCCCGGTTTCGTTGGCATACGACGAGTGTGTCATCGCCTGCTTCAAAAGCGCAGAATCCCGGAAGCGGTAACCGATGCGTTTTTGCAATTCTTCCAACGGCTGTGTCATTTTTGCACTCCTTTCCAAAAAGTCAAACGGCAATCAAAGCTCTGTCGCCTGCTTGGCTGCCTCGCGCTCGGCCTTTTTGCGTGCGGCAAACGCCTCGGTTGCCGCCTCCAGCTCTGCCATCGCACCCGATCCGGCAAATTCCACCGCCTGTCGAATGGCATTCTTGAATGCCTTGGCGTCGGAAGAGCCATGCGCCTTGATCACGGGCTTGGCAAGTCCGAGGATCGGCGCGCCGCCGTATTCGGAGGAATCCAGCGTTTTTTTCATGGATCTCAGCTGCTTTTTGAGCATCAAATACGAAAGCTTCGTCGCGAGCGATGTCGTGAAGACCTCCTTGAGCATGCCCAGCATCAGCTTGCCGACGCCTTCCACGCTCTTGAGCAGAATATTGCCCGTAAAGCCATCGGTCACCAGCACGTCGCAAGCACCGAACGGCAGAATGTTGCCCTCAATGTTTCCGACAAAATTGACGTCGGGATTGGCAGACAGGCGCTTGTAAGCCGCGCGCTGCAGATCGGTTCCCTTGCACTCCTCGGCACCGTTGTTGAGAAGTCCCACGCGAGGACGCTCGATGCCGTACATCTTGTGCATATATGCCGATCCCATCACGGCAAACTGCTCAAGGTTTTCCTCGGTCACCACCACGTTCGCTCCCGTATCCAGCAGCAAAAAGGGATTCTTTCCGGGAAGGACCGCACCGATGCCGGCACGCTGTACCCCCTTTGCTTTGCGCACGATCAGAGTCGCGGCGGTGAAAAGCGCGCCGGTGTTTCCCGTGCTGACGAAGGCGTCTCCCCGCCCCTCGGCGAGCAGCCTCAGTCCCGTCACCATCGAGGAGTCGGGCTTGCTGCGTGTCACCGTGATGGGATCGTCCTCCATACTGACGACGTCATTGGTGTGAACGATCTCAACACCCTGCAGATCGAAGCCGTTTTCCTTTGCGATCCGCTCAATGTCGTTCCGATCGCCGACCAAAACAAATTCCGCCTCCAGCTCTGCGGCGGCTTGGATAAATCCCTTTACGGTTTCCTCGGGAGCATTGTCGCCTCCCATAACGTCAACGATAATTTTCATATATGTCCTCCATGGAGAAGATCAGATCTCTTCTTCACAAAACGGCTGCAAGCACTCGAGTGCGCGCGCCGCGATTTTCTCGTTTTTCGCGACCTTTCCGCCCTTGACACGGTAACCGAGCGGCGGAACCAAGCCGAAATTGGCATTCATCGGGGTAAAGGCTCCCACACCGCCGCGGCTGACGTAATTCGCCATCGCGCCCAGCATCGTTTCCTCGGGAAGGCAGAGTGCCTCACGCGCAAGTGCACGTCTTGCCGCATTCTTTCCGGCGAGCAATCCGCTTCCCGCCGATTCAACGTAGCCCTCCACGCCGGTCATCTGTCCGGCAAAGAAGACGTCGGGGCGCTCGCGCATCGCATAGGTCGGAGAAAGCAGGTCGGGAGAATTGAGGTAGGTATTGCGGTGCATGACACCAAAACGCAGAAACTCGGCGTTCTCCAAGCCGGGAATCATGCGAAAAACACGCTTCTGCTCACCAAAGGTCAGATGTGTCTGAAAGCCGACCAGATTGAACATCGTTCCCTCGCGGTTTTCCTTGCGTAGCTGCACCACGGCATACGCCTCCTTCCCCACGCGGGGATCGATCAAGCCCACCGGCTTCAGCGGACCGTAGCGCAGCGTATCGTATCCGCGTCTTGCCATGACCTCCACGGGCATACAGCCCTCAAAGACCTTGGGTGCGGATTGGCTCTTGCGGTCAAACTCCTTCAGCTCGGCCTCCTCCGCACTGATCAACGCCTTGTAAAACGCATCATACTGCTCCTCATTCATCGGGCAATTGATATAATCGGCATCGCCCTTGTCGTAACGCGAAGCAAAATAAGCAATATCCATATTGACCGTCGAAAAATCCACGATCGGTGTAGCCGCATCAAAGAAATGCAGGCTTCCGCATCCCAGCTGATTCGAGATATAGTCCGACATTGCCTCAGAGGTCAGAGGCCCCGTCGCGATGACCGTCACTCTCCCCTCCTCCACGTGATCCATCTCGCGAGAGATCACCTCGATGTTGGGGCATGCCGCGATGCGATCGGTGATATATTGTGAAAACAGCACGCGGTCCACCGCCAAGGCAGATCCTGCAGGCACGCGCGTCGCGTCTGCCGCTTCCATGATCAGCGAGCCCATGCGCCGCATTTCCTCCTTGAGAAGTCCGACTGCGTTGGAAACGCTGTCCGAGCGCAAGGAGTTCGAGCATACCAGCTCGGCAAACGCGGGGCTGTGGTGCGCGGGCGTGTATTTCTCGGGCTTCATTTCGAAAAGTCGAACCTGAACGCCCTCCCGCGCCGCCTGCCATGCCGCCTCGCAGCCGGCAAGCCCCGCTCCGTAAATATCAATCGTTGCAGACATCGCGTCTCACTGCTCCTCTGCGGTCGGGGTAGCATCTTGATATTCGCGAGAATATCCGCATCCGTCCTCGTGACAGATCAAAAGATTCTTTCCCTTTTTGCGGAACAGCATCTTGCCGCAATTGGGGCAATTTTCTGCCACGGGCATATCCCAGGACGAGAAGTCACACTCGGGATATTTTTCGCAGCTGTAAAACACGGTATGATTGCGTCCGAATTTCGTGATGACCTTTGCTCCGCATTTGGGACAGTCCACACCGGTCTCTCTGACGCGCGCCTTGGTAAAGCGACACTTGGGATACTGACTGCAAGCATAGAAGCTTCCGAATTTTCCGGTGCGAAGCACCATGTCCGATCCGCACTTCTCACACTTGAAATCGGCAATCACCACAGGCTTCTTCTCCTCTGCCTCCTCGGATTCGCTCTCGTTTTCGGTTGCGGGAGCCGTCAGGGGCTTGGTGTTGCGGCAGGTGGGATAGTTGGGGCAAGCGGCAAATTTGCCGAAGCGTCCGTTGCGCACCACCATGCGGCTACCACACTTGTCGCAAATAATATCGGTCTCCTCGGGCGGAATCTCGATGGTGTTTTCTCCGATGGTCTTTTCCGCCTTCTCCAGCTGAACCGAGAAATCCTTCCAGAACGCGTCGAGGACGGCATTCATGGTGGCACTTCCTTCCTCGATCTTGTCGAGGTCATTCTCCATCTCGGCGGTGAAGCCGTAGTCCACGATCGACGAGAAGTTTTCGAGCATCAGTCGGTTGGTCACCTCACCCAGAGGGGTCGGAACGAACGCCTTGCCCTCGAGCTTGACGTAATTGCGCGAGCGAATGGTGGAAATGATGGCAACGTAGGTGCTCGGACGTCCGATGCCAAGATCCTTGAGCATCTGAACCAGCGACGCGTCGTTGTATCTGACGGGAGGCTCGGTGAAATGCTGCGTCAGGTTGGCATCATCCGCCTTCAGTGCCTGACCCTGAGAAAGCTCGGGCAGACGGATGTCCTTGACCTCGGTGAGATCGTCCGCGTTGCGGTTGGACTCCTCCTCACTCTGCTCATAGACCGCCATATAACCCGGGAAATGAACCGAATATCCGCTGGTACGGAAGATATATCCCGCACAACCGAAATCGATCGTAATGGTATCGAGCACGGCAGACTCCATCTGGCTGGCGATGAAGCACTCCCAGATCAGCTTATAAAGCTTATACTGATCCGAGGTCAGCTGCTTGCGGATGCGCAGAGGCTCAAGCTCCACGCGAGAGGGACGGATCGCCTCGTGCGCGTCCTGCGCGCCTGCCTTCGTCTTGAACTGACGCGGCTGCTCGGGGCAATAATCGTCACCGTATTTTTGCTTGATAAATTCTCTTGCACTTTCCTGTGCATCGGCGGAAATGCGGACCGAATCGGTACGCATATAGGTGATCAAACCCTGTACGCCGCCAAACTCGGAGCCAAGGTTGATTCCTTCGTAAAGCTCCTGCGCGACCTTCATAGTGCGCTGCGATTGGAAGCCCAGCTTGCGGAACGCCTCCTGCTGCAGAGTCGAGGTGATGAAGGGAGCGGCGGGCATCTTGTGTCTTTCTGCCTTCTTGACGGTTTCCACGACGTATTCACGTCCGTTGACCGCGTCGGCAACCGCACGCGCCTCGCTCTCGTTGTTCAGACGGATCTTGCCGTCCTTGTTTCCCCAGAAGCGAACGTTGAATTTCTTGCCTTCGGGATCGTAAAGCATCGTATCGATCGACCAATACTCCACGGGAACGAAGGAACGGATCTCCTCCTCACGCTCCACGATGATGCGCGTCGCGACCGACTGCACGCGACCGGCACTCAGTCCGCTCTTGACGTTCTTCCAAAGAAGAGGGCTGAGCTTGTAGCCAAGCACGCGGTCGAGAATGCGGCGTGTCTGCTGAGAGTTGACCAGATTCATGTCAATCTGACGGGGATTCTTGATCGCTGCCTTGACCGCGGATTTGGTGACCTCGTTGAAGCAGATTCTCTGCGTCTTTTCCAACGGGATTCCGAGTGCCACCGAAAGATGCCAGGCAATTGCCTCTCCCTCGCGGTCAGGGTCGGTTGCGAGAAAGATCTTGCTCGCAGCCTTTGCTTCCTTGCGAATATCCTTAATGAGGTCGCCCTTGCCTCGAATATTGATATAGTGCGCCTCAAAATTGTTTTCAATGTCAACACCAAGCGAGCTCTTGGGGAGGTCTCTTACGTGACCGAACGAAGCGATCACCTTGTAGTTGGTTCCGAGATAGCCCTTCACGGTCAATGCCTTGGAGGGAGACTCCATGATCACCAGATTATGTGCCATTTGCAGTTCCTTTCTTCTGTTGCGTTTGTTGCGTTAAGTTTTCGTATATAATGCTCCCGGCAGCTTTTGGATCAGCCCCAGGATCTCAAGCATCGTCAATGCGGAGATCAGATCTCCATATGGAAATCCCATCCCGCTCAGCGCGTCCACCGTGACCGCACGATCGTCGGGGATCGCCTTGAGGATCGCGACCTGAATCGCCGGCAGTGACTTCAAAACCTCGTCCGGCGTCTGTCTCCCGACTTCCTCGGGGGGATCTGCCGCGGTTTTGCCCGCAGCCTCTCGCTCAACGGCCGTCTTTTTCTCTTTGACGGCACTTTTTTTCGAAGCAGTCCGCTTCGGCTTCTCCTGCGTCACGGCAGGCGTCTTTTCCGTCTCCGCTTTCCCTGCTCCGGGATCCTTCCATTCGATCACACCAAGCTCTGCCAGATACCGCAGATCCGGAATGGATGCGCGCGTGTTGTCCCCGAACGTGTTCCGCTTCAATACGTCACCGTAGAGTCCGCGGTAGCGTCGCAAAATATCCTCCGTCTCGATCACCGGATGCGCGCCGTCACGCAAAAGTCCGTTGGTGCCCTCCGCACCCGGAGAATCGATGTTCGCGGGAACGGTAAACACGTCCTTTCCCTGCAGGATCGCGTTTCTCGCCGTGATCAGCGATCCGCTTCCGATCCCCGCCTCAACGACGACGGTTCCCTGAGAAAGTCCGCTGATGATGCGGTTGCGCACGGGAAATTGATAATGATTGGGGGGTGTCCCCGGAGGATACTCTGAAAGGATCATGCCCTGCTTGGCGATCGCGCCCATCAGCCTTCTGTGATGCTTCGGATAGACGACGTCAAGTCCGCATCCCAGCACGGCAACGGTCTTGCCGCCTGCCGCAAGGGCTGCCGCGGCGCACACACCGTCGATCCCCGCCGCCATTCCGCTCACGACCACACTGCCTGCCGTTGCAAGCTCGTAAGATAGTTTATACGCGCGCCTCAGTCCATATTCACTCATGCGGCGCGTTCCCACCATACCGATGCAAAGCAGATCGGAAAATTCCAACGGCTCACCGACGTAATACAGCACGATCGGAGGATCGCGCAATTCCCGAAGCGCCATCGGATAGCACCTGTCACCGTAAGGCAGGATTCCGATCCCCAATCTCTCGCAGGTATCCAGGATCTTCGTTGCGGCATCCAGGCTCTTGTTCGAAAGAAGCGCAAGCGTGCGCGGGTGGATGCCTTCCAAGCGTTCCAGCTCTCCATCCTCTGCATGAAACAATTCATAGGGGTTGCCATACAACGCAATCAGCTTTGTAAAATCCCGGTTTGCCGCGCCCAAGCGCTCTGCAAGCCACACCCAGAACAGCATTCCCTTTTGTCCCATCGTTTTGCTCCTTTCTCGTTTTCTTTTTTATCCTCTCGGTTGTCCGATAAACTCCCACATCAAAATCGACGCCGCCACTGCCGCGTTGAAGGATTCCGCGCGGGAGGTCATGGGAATGATCACACTGCCGTCACAGGCAGAAACCGTCTCGTCGGAAAGCCCATGTCCCTCGTTGCCGATGACCACGCAGTCACCGTCACGCAAGGCAAAGCTCCCCAAGCGCACCGCGTTCTCATTCAATGCCGCCGCAAAGACGCGACGACCGCTCTCGCGCAAGCCGCGAATGACGTCGGGAAGATTCTCCACACGGTCGATCGGCTGATCGAACAGTGTTCCCATTGAGGCGCGGATCGCACGCGGATTGTAAACATCCGCACAGTCCGCACTCACGATCAGGCGGTCTGCTCCGATCGCCGCAGCGCTGCGAATGATGGCTCCGATGTTGGAGGGATCACGCACCGATTCCAAGAGGACCAGGCGCTCGTTTTTCATGTTGAAAAAATCGGCGCTATTATATATTGTAACATTTTTTTGGAATTTGTCAATATATTTTGCAATACTGATGATGCCCTCGGGCGATTTTTCTTCCGAAATTTTATCAAAAAGATCGTCGCAAAGCACCAAAACACGACCAACGCCCTCAAAAGACGCGCCAACCGATTGACGAAGTCGCTCACACACCGAGTCGACGCTGGACTCGCGCAAGGCGACCAGCGTGATCTCCAGCCCCTTTTTGACGGCCTCCTCGAAGAGCTTGATCCCGTCAAAGCGGAAGGTTTTGGTTGCTTCCCGCCCCTTTTTGTCCGCAAGCTTGCAGATCTCAACCACCGTTCGGTTCTGTCTGGAACGAATGACTTCCTCACCGAAAAACATCAAAAAGCCCTCCTTTTTGTCATTTTTTCAGCATTTCCTGTCAAATTGAAAGATCTCTATCAATGACAAAAACCCGATGAATTCATCGGGTTTTCGATTGTTTGACTCAGAGAGCCGCCTTTGCCTGTGCGCAGAGTGCTGCGAATGCTTCCTTGTCGGAAACAGCCAGCTCAGCGAGCATCTTGCGGTTGAGGTTGATGCCTGCCTTCTTCAGACCGTGCATGAAGGTAGAATAGTTCATGCCGTTTACCTTTGCCTGTGCAGAGATACGTGCGATCCAAAGACGTCTGAAGTCTCTCTTCTTCTGCTTACGGCCTATGAATGCATAGTTGCCGCTCTTCATTACAGCCTGCTTAGCCATCTTGAAGTGCTTGCTCTTTGCTCCCCAGT